>JAJRQT010000202.1 GCA_024280115.1 Bacteroidota bacterium | reverse complement strand
GCCATAGCGCATCAGATCATTGAAAATACGATGATAATTTCTTGGCCAGGCATAAAATGTAAGGCGATTGTAAACCATCGTCAGGTATTGATCAGGTCGTCTTTCATATATTTCATGACTCCAATGAGGAGGCAGATCTCCATTTCGATCGGCGCGGGGATACATTTGTATATAAGCGTGCTGGGCATATTTCCAATGTGTAATCTCACTAGAATAAATCAAGGCATGTCTCGGTGGCATTTGGCGAATGATTTCTTTAGGATATAATCCATATGGTCCAAATCCCGGATATTTGAATAAATCCATGCGATGAGTTTGCCTGTGTCCCGGCTGCCAGGTGGTGGCATCCGAACCGGGCCCGTATCCCCAAGCCCACAGCCAGTCTCTCGGTTTTTCCTGCAAATATTTAAAAATGGCATTATCGTCATCGTTGTCAAATTTTTGATTGGTAAAAAGTATGCGTGTATCAGGATGATAGCTATGGATAATTTCCGCCATTTCTTCTACCAGTGTAATAAATGTCATACCATAGGGATCACAACGATCACATTCACAACCGCCACCATCTCCTCCATGAAAACTGATAATATCGAATGAGGGACTGTTTTTAAAATATTGATCGCATTTATTTAGCATATACTTTCTGGCCTTGGGAACTGACAAACAAACATATCCTGTTCTGCCTATTGATTCTGAAGCATTCCATTCTTCGGGCACGGATGCACCGGCAGTATTAGCACCAAAACCTCCTTTTGTCATTAACCCATAAGATTTAATAAAGTCAAACATGGGACCGGCTTGTGTACTGAAAATATTTGCCCCTGCCAATGCGTAATCGAGGATTGCTCGTTGTGTTTCCTCCTCTGTCCAATCCCTTACATGTGCCAACCTTTTAGCCACATGACTCTGACCATATTGTGTGCCACGGATTTCAAATGCTGGAGCAGTGCGAATGTTTAAGTTTTCTGGAATTCTTATGGATTTTTTATCAAATTTTATCTGTCTTAATAGCTCTCCAACTGCATAAAGACAAGCTCGATCATCAATGCCGACAACCAAAAGTTGATGATCTCCCGTCCAGCGCAAAAGAAAACCCTCCGGCCCCGGTGTCAGCTCTGTAAGTTGAGGAATTCGGTGCTTAACAAATTGGTTCTCAATATCCTTATGATGTTCAGGCCTTCCCAAAAGAATCAGAAGCCCATCAGCATTTGAGCTATCTGATTCCTGCTCAATGTGAATATCAAGTTGGCTTTTTTCAGATAACCGGTCATTTAGCAATGTTGCAACTCTTTTTTCAATGTCATTTGCTTCTTTGCCGATACTGATGACAACATTACTGAATTCTTTTTGTCCATCACCATAAACGAATAATGAAAAAAATAACATCAGAACGAGTAAAATATGGTGAGTAAGTCTCATGGGAAAAAGGCAATTTATTTTAATGTGCATCGAAAAGGATTTGATCTCTTGGAAGTTTCTATAATAAGGACTTAACAAAGCCTAAAATGTACTACTTGCAATTGGTTAAATTAAGAAAGATTCCAATTGAGTTAAAACTGAATATAGAAAATTTGAATGCCGATTAGGGTTGAGAACCGGGTTTTTCAATTCATTTTTTCACTTGCATATAAGCAAGCCTGTGAATTCCTAAATAGTCCTTGAACAGAAACGGATAATTGTTATCACCCTCACTTGGCAGTTGTAAAGTAAAACAGTGTTAATATTTGTGTCCTACAGCCCCAAAAATATAATAGCCAAGCCTGTGAAACAAATGGTCGCTCCGGCTATAGCATGTGTGTATCTTTCCAATTTACCCAAATTAGCAAATTGTATTCCCCAGGAGGAAAGCAACACTATCACCAACATCGTACCTAATGTGGCAACCGAAAAAACCAGTGCGACCAGGTACATTCCCATCATGCTGCTTTTTGCGGCAGGATACATGAGCAATGGAATTAATGGTTCACATGGACCCAGGACAAAAACAGTAAATAAAATCCATGGCGTAATATCTTTATCGCTGCTTTTTTGATCATGAACGTGTGCATGGTTTGAAGTATGAGCATGAGAATGGTCATGTACGATACCATCGCTATGAACATGTAAATGACTGTGTTTTTTATTTTTTATGGCCCTGTGAATGCCCCAAATAAAATAGGCAAATCCAAAACTTATCAATAACCATGCGGCTATCGTGCCTCGGAATGCTTCTAAAGCTTCAAGCTTCAAAACCTCAGCACCGAGATAAACACCTAAAATTCCCAAGAAAATAGAACTCAACACATGACCGGCACCTGATAGCAAAGTTATCCATGAAGTTTTTGCCATGGACCAATTTCTGACCTTCCCCATCATGATAAATGGTAAATAGTGGTCGGGGCCTAAAGCAGTATGCACAAAACCTATGGTGGCAGCAGTCCAGCAAAGCAATATAATTTCGGAGTCAATCATAATTAAAAAATCAAAAAATACCCAGTTGCCTTAAATAAATTCATATAACACAAATCTAATTATTATAAATTAAATTTCTTTTTAATGAAGAATAAAAGTAGTTCTAAATGAAATATAATCGACATTCCCTTTAGATACGGCAGAAAGGAGAATCTAAGGGAATCCGAAAAGAGATTACCCAAAAATCATATAGAGGAACCTTTGAAATTCCATAACAATTATACTTCTATTGCTATTTTAGAGGAAATGATTTAATGCTATCAATATCACATTCTATCATTATCGCATTATCTTATTATCTCATTCCATCATTAAATATTCGTAATTGCGGATTATTCGCTTTAATTGATCCTGCAACCAACAATAGATACATCCCTAAACATATCCATCCAGCGGTTTCATATGACCCGAAATAAGTTAAAGAGCCACTAAACAGAATTGGTCCTAAAGAGCTCCCAAAAACAATCAACATAGTAGCATGGCCACTTATCGCGCCCAAATGCTCCCTCCCAAAATATCTTGGCCAGGTAACGGTGGTAATGACACTGAAAAGCCCAGACATGATTCCGGTTCCTATTATTAAAAAATAAATTGCCGGTGGCCATTGCCCCAACAATATGAGCCCCAACAAGCTGAGAATGGCACCAAAACCCTTTAATATCAAGAGATACTTCAACTGGATAAAATCACTAAGACTACTTGAAAACAATGTGAATATAATTGCCGTTACGGAGATGGGAAGAAATATTGTGATTGCCTCAGAGGCCGGAAGTCCTGCTTCTTTAAAAATAGAAATCACATGAAAGGTGATCCCGGTAACATATAATCCGTGCATTGCGAGCATAAGTGCAAATACCCAAAATGCATAATTGTTGAGTGCCTCCTTGAGCGTGAATTCCTTTTTTACGGGAAAAAGCAGCTTTTTCTTTCTTTCAGACATTGTATAGTCACCATCCGGTAACAGCCCACTGTCTTCTGGCTTGTTTCTGAAAAATATGAGAATGACAAATGGAAAAATAATTCCAACCATTATAGCCAGAGAGAGATAAGCCCCATCCCAACTTTTAATATCAATTAATTTATTCAGGAATATTGGCGCGGCAGAAAACCCAAGAGAGACAAAAACATTTCCAAAACCTGTAGCAAACCCACGTCGCTTGTCAAACCACTGAGCCATCATGTTTCTTGATACAATGGTGAGCACTCCCTGCCCGAAAAACCTGAGCATGAAAAAGATCAGTACCATGACTATGACTATAAAAACAGTTTGCTCAAAATGCAATAAATCAAAAACGATTACATTGATTTTACTCAAAACAAGGAGGATAATCCCCAAGCCAATCGAAGCTCCCATTGCAACCGGCCTCACTCCTATTTTATCATAAAGCATCCCTGCCCACGGCAGTAAAAATGAGCTAAATATTGTCCCAAACATATAGGCAAGACTTAACTGATCTCTTGAAATATGAAGATTTGCCAATAAATGATCTGTAAAGACAGATACGCCCATTGTTTGTCCGGGAATGCTCATTACGATACCCATTGACCCCCATAAGAGTATCATCCAGCCATAAAAAAAAGGCCACTTCCCCGGATTAAAAGGAAAATTAGCCCATTGTTTCTTGTTCATTATTATCTAAAAATTATCCGTGTTATAAAGTGAATTTTACATTATCCCCATAAAGCAGAAGTAGAACTAAAATAAATCGATCATAACGGCAGGGGTTAACTATTTTTCACTTTTTCCCAAGGATATCATATTCACGAATAACCTGTATGCGCCAGGGACTCCTGCCGGAAGCTCTCTAAACCATGATAATCCAGAATAGATATAATATCCTTTGCCATATTTGGCGATCAGGAGACCGCCATCCAATGGTTTTTCTCCAGGATCATGTGCGGAAATAATGGTCTCATACTCCTCTGACCAATTGCCTGGAAAGTACAAACCTCTCTCTTGTACCCAGTCATCAAAATCATTTTCATTGATTTTATTGGGATAATTCAATACCGGATGATTGGGGTTCAGAATTTTCACTTTTGACCCTTCTACCGTAATCCTGTCTCTTGAAAGTTTTAGTGGATAAGGAGCAAAGTTTTCAGTCACCAACCGATGACTTGTATTGTACTGCATGATCAGGTTACCGCCTCTTTTTACAAATTCCAGTAGTTTATCGAAATCAAATTTCAATCTTTCTACCGTATTTAGTGCCCTGATGCCAAGGATAATAACATCGTATTGATCGAGGATTTCATCGGAAAATTCGAGGTCATTGATGATATCTACCGTGTACCCTATTTGTCTTAGATTTTTAGGAATGTTATCTCCCGCACCGGTGATATAAGCCACTTTTTCGTTTCCTTTTTCAAGATCCAGTTTTACAAATTTAACATCTGAACTGTTAAATAACATCTGAGCTGGAATATGATCATAATTTATTTCTTCCAGGCTGTATTGAAACTGTTCGGACCCTAATTTCACAATAGCCCTGGCAGTGGCAGTCTCTTGTTTATCCGGTGGTGTAATTTTAAAATTAAATAATCCTTTTTCACCTTTTTGTAAAAGCTCAAAATTGTATGATTTTGGTTCCACATTCCAGGATTCCGGTAAATCCAGCATTAAGGTTCCTTTGAGTTGATCTTTGCCCGCCCTGATATTTACATTGATATTTTGATATGCATGATTTTCAAAAATCACAACGCTTCCTTCTATATTGGCTAGAACCGGTGGGGCTATGACGAACGGCCTGTAAACCTCGCCACGTACAGGGTCATTCCTTTTGTAGATTACGGGTCTTGTAAATACAAATTCTTCATCTTCTATTGATAATGTAAACTCACAAGAAACCGCTGCATCATTTTCCCCTTTCCCAATCATTAGCTGATCGTCCACTTCAAAAGTTCCAATATCATGATCCTTCACAAGCCAATATGGTTGAGAATATGCGCTGTTACCCGGGATATTAATGTTTATCTGGAAATTGTGAAGATCATTATTTTTTAAAGGCATTGAATAATCTGATACATCATGGAGATCTTTCAATTTTACTTTCTTCAAAATAATATTTGAGGAAGACCTGTTAATTGCTTCGATGTTTAGAACTACTTCTTCTCCAGGGCAAGCGGTGAAATCACCGGCTTTGGCTTCGAGGTAGAGCCCTGTAACAGCATAGACAATCTCATCAATTTCAGACAATTTCTTTTGCTTCCAAAAATCATCTCCAATCTTTTCTATGCTATTTTTCAGTGTTATTAAATTTGAAAGAATTGCCTCGGGTTTATTTGGATTATAAATCTCCAGCAGCTTATCGATCTGATCATTGATCTCTTTTCCGCCTAAAATTTTATTCCAGCTAATATCAACTACCTCGAATGCGTCATTTTCTGCTTTGGCGCCCAGCTCATATTGCAAATACTCCATTTGTTCTCCGCGAGAGCCGGTAGCACCAAAACCCTGGCTTTTATGACTGCTTCTGCTCAATGCAGCAATTTCCGTATATGATAATCCAAGCAACTTATTAAATTTCCCAACATCTATGCTGATTAATTCTGAAGTATCTTTCTGATAATCACTCTTTCTCCACCAGTATGTATTCCAATATAATGAAGTAGGTTGCCACGGCTTTACATAATTTAATTGATCTGTATATTTAGTTTTGTCACCAGCCAATTCGAAGGCCTCCGCTGCCAAAATTGCAGATGCTGTGTGATGACCATGATTCCCTCCGGGAACTGTATTGAAACGCGTTATAATGATTTCAGGTCTAAACCTCCTGATAACCCAAACCAGGTCTCCCAGTACCTTTTCCCTGTCCCAAATTGTAAATGTTTCGTCCGGATTTTTAGAATATCCAAAGTCAACTGCCCTGCTAAAAAATTGTTGCCCATGGTCAATTCTCCTTGCAGCCAACAATTCCTGAGTTCTTATTACCCCCAACTCATCTCTGATCTCAGGTCCGATCAGGTTTTGACCTCCATCCCCTCTCGTAAATGAAAAATACCCAGCATTTACTTTTTTCTCATTGGCCATGTAGGTGATTAGCCTTGTATTTTCATCATCAGGATGAGCTGCTACATACAGCACATTGCCTAAAACCTTGAGTTTCTGAAGTTTCAATTGGATTTCAGCCGAATTATATTTTGTTGGTTTTTGAGCAAGGGCAATAGTCAGAATTAACAACTGAATGAATAGCAGTATTGAAAGGGATTTCTTCACTTTATCATATTTGATTTAATTCGCTAAGTAAAACAATTGATGCTGTAAGACAAATTTTATCTCAATTCAATCATATTTTTTACTTATAATTTTCAATATTATATTCTGGAAAAAATTGTGAAACGAATAAATCCAATTAATTTCTTTTTAAATGAACTATTTATTAACTTTTTTTGTGTTTTTAACAAATTCATGAGTTGAATATTTTTTAAACATGATATAGCAAACAGATGCAAAAACTCTTCGATTTTTTTCTATTCAGATATCATGATAAAGAATTTTTGGAATTTTCAAGAGCTCGTTTAGTTTTTGTTTTTTGTGTTATTACCGCACTATTTTCAGTGCTGCATATTGTATTTGTACATCTCAGCAATTTTAATGACGCCATATTCATAGTTTATTTTGCTGTGTTCGCCTTTTCAGGATTGGTCTTTCTACTCCGCACTTCACTTGACCTAAATATTATATCATTTTTATACCTTTTCAGTGGCTATATTTCTGCTGTTTTTTTAATCTATTATTCCGGGAATATTTATTCAAATTTTATCCCATGGCTATCTTTTACGCCTGTGGCTGCCAATTTACTCATTAACCGCAAAGCAGCCTATTTCTGGCTAACCGTCTGTATTTCAACAGTTTTTGCCTTTGCATATTTACAAGACATGCCCTTAAATATTGTTAATCAATATGATCAGAAATTGGAGATATGGTATTATGCTATGGTCTATAGCAGCCTGCCTATTGTGTTTTTAGTATTGTCAATGGTTTTTCAAAAAACAATTGAAAATGCTTTTAATGCTTTAAGAGAAAAGAATGAATTAATCTCCTCAATAAACCGTGAATTGAAACGAGAAAAAGATGATTTCATGGCTCAGAATTCTGAACTACTTCAACAGAAAGAAGAGATAACTGCACAAAGTGAATTTATCGAAATTAAAAACAGAGAGCTGCTTTTAGTGCAGGACGAGTTGAATGAACTCATAAACAAATTGACAGGGGCTCAATCTGCATTATTGAACAGAGAAGCGGAGAACAGAAGCATTCTTAAATCAATTTACAGTACTCAGTTGCTCGTTGGTGAATTGGATATTGAAGGGAAACTCATTAAAATTAGTCCTGAGGCGACCAAATTGCTTCAAATGCATAAAGATGCGATGTTGGGAAAAACAATTCAGGAAATCGCTGAAATAATAGAACTTACTATTGTAGAAAATGTAGAGTTCGATGAAATTATTCATGGCCTTCTTGAAGGCAAAAATCACAGACATGCCGCAAGTATTGTCATTAGGGGAGAAAAGTATTGGCTTACAGAAAATTTTTTTCCAATACTGGACGAAAATGGGAAAACAGCTAAAATTATGATTATTTCCCAGGATATCAGCCAAATCAAGCGCCAGCAACAAGAAATTGAAATCTTAAATGTTGACCTAAAAGAAAAAATCAAGGAAATAGAAAATCAAAATGAAATGTTGATTTCCAAAAGATCAGACATCGATAAAATCAATGAAGAATTAAAACGCAGCAATCAGGAAATCCAAAATATTAACCAAAACCTGGAAAATCACGTGAAAGAGCGTACAAAAACTCTTGAGTCACAAAATATGCAGCTTTCTGAATATGCCTATATCAATGCTCATCTATTACGAGGGCCACTATGCAGTATTTTAGGCCTGGTTAATTTGTTGGAAATTAATAAATCCAAAAATATAGATTCGCTCTTATTTCATATGAAAAAATCTTCCAACGAACTCAAAAAGGTAGTTGATAAAATTTCAGAAGCTATAGAAAAAGGCACTCACTTTGATAGAAATAATATTAACTAATACTAATTTATAACCATTTCATTGATAGCTCCATGCAATATATTTTACAAATAGATTGCCCTGATCAAAAAGGACTCGTTCACAAAATCTCGGGCATTCTATTTAAATCTGGATTAAATATCATCGAAAATGAAGAATTTGTAGATCATGTCAATAATCATTTCTTCATGCGCTCCGAAGTTGTTGGAGGACTCAACAAAGCAAAAATTATTAGTAAGTTAAGTTCAGTATTACCTCGGCAAGCACATATTCAATTACATGAAAAGAAGAAAAAGAATATTGTTGTGCTTGTGACAAAAGAATATCATTGTCTTGGTGATCTGCTGGTACGACATCATTTTGGCGAACTTAATGCAAACATTCTGGCTATCGTAAGCAACCACCTGGAACTCAAAGAATTTTGCGGAAAATTTAGTGTACCATTTCATCATATTTCTGCAGAAGGCCTGGAGAGATCAGAACACGAATCAAAGGTACTTGAAATTGTAAATCCATATAAGGCTGAATATTTGGTGCTCGCTAAATATATGCGCATTCTTACTCCGGGTTTTACTAAAAATTTCAGCAATAGAATTATTAATATCCATCATTCTTTTCTTCCGGCCTTTATTGGAGCCAAACCCTATTCCCAGGCCTATAACCGTGGAGTAAAACTCATTGGAGCAACGGCACATTTTGTAAATGACACCCTTGATGAAGGACCGATTATAACCCAAGATGTGATTAACACAAATCATAAAAACGATGCTAAAATGATGGCAAAAGCAGGTAGGGATGTAGAAAAAATAGTGCTGTCAAATGCATTAAAGCTTGTATTCGCTGACCGGGTTTTTGTTTATAACAACAAAACTATCATCTTTCAATAGAGACTGAAATAATAATATTAACACCTTTCCGTAGTGAATCACATTTAATCATTTTAGCATTCACGCCTTGTCGCATTGTCGCATTCAATCATATTAGCATTCAATCATTTCCACCATAATACCATGTTGGCCAAATTGGGCATATCCTCTATCCACCATAAATCTCAATCAATCTTTTCCCTGCCCTGATGTCATAATCTCTTCCCTGCCGGTCTCCTAAAAGCTTCCTTACGGCAGGAATGGCCTCAATGGCAACTTTTCCACCTAATATATCCAAACTATTCAATGCATGAACACGTACCATAAGATTATCATCCTGAAGCGTTTCAATTATTACGGGAGTGGCTAAATCGCTATAGCCCAAATTGCATAATGCCTCTGCCGCCGTTATTCTCACATCCGGAGAATTATCGTTTAAAAGCCCCTTCAAATCATCAACAGCAGGCTTTGCTTCTGCTCCTAAAACAAGGCATCCAGTTGCTCCCCAGTATCTTACTAATGGATCATCATCATTTATAAAACCGATAATATCATTGAGTTTGCCCGCATCTCTGGAGGTTGCAATAACTGCTGCAGATTCAATCTTATCAAAATGGTATGCCGGTGAATGGACAAAATCAAATGAAGTTTGCTCTTGATTTCTCCTTGACATTTCTCCTTCCGGCATCAGCCCGGTATCTTTTATTTCGCGCATCCAACGTTCTTTTTCACCTCTCATTCTATTGAGCACTGTAGCATAATTCGGGTCACCGGCTAAATTATTTACTTCCCAGGGGTCTACTGACACATCATACAATTCTTCGGCAGGTTTTTGATTCCAAAAAATACTTTGCACATCGTTGCATTTGCCCGCTTTATAGGCTTCCTCCCAGGATCTGCATGATGGCGCTCTCCATAAATACTCAATATATTGTCCATAAATCCGATGAGGCATATAATTTTTAATATAACGGTATTGCTTATCTCTTACCGCTCTTACCATATCGATCCTCTCATCCATTCTTCCCCTAAACAAATGAACGTAGTCACGTTCCTGAGCCTGATAATCGCCCATAAAGGCTTTTCCTTGCATATAATCAGGAGGTTCAATCCCCGCAAGACTGAGCATTGTCGGAGCTAAATCGATAAAGCTGACCAGTCTGTCCAACTCGGAACCACGTTTTGCAGGAGCGAGATGTTTATATTTTTTTGGGAATCTCCATATCATTGGCACATGGGTGCCCGATTCATATACATATCTTTTGCTTCGGGCAATTACTCCTCCATGGTCGCCATAGTATCCGACAATTGTATTCTTATCCAATCCTGCATCTTTAAGCTCTTTTAAAAGTTTCGCCACTTGTCCATCAAGGTCTTCAATGTTATCATAATATTGTGCCCAATCATGACGCATTTCCGGTGTGTCGGGATGGTATGGAGGAAGTTTTACCTTTGCCGGATCATGTCTCAGGCTATCATTTGAGATGCTTTTATGAATAGAACTCTCATGAGATACGCCTAAATTAAAAATTGCAAAAAAAGGCTGCCCCTCCTGCCGGTTTTTGTAGTGGGCAGTTCTTGACGATTCATCCCAAACACCTTCGGGTTTATTCATATTATAATCTTCTTTTGCGTTGTTGGTACAGTAATAGCCTGCTGCTCTAAGATATTGTGGGAAAAATTTAATCAATTCCGGTGTAAGATACTTACTTCTCATATTTTGGGTACCCATGGAAGGAGGATACATTCCTGTAATTATTGTTGATCTGGCCGGGGCGCATACCGGGGCATTTGCAAACGCATTTTTATACAAAACGCCTTCAGTAGCCAGCTTGTCAAAAGTGGGTGTTGTTGCAAATTCATCACCATAACATCCGAAAAAAGGGCTATTATCTTCACTGACAATCCACAAAAAATTGGGTGGTACTTTGGGTTTGCGTTTGTTCACTGATATTAAGCTTGCAGTTAATATAAATACTGCCACTAGTATTGTTGAGCTGTATATAAACTTTGATCGATATGAAGCACTCATGATGAAATATTTTTTGGGTTTAAAAAATCAAATCAAGGTAAGTAAAAAATATTGTTCTATCCATGATTAAATATTCTTAATCTTCCAATTGAAGGAAAAATTCGGATCATGTCATAAAATGTTCATTTTTACATAAGTAGAATTCACAATATGTTATAATTTCATGACTTGGAAATATTGTAAAATGAAGAGAATTGTACTCCTGCCTATATTACTTATTATAGGAACTTTTATTTACGCCCAGGATCAGCCTCTGTCAAAGATTGATAGTCTTCAGAATATGCTCGTTGGCTCAAATCAGACAGATAGCATAAAGTATTTGACGTCAATAGGCGAAGAATATTTTTCTACGGAAAATTATTCTTCCGCGCTTACATATTTTTTCCATTGCCTTAAAATTTCCGAAGCTACACACAATATAAGAGGCGCCGCGGATGCTACCAATGACATTGGTAGGGTGTACTATAATATGGAAAATTATAAGCAGGGCCTCATATATTTTATTAAGGCATTGAATTATTATCGAGTACTTGAAGATGAAGCAGGACAGGGTGGTGTCTTTAATAACCTGGCACTTGTATATTATGAAATTGATTCGATTGATTTTGCTATCCAGTATTATAATAAGGCCCTGGCATTAAAAAATAAGTATGGAGAAAAACTTAGTATAGCCACCATCTACCATAATTTAGGGCTTGTATATATGAGTCAAAAGAGGTTTGAAGAGGCCATTCAAAATCTCAATTCTTCTAAAAAAATATTCGAAGAACTGGGATATGAAAAATATGCGGCCAACACAACGAATAATATCGGCAGGGCTTATTATAAAAACGGCAAATACAAAGAGGCTTTGGTGTATTTCAGGAAAGGATTGAAAGAAGCAATAGCATTAAATTCAGCTTTTCTAATCATGGATAATTACAAATACCAATCCGATTGTTATGCCAAGATGAAAAATTACAGCAGTGCCTACCATTATTCAAACCGATATCATTCGATGAAAGACAGTCTTTTTAACATTGCCAAGGAAAAGCAATTGGCCGAAATTCAGGCAAATTTTGAAAATGAAATAAATAAACAAGAAAATAAGATACTAAAGCAAGACAATGAATCGAAAGCAGCAACCATCAAAAATCAGTATGTTGTAAATGCCGCTATTCTAATTATCACCATTTTGTTGGGTGTTTTAGCAATTATTTATTATTGGGCGAATCAGTCAAAAACAAGGGCTAATGAATACCTTAAATATCAGAAACTTGAAATCCAGAAAAATAACAAGACATTATCGCGGCTAAATGCTGAAAAATCAAAACAAAACAAAGAAATCAGAAGTCAAAAAATAAAATTAGAAGAGCTAAATAATATAAAAGATAAGCTTTTTTCCATAATCTCCCATGAATTCAGAAGTCCGCTTAATTCACTAAAAGGAACGCTTACACTTCTAAAATCCGGAGTTCTTTCGGAAGAAGAACTGGATCTGATATCAAAAGAGTTAACAGATAAAATCAATCATACATCTATCTTCCTTGAAAACCTGCTCAACTGGGCAAAAAGTCAAATGCAGGGTATCCAGGTGAAGGCTGAGAATATTGATATATTTGAAAGTGTTGAAGAAAATGTACTTCTGTTAGAATCCATGGCGGAAAAGAAAAATGTTGAAATTCGTAATGAAATTCCTGCCCATTCCATAGTTTATGCAGATCCCAATATGATGAACCTGGTATTTAAAAATTTGATTTCTAATGCGATTAAGTTCTCTATGAGTGGAGAAATGATCGAAATAAAATCTCAAATTAAAGGGGATTTCAGCCTAATATCGGTGAAAGACAATGGTGTAGGTATGTCGCCGGAAAACATTAAAATGCTATTTAGAGTTCAATCGTTTACAACTCGCGGAACTGCAAACGAAAAAGGCACAGGATTAGGGCTTTACATCACTAAGAATTTCATTGAATCAAATGGAGGAAAAATCTGGGTAGAAAGTGAAAAAGGGGCAGGAAGTACATTTAAGTTTACTGTTCCGTTGAGGAAATCATCAATGGGTAAACAAAGACAATCAGTAATTTCACGAGAAGTTTCTTCCTTCTAATAGCTGATCAATAAAGTTCAAAAATTGCTTCTATTTCCACGGTTATATTTTCTGGCAAAGATCCCATACCCACTGCGCTTCTGACACCAACACCGTTTTCTTCACCAAATATGTCAACAAAAAGCTCACTGCAACCATTGATCACGTAAGGATGTGCTTCAAAATCACGATCACAATTAACCATGCCAAATATTTTTATCACTCTTTTTATTTTATTCAGACTCCCAAGATTTGTTATCAAAGTAGAAAGAATAGCCAGACCAGTCTGCCTTGCTGCCAATTTCCCTTGTTCTTTATCTACTTCTTCCCCTACTCGTCCTTTTAATAAATCATCGTCCAACATAACCGGGCCATGTCCGGATACATATACATAATTGCGATCAATTAAAATCGGTTTGTAAACACCTTTTGGTTTTGGTGTGGGAGGAAGTTTAATATTTAATTTTTTGAGTTTCGCTTCGGGACTGAGATTATCCATATTATTATATCAATAATTCAAATTTAGGCAAACATATCTAAAATCACTCCGTCTGGATAAAATCAGATGTATAAATTGTGGTATTTACTCGACTGTTCGGAAATGGACAGCAATTGTATCAAATCGCAAATGAAAAGGACTATATACCATCGCATATTTTTAAAATAATTGATGATCAAACACTTAGCTATTAGGCATAATATTTGATAAATTTAAGTATTCATCGCTTTATCATGTTAAAACCACGTCAACTATATATCATTCTATTATTTCTATTTCAGACAAATATAGTTGTTGGAGAAAACCTTGACACCATCAAATATGATCCGGCATCCGAAAGGTTGTTTGAACAAGAGGCACCAATAAGGCTGACCCTTGCTTTAGATGTTAAGAAAATAAGGAACGATAATTCCGATGATCCCGAATATTCAGAGGCAATTTTAACCTGGCACCAGGAAAATGGAGAAGATGTCATTTTTAATATCAAGGCAAAAGCCAGGGGTTACGCCCGACGGGTTTTTGATTTCTGTACATTCCCCCCGGTAAAAATCAATTTCAAAAAAAAGGATGTAAAAAATACTGTATTTCAAGGGCAGGATAAATTAAAACTTGTCACCTATTGTAAGGATGTGGATGTTAATGAGGATTATGTTTTACAGGAGTATTTGATTTATAAAGTTTATAATACTTTGACTCCCTATAGCTTTAAAGTCCGCCTGGCTGAAATCACCTACAAAGATTTGAATGATAAATCGCGCGATGTTACCAGGTACGGCTTCCTAATCGAAGATGATGATATTATGGCGTTGCGAAACGGAGGAAAGATATCCGAAGCGCTCATGTCAAATCACGACAGGTGTGACCGCAAAAGTATTGATACTTTTACCATATTTCAATTCATGATTGGAAATTGCGATTGGTGGTTGGCCAAACCGAAAATTCACAACGCTAAACTGATATTTATAGACGGGAAAGCCATTATTCCTGTACCCTATGATTTTGATTATTGTGGGGCGATCAATACAAGCTATGCGGTCCCCCCGGAAACATTACCAATTTCTAGTGTGAGGGAAAGATATTTCAGGGGATATTGCCGATTACCCGGCACTTACGAAACTACAGTAAACCTCTTTAATGAAAAGAAGGAATATATCTACGATATATATAACAATTTTGAACTTCTTGATGAAAAAAGGAAAAAGTCAGTCCTGAAGTATTATGATAATTTTTACGAATTGGTCAATGATTCAAAACAACTTGAAAAAAAGGTCTATAACTATTGCGAACTCCATCATACACATTTGCACAAGTCTAAAAAAAGAAAATAATCCAGACTGATCATTTTTGAACATCAGAACGCACAATTCTGAAACATAACTCCATACCACAAAATCTTAACACATTAATTTTCAGTAATTTATAAATTGGTATAGGAATTGATATACTTAAGACACTGTTTTACGTATAATTAGGTGACCAATGAAACAACTGGCAACCAAAATGCAAAATTTCAAGATAATATTACTACTGGTTTTATTGCCCGGCTTCAGTAGTGCTTCCGACAAAAAAGATCCCGACTCCGGAAAATTATTCAACAGTACCGAACCCATTGAATTGATCCTGCAAATGGATATGAAAATGGTGCTTAACGATAAAAGCAAGGAACCACAATATAGCGCGGCATTTCTTATACAAAACCTTGGCAAGGATAAGATACAGACCTTCAATATCAAAGTAAAAGCAAGAGGCCGAACAAGACGCATCAATGATATATGTGAGTTTCCGCCACTCAAGTTAAACTTCGAAAAAAAATCAACAAAAAATACTGTTTTCGAAGGGCAGGACAAAATAAAAATGGTTACGCATTGCCAGGAATCTGAGGATTATCAAAATTATGCGCTGCTTGAATATCTCGCCTACAAAACCTACAATAAAATTACAGATTACAGCTATAGGGTAAGGTTGGTAAATGTGACTTACAAGGATGTAAAACAAAATTATCCAGATATTGAGAAGACTGGATTTATTATTGAGGATGATGATTTATTAGCTCAAAGAATTGGTGGGATGCCCACAGATAAAAGAATCTGGAGCCAGGATAGTTGTAATCAAAAAGCGCTTGATATTTTTTCATTATTTCAATTTATGATTGGAAATACTGATTGGTGGATAAATACCAGGCATAATGTAGATATTATAAACCTGAATAATGATGAATTGATACCCATACCTTTTGATTTTGATTGTGCAGGCATTATCAATACACCTTATGCCATGCCATCTCCAAAACTTCCGATAACATATGTAAAGGATCGGTTCTTTAAAGGTTCCTGCAAAACTATTGATTCATATGACAAAACCATTGAGATGTTTAACCAGAAAAAATCTTCTATATTGACCATGTTGGAAAGTGCTGACTTTTTGGATAAAAGAGACAGAAAAATATCTCAGAAATATATTGAGAAATTTTATAATATCATCAATGACCCCGAGGAGTTTACAGCATATCTAAATCAGACATGTGATCTATACAATCATCCACCAGGTCATGATCCTACAGAAAAATAACCAACCAATTGATCGACTTGGAAGTTATAGGCTAGATGGTTAATATTCAAAAAATAAATACCTGCATTTAAATTTGCCACTGGCATCGTGTTGCTTTGCCACTGGCAACATCTCTATATGCGACTGGCTTTGTGTTCAATTGCCAATGGCATCATGACCTTTTGCCAGTGATAATAGGTTGCTTTGCCAGTGGTATTTGGGGGCATTATATCCCTCTTAAGGTAAATAGTTGGAGTCACCTGTACTAACTACTTTTTGTATGGCCTATATTTATAAAACATTTCATTTTGTTCAACAATGGAAATGTAAATCATAGTTAGAACAATGACAGATAAATGATCCTTTAAGAAGGATATTCATATTTGAAAAATCACTTATCGTCAGTTCTATTAATTAAAATTTTGCTTTAAGAACCAATGCAGTGGCTCGATTTCGACAACAAGAAGTATAGAAAAAAGGATACTCAGGAAGATGATATATAACATAAACTTCTTTCTCTTATACAGTTTCTCTGGCTTTTGAGCAATGGAATCTTTACTAAATCCAATTTTTAGATACCATGTAAAAAGTAATGCAATAAAGGGAAACGAGATTATCAATTCTATCCGGTGTTTGATTAAAAAAATGCCTAAAAAAAATGTAGCAGTTAGTGCATAAAAGAAAAGTGATATGAGCAATTTTTCACTATTATAATAAATAAATGATTTTCTGTAAAGCCCAGCAGTTTTTTTATCTTCAATAAAATTATATTCTGCAAATCTTTTAGTTGCCATCAAAAAGGCTCCGGCCATCCAATAGGCAACAAGGATACTTGCCGGGGGAAAAGCCAGTGGAACAATAATAAACCAGCCCAATAAAAAACGAATAGGATTATTGACGGATTCAGATATTACATCCAAATAAGGTAGGTCTTTTGTACGAAATGGTTTCACATTATAAAAGAAACCCATCAGGAGTAATAAAAGCTCCACAAGAAAAAATGGAAGTGATATATAATACGCTAATAATAATCCGGCAATTGCAAATAAGAGATATTCGAATATTACAATATGCTTTTTTAAATCCTTTGCTACCGATGAACGGTACTTTTTTACCGGATGGAATTTATCGAATTCAGCATCAATCCATTCATTGAGCACATAATTTGCCGAAGCGATGAAACAAGTACTCAATATTCCGATGAAAATATTTGTAATTAATTCAGCATTTACTGGTGGATTAAAATAAATAAATGCGAATAAAACACCTGGTAACATAAATATATTCTTGAACCAATGATCAATTCGCGCCAAAGATAGATAGTCCTTAATCTTCGCATTATTTGTTGAAATTATTACTTCAGCCATATATTTTCAATATTAAATAGTAATTAAAAAGGTTGGATTCATTAATGTTGACAGCTTATTTGACAGAGACAAAAATGAGTATTTTAGATAGAAATAAAAAATTTAATAGGATTTTATTTATTAATAATATAATTTTACGAATACAAAGTCGCGATTTTTACAATATCAATTTATTTACTGTACGTGCAACACTTCACTTATTAGTAAATTAATCTTAAGGAAATTTCAAATTAAATAGGTCTTTTAAATGGGACTGACGTGGCGAAGCTGTATAAAATAAGGATACATATTTACTCTAAATTCATTTTTTATCAATAACGAAGGACACATTACTTATTCATTAAGACAACATTTTTAATGCACATTTTTTTAAAAATTGTGAACTAGTCGCACACCTAGGAATTAATGAATACGCAATTTGACAATAATTATAAAGAGGGCTCATCAAATAAATAATTTATGTAGAACAAGGAAAAATAATAGTGAGAACCTTAAATCAAAATCATGAATAACACAAACTCAAATCCAACTGATGAAAAAGTAGCAATTATTGGCGCTGGAATATCCGGGCTAAGTTGCGGAATGTTATTGAGCGAGTTCAATACTAATTTTAAAGTATTCGAATCCTCAGAACATATTGGCGGTTTGGCGAGAAGTTTTAAGTGGCATGGCATCAATTGCGATCTTGCTCCTCACCGGCTCTTTACAAAAAATGAAGAAATTCTTAACGAATTACTTGAGCTGGTTCCTATGGAGATGAAAAAGAGACAAAGTAAGATGTTTATTAGAGGTAAAATTATAAGAGACCCCGTCAATCCTTTTGAATTGCTCTATAAGTTTAATCCCCTCATAACCTTTAAACTTGTTTTTGGATTTATATTTAAACGGAAATACCCGGAGACAACATTTGAAAACCTGGCTTTAAATGCATTTGGTAGAGGATTATATGAATTTTTCTTCAAGCCATATACCGAAAAATTACTTGGAGAAAAACCTGAAAATATATCCATGGAGTGGGGCAGACAAAAAATCAGGGTTAGCGGTCTTGGAGATGTATTTAAAAGAAATACGAAAATTTTTTTCAAGGGGTTCTATTATCCAAAAAAAGGTGGATATGGTGCAATAGCAAATACTCTATATAATAAAATAAATGATCACGTATTATTAAAGACTTCGGTAATTGGGTTTGAGATGGATAATAAAAAGATTACAGGAGTAAAATACATAGAAAATGGCCAGGAAAAACTTTACAAATGTGACAGAGTCATATCGACCATTCCATCAACCATTCTCGGAAAAATGCTCGGAAAGGACTTTAGCTTTAAGTACCAACCCGTAAAAATTGTCTATCTAATGGTGAAGAAAAAGAATGTTACACCTTATCACTGGATTTATTTTGGCGATAAGGATGTCGTAATCAACAGGCTTGCTGAATTTAAAAATTTCAGTGATCATGACACTCCAGACGATAAATCTGTTTTATGTGCTGAAGTTACTTGCCCCACTACTGATCCCGTGAATGATGTATTAAAGGCAGTTTATAAGTATAAACTATTTAAACCTGAAGAGCTTGGAGATACATTGCTTATTGACGAAAAATTTGGCTACCCGGTTTATTTAAAAGACTTCGAACAAGTGAAATCCAAATTAAATAATGAGATAGGAAAAATAAAAAATCTTCACCTGGTCGGTAGAAATGCTGAATTCAGACATATAGATGTGGATGAAGGTTATGCGTCTGCAAGGTCTTTTATTCAAAAATTAAAATCAAAAGCAGGACATAAAACAATCACAGCTAAACTAAATAACAATGAAGATGTTTTGGATAATATAATAACAGATAATGAAACTATTAAAAATATTGTTTGACGAACTTTCAATTTAATACCCAAATTCATAACCATAATCTGGCTTGAATTATTATTTACGAATTTCAACTAAATAGCAAAAGTTCAGTAATTCCTCCAGTATCAATAAGTTAAGAAGATATCATGCCCTCCATTACGATCTCTTTTAATGAGCAGGACAAAGTGTCATCTTAACTTTATTTTTTAAATTCAATACAAATAACATGAAATCAATTTTTAAGTTTTTACCCCTTTTAGTTTTATTTACAATTGTTATTATTCTACTGGCAAAAACCGAGTTACGTCCTGACGAAATACGTTATCTTAATTATGCTAATAATTTAACTCATGGCTACTTTACCAATCCAGAAAATCCTTTCCTGGAAAGTGGCCCTGGATATCCACTTTTGTTGACAGTATTTGTTGCATTAAAATCACCGATAATCATTATAAAGGTTTTTAATGGTTTATGGGTGTTTATTGGATTGCTATTTTTTTATAAGTTACTACTCACTATTACAAGTAAAAAAATCGCAACGATAATGACTTATGTTCTAGGATTGTATTATCCTTTTTTCATATGGATGAGCCTCATATATACAGAATCATTCTCATTTTTATTATTGTGCCTCCTGCTTTATTCATTTTCAAGAATATCCACTCATGGAAGAAAATGGGTTATTTATTCAATCCTTGTTTTGGGGTACCTAATTCTTACACGGTATATATTTGCATATGTTAGCATTGCATTAATAGTGTTACTTTTTATCGCTTATATATTTTTAAAGAAAAAAGAAATATTGAGATATCTAATTGTCTGTCTCATAGGATTTGGATTTTCAATTCCTTACTTGTTCTATACCTATTCACTCACAGGAAAGATTTTCTATTGGTCAACCATATCTGGGCAAGGAATATATTGGTTAACCACGACGTATGAAAATGAGTATGGTTCATGGTTAAACCTTGATGATGATTTTCCTGGAATAAATCCTGCCCATAAAGTTTTATATGATTCGATTAAATCAAAATCATATGTGGAGCAAAATGATATTATTAAAAGTAATGCAATAAACAATATAAAAAATAATCCGAAAATATATGCCTATAATGTCGCCGTAAATTCTCTACGCTTTTTCTTTCAATATCCAATATCTTATCATCACCAAAGACCATGGGTATATCATATTCTAATTCCAAATATGCTGATGTTTTTCTTATTAGTATTTACTCTATATCCTGCATGGTTAAATAAAAGGTCAATACCTATTGGTATTTATGTAATTTCAGGTTTCTTTTTAATTTATGCTTCGGGCAGTGTATTACTAGTATCTCACTATCGTTTTTTGTTACCACTGATTCCTTTTTTTATTTTTTGGATAACATATATAGGTAGTAATTTTATTCAATTAAAATTCACCCGGGATCTAAATACAAAAACAGTTAAGGAATTTAATGCTGTTGATGGGAAAAAATCTGTGCAGTAAATTAAAAATATTTATACATCTTCTGCAGGTATTTGAATTAGATATTAGAGAAAATTCCACAATGATACTCATAACACAAAGGGCAGTTTGAAGCTGAAAATGTATGATTTTTAACCAATTGAGTATTATAAATCATTTTATTCAACTCATAGTTTCATGAAATTAATTTTTTTTATAGATAGCAGGCGAAAAATTGGTGGCGGCAGCTATGCTCAATTTGTTTTTGCAAAAAATCTGGCTTTAAGAGGTCATGAGGTTGTAATATTTGCAGCTGATAAAAATTTCTATTCCACCCAACTTAAAGTCGAAACATTAAAAGTTTATTATAGACATACTATCCCCCTTTTTTATAAGCGAATTGGTATTGATAAAATCAATGATATTTGGGCCTATTTATATGCAATATTTGTTATAAAACCTTTTATTAAAAAATTCAAACCAGATTGGATAATCGGTTATTTGAGACCTTCTGCAATTAAAGCTGAAAAATTGGGCAAACAACTTAATATTAAGGTGGCAAATTTTGTTTACGAAAATCCTGTATGGATGCAACAGGTACTATCAGAAGAGCTTAATGATATTCCACTAAAATCATTACTAAAATCGTGGAAAAAAACTAAACATGCCTATGAAAATTCTAAGATTCTAATACCAAATTCTAAATTGTCTGGAATAAAAATGAAGGAATGGATTCCCAACGCTCCAATTAGCAATCCAGTTTATCCTGGAATAGAAAAAATTGAAATTAAATCCTATAGTCGGGATATTGATATTATTTATATTGGTCGTCTTCATTTTTTAAAAAACATCAATGAACTTTTATTGGCATGTAAGCCAGGTTATTCTATTGTGATAATTGGTAAAGGAGAGGAAGAGGAAAAACTCAAAAAGCTGGCAAAGAAAATGTCGCTCAATATAAGATTTCTAGGTGCTGTTTCTGATGAGGATAAATGGGAATATTTACAAAAGTCAAAATTATTGATATCGCCCTCTAGTTTTGAAGGATTTGGTATGCCTCCATTGGAAGCCCTGGCATGTGGCTGCCAGGTACTATGCAGCGACATTCCTATATTTCATGAAATTTACAGCTCTGATGTCATGTATTTCAATCTGCATGATATTGCGGATTTAAAGGAAAAAATTGAACTAATTCTCAAAAATAAAACTGACACTGTATCAAAACTTCCTGATAAATACACATGGATAAATGCCGCAATAAAAATTGAATCTATTTTACAATTGGATTCACCTAAGATATTGTCTTCAGAAAAGTGATTTTATGGGTTAATACAATTATTTCCAAAGAATAAAAGAAATTTTGAATATAAAGAAACAAACGATATCAGGTGTTAAATGGACAACAATATCGACCGTTACGCTAGCAATTTCAGCGATTGTAAAGATTTCTGTATTAGCTCGTTTTTTAGATAAAGCAGACTTTGGTTTAATGGCAATTGTAGTCTTTGTCCTTGGTCTGATGGACCTTTTTATGGATATGGGTTTAACAAGTGCCATACTACATAAGCAAAATATTACAAAAAATGAATATTCAAGCCTTTATTGGATAAACTTCATCTTCAGTATTTTTTTATATTCTTTTGTATTATTAATATCACCTGCTTTGTCAAAATTCTATTCGGAGCCCGAGTTGGCGATATTATTTCCAATAATGGGTTTAATTCTAATATTATCCGCCTTTGGCAGACAATTTAAAACGATCGAACAAAAAAATCTCAATTTTAAATTTATCGCTACTATTGAGATCTCTTCCTCAACAGTTTCTTTGATTTCAGCCATAATATGGGCTGCAAATGGATATGGAGTTTATGCGCTTGTATATTCTGCGATTTTAAAACAATTGTTAGCAAATATTTCCTTCCTAATTGCTGGAGCTTTTAAAAAGGGTTTGTTATTTCGCTTTCGATATTATGAAACCAAACCATTTTTAAAAATTGGCATTTATCAGGTAGGAGGACAAGTAATAAATTATTTCAATCGGGACTTAGATGTACTCCTCATTGGTAAATTTTTTGGTTCTGAAATACTTGGTGGATACAGTTTGGCAAAACAGCTTGTATTCCGACCGGCAATGGTAATAAATCCGATTCTTACACGCGTTGCAGCACCAGTACTGGCAAAATTTCAAGATGACATTAAGATATTAAGAAAGAATTATTTAAGGCTGGTCAACATGATTTCCTCTATTATTGTTCCGATATATATTGGGATTATCATTTTTGCTCCATTTGTAGTGAAAATACTTTACGGCCCTAATTTTGATGATATTGTGGTATTGGTTCGAATTCTCTCAGTTTATATGATATTCAGGTCTATTGGAAACCCAATAGGAGCCCTCGTTATTGCCACTGGGAGAACAGATCTTGATTTTTATTGGAGTATGTTTACCCTTACGATAATGCCAATTGCGGTAATTATTGGAAGCCAGTTTTCCATAGAGTGGGTAGCTTTGTGCATTACGATAGCAATGATATTGTTACTTATCCCAAACTGGTGGTTTTTAACAAGGAAAATGATTAAGGTAAGCCTCCCTCATTATCTGTATTGCATTATTCCGGGTGTGGTTGTTTTAAAGGATTATAATGCTCGTAATTGAAATGACAGGCACTGTAAATTATTCTCAATTGAAAAGTGAATCAATACTATAATGAAAAAGTTCACGCTTTTTAAGTATATTTTAATTATCATCTTTATAGCTCCAATATTTTACGAGCATTTTAATTTTCTACCAAAGGAAACAAAATACCTTCTTGACATACTAATTTTTTTATATTACTTAAATTTTAAAAAGTTTACTCGGTATAGCACAGGATTTACTAAAATATATTCTAAATACATATTAGCAATACTATTAATTACCATAATATCACTCATAATTCATCAGGAAAATTTTTCTAACTTCTTTCAGGAAGCCAGGCGTTTGATTTATCCTTTACTTCTTTATTTCATAATCAAAGATATCTTTAACTCAGATAAAAAATCTTCAAGTAAGCTGCACAGACTTTTGATGATCATATTTCTAATTCAAGTTCCTGTCACCATTCTACAAGTTGTTTTGTTTCCTTCTTTAAAAAATCTTTCTGTCTATACTGAAGGAGGGTCAATAAATGTGGTTGATATTGCCTCCGGAACCATGGGTGCCGGAGGGACAAGTACGCTTGGAGTGTTAATACCAATTATCATTATTTACTTTTATGATCTGAAAATATTTAAATATAGCTTACTATTTATTATTCCTATTATTCTCATTAATTCAGGGGGAGGATTAATACTTTTTGTTTTCGTCCTATCAGCTTTAATGATTTATTCCATTACACAAGGGTCGTTGAAATTTCGTGTAAGAGCTATAACAGGAATGATCTTCCTGATAGTCTTTTCCTACATTTTTTCCACCACGGAGTATTTTCGCGAAAACATTGTGAGATATGAGAAATCATTTATTCACTATAACAAGGTTTTCATCGAAGGTGGGCAACAAACATTTGGAGGAGATGAATCTTTTAAAATTGACAGATTCAATGGATATAAATTCCTGAAAGATAAAATGAACAAAATCGAAATATGGTTTGGTTTGGGATTCGATTTCAAGAATAATAAAAACAAAACTCCATATCAATATAAAAACGACATCAACACCATCATTGCTGAAAGAGGATTTTTAGGTTTGATTATTTTTGTTTTGTTTATTTTAACATTTTTAATGTATGTTTATAAAACATTAACAATCAGAAGCTACAATTACATTTTAATTAAATTTCTGTTTTTTGCTGTATTTTTTATTGGGAGTATATACAATCCAGCAACAAGGTCCTTTCAATCATGGCTACTCGTTGTTTATTTTCTTGCGCTTTTAGAAAATAAAGATCAATATTTGGCCTTAACTAAAAATATAAATGGATATAAGCATAGTCGTCATAGGCAGAAACGAGGGATTTAAACTTAAAAAATGTTTTGAAAGCATTAACTCTTGTAGGAATGAGCTTACTTCCAGTTATAATTTTCAGACAATTTATGTCGATTCAGATTCTAATGATGAAAGCCTTCAAATTGCTCTTCAGTTTAATGTTGACCACATTTTGAAGATCAAAGGTGAAATTAATGCAGCTATTGCAAGAAATGTAGGAGCTAGATACGCTAAATACGAATGGCTTTTCTTTATTGATGGTGACATGGAAATTATTCCGGGTTTCTTCGAAAATAAAATCACACAAAATTTTTTAGAAAAGGAACATTTTTTCTCAGGACAGTTTATTAACATATACTATGACTCATCTTGGAAAAAAATTGGAGAAGATAATTTCAAAGCAAATGAAAAAGTTGAGACTCAGTGGGTACCAGGAGGTCTTTTCCTTGTTCGCAAGGAGCTCTGGACAAAGCTTGGGGGGATGAGAGACTATTATAAAAAGAGTCAGGATTTTGAATTTGGTCTCAGGTGTTTTAAAGCAGGGTACCCGTTTAAAAGGATTAATTTACTTCTAGTTCATCATCACACTATTAGTTATTTAAATCAAACTAGAATTGTTGAGTTCTTAAAAAAAGGTTATCACCTTTATGCAAGATCTTTGCTATATCGAGAACATATATTTAAAAGTTTTAACAGCAATTGCTTCAAACTTATGATTAAGCAAGACTATACTATAATTTTTCTTTTGCTTTCGCTATTGTCAATTCCAATAATAAAATACTATGCTATCTTAGTTTATATTACACCAATTTTTTTCAAGGGGTTAAAGAGTTTACCAAGGAGGATCTTCTATTTTATGATATATATGATTTTACGAGATTTATCCGTATTATTTGGCATCGTTTTATTTCACCCGAATAAAAACCTTCAATATCAATTGGAAGTTATTAAAGGTTAATTATTTTGATTTAATAATTCTTTTTAATCATTTGGCGTTATATCTAATTCAAAATAAAAATCAGGCTGTTGAGTGTTGTTTGTCGTAATATAAAAGAATGAAAAAAATACTTCTGGTTGGAGCAACAAAAGGCGGTGGAATTGCCACCATAAATTGTTTAATCGTTGACCACTTTATAAGAGAAAAAATTCCCTACTATTTATTAGATAAAAGTAAAATATTTTCAAAAAACAAGGTGATTCATTACTTAATCTATTATTTCAAGTTATTTATTATTCTGGCTAAAAAAAGAAGTAAAATAAGATTTACAATAGTTCACATTTCCGAAAGTGTTTATCCTTTTCAAGTGGTTTTAAATATAATCTGTAAATTATTCAGGGTGAAAAATATAGCATATTACCATGGACAACCACAATTGGATTATTTAAACAAAAAGGCATTTAAATTAACCAATAATTATATAGATATCATCTTTGCAATTAGTAAGAAATCAATTGATGAGTTTATCAAACTTGGAAGGAGTAAACCTGTATTTTACACACCGAATTTTATTTCAGAGGACTTATTGGATTTAGAAGATAAAAGTTTAAAAAAAGACGGCTTTCTTTACATAGGTAGAATGGAAAAAAGCAAAGGTATATTTAGAATTTTAAACCTGGCAGAACAATTCCCAAATCAAAAATTTAAATTCGTAGGAAACTTTGAAAATAAAAATGAGGAGCGGGAATTCTGTAAACAAATTGATCATTTAAATAATGCCGTTTGGCTCGGTTCAATATATTCAGATGAAAAATATAAAATTATCCAGGAATCTAAATTATTACTATTCTTTACAAATAGAGATTGTTTTCCCTTAACAATACTTGAATGTGGATATTTTGGAGTACCATGCATTGTTACCGCAACAGGTGCTATTCCTGAATTTATTTCAAATGAAAGAAATGGGCTATTAATTAACTCTCCGACTGAAGATCAGATTATAAACGCATTTAATAAAGTTTTAAAGCAAAAGTCCCTAATATCAACCATGGGAAAACAGATTAAATCCGATACAATCAATAACTATACATCTAATATTGTTGTAAAGGAACTTATAGACAAAATTGATCAAATCGCATCATGATTTTATGTAATCTTTCTATAAAAATTACCTCCATAGTGAGGATAGAATTTAAATAGCGTTATTTGATTTCTATTTAAATATACCGGAATAGTAAAGAGGAAATTACCAAACCGTACGGTTTTTTTATTAATCAATATTTTTCACAAAAGGTAATCTCTATACAATGTCAACAGAAGATAAATTATATAAAATACTACCCGTTTATAAAAAAATGCCCGATTGGCTAAAATTAGTATTCGTTGCACCATTTAAATTATTTCCGCGATCCACTTATCTAGGTAAAAACTATAAAAACCATTATCAAGAATTGATCTCAATGGAAAAATGGAACTCTGATCAAGTGGATAGTTATAATACAAAAAAAATTATTGAACTAATTAACCACGCCTATAATAATGTTCCTTATTACAAAGAAACATGGGACAAATTAGGTGTAGATATTAAACAGATTCACACATTAACAGACTTCAAAAATAATATTCCGCTACTTGACAAAGAGGACATTCAAAAAAATCCAGAAATGTTTTTAGCAAAAAATTATTCTGACGAAAAGATCATGGAGATGAATACGGGGGGATCTACCGGTGCTCCTATGAAATTATTTTATACAAAGGGAGAAACACGCCCTGCTGGGAAAGCAGACATTCAATTTATTCACGAAAAGTTTGGTCTAAAGCCAAATGATAGAATTGCCCGATTGAGAGGAGATTTTCTAGGAAAGTCCGTCTTATCATCTTACGATGCATATAGAAATGTACTTATGCTAAGTTCTTTTGAGTTAAAAAATAGTAATGTCAAACAATACATAAAATTACTGGAAAAATATAAAATCAGCTATTTGTATGGTTATCCCGCTTCTATCGAGAACTTAGTAAAGCTTGCAACAGAAAATAAAATAGATTTTAAATTAAAGGATTTTAAAGGGATAATATTTGCAAGTGAAAACGTTTATAAACATCAAGAAGAGCTTTGTATTAATTTTTTTAAAACGAAAAAAATATTTAAAATTTATGGCCTAACTGAATATAGTGCCCTGGCATTTAATTGTCCAAAATGCGATGGATATCATTTTGTCCCTACACATGGCTACGTTGAGTTTATTCCCAAATCTGTAAATGGGCATGAAAATGTTAATCCAATTGGAGAGATAGTAGGAACTTCGTTTATCAATCCTGCTTTTCCTTTGATTAGGTATAAAACAAATGATCTTGGCGAACTTGCACAAGGCGATGGTATATGCAATACATATCATTTTCCCTATTTAAAAAATATAATTGGCAGGGAACAAGATATTGCTATTGGGGATGATGGCCGGGAGATTACATTGACGGCATTAATATTTGGAAGACACGCGAAATATTTTGACAATGTCCTGAAGATGCAACTGATAAATACCCAGCCTGGCAAACTACATGTATTAGTTGTTCCCAATAATAATTATTCAAAATCTGATACAAAGGAAATAATAAGGTCTCTCTCAAAAAAAGAAGGAATGCCATTTGAAACAACAGTTGAAATTGTTGATAATATTACTCCAACCAAATCTGGTAAATATAAATTGTTTATTAGGCATTTCAATAATGTCGCGTGATGGAAGATACAAGAAATCATAACTATGAATTTAAATTGGCTGATAAATAGATTAAAAACTTTATCTTTTTTAGAATTAGTATTTAGGATCTATCAATTTTTAGGAAGAAAAAATGAAAAGTTATTTCTAAATAGAAATCAAAAAAGTATAAAACATATTCATTTCAGTGGTGTTCTGGATATCCCTCGAATTGAAAAATTAAATTTACCGAAAGATTTATTAGTATTTGGTAAAAATCTCTCTATAGAAGAAACCATTCCCTGGCACTATGATTTGTATTCGAATAATTCCTTTGATAAAAAGTTTTGTTTTTCAATGTCTCCCCGAACCCATGGTAATAAATGCGTAAAGCATACCTGGGAAATAAACCGCTTCCATTTTCTAGTAAGTTGGGCTGTTAATTATATAGCTACAGGTAGTGAAAAATATTTAAACTTAATAAAATCATCCATTTCAAGTTGGATAGTTGAAAACCCATATCTTATTGGCGTCAATTGGTACAGTGGGCTAGAAGTTTCAGTTAGATTATTAAACTGGTGGTTAACAATCGAAATATTGAATTCAACCGATCTAAAACATGATAAATATTTCCAGCAATTTTTAACAGGAAGATGGAACCACTCGATTTATCATCATATTAAATTTATCAGAAAACATCTTTCATTTTATTCCTCTGCTAATAATCATTTAATAGGCGAATTAGCCAGCTTATATATTGCATGTAGCGTGTGGGATTTTAATAAATCTGACAGATGGAAAAAAAAGAGTAAACATTTACTTGAACGAGAAATTTTAAAACAACATAATCATGGTATCAACAAAGAGGAATCGTTTGAATATATTCAGTTTATAGCTGATTTCCTTACTATAAGTTTTTGGGTCGGAGAAAAAACAAACAATTTATTTTCAAAGTCCTACAAGGATGAATTGAAGAATATCTATGATTATATATATGATGCAACAGATTCTGATGGTGAACCATATAATTATGGCGATGAAGATGATGGTTTCTTATTCAAACCTGAATTGAAACATTATAACAATTTTAAATGTATCATCGCCTCTGGAGTGATTTTATTTAATGATAAAGCATATAAACAAAAAACAACTGAATTTGGGATTAAAAATCTACTTATATTCGGAAGAGATGCTGAAATAAAGTATAATTCCTCACAATTGGAGAAATCAGAAGGGCGCTCAGCATTCTTTCAAAAACAAGGACATTTTTACTTTAAAAATAATGACAATAAAATATATGCGCACTTCAATGTAGCTCCGCTTGGTTATTTATCTACTGCAGTTCATGGGCATGCAGATGCTTTATCATTCGTTTTAAAAGTCAAGAATCAATGGTTTTTGGTTGACCCCGGAACTTATGTTTATCATAAAGAGCCTGATTTCAGACAATATTTTAAAGGTACTGTAGCACACAATACAATTAGAATTGATAATTGTGATCAGGCGCTTTCAAAAGCTCCTATGATTTGGTTAAAACATTATAAATCAAATGTTCAAAATACTTCAATAACAGACGAGTTGGAAGAAGTTACAGGAGAACATAATGGTTATGAGGCAATTGGCACAAATCATAGACGAAAGGTACAGTATAGAAAGAAAGAAAATTTATTCTTAATTATTGATTCTCTTAGCAACTTGAACGGTGTCATTCATAAAGCGGAAATTATCTATCATATTCATCCTGACATAGAAATTAAACAAACCGGATTAAATATATACGAATTGAAAAATCAAAATAGTTCTACAACTGTAACACTAAATTTACCGAATGATTTTCAATATTCTGTTTTGAAAGGGCAAAACAATCCTGTAATAGGTTGGTATTCAAAAGGATACTACCAAATCGAACCGTCATCAGTAATTATTGGAGTTAAAAATTTTGAAGATTCTTTTGAATGTATAACTAAAATCAAAGTTGAAACCTTATAAAATATTATTACATGGTAATAATTAACTTTATATATGCGATTTGAAGAACAATTGAAAAAGAACTCCCCTTTACGGAAAATAATTGATTATCTGCGGTTTCTTCATATGGCCATAGGGAATCATATAATATCGAGGATACCAAGCTATTTTTTAAGAAAAATACTTTATAAGTATTTTATGTTTGTAAAAATCGGAAAGTTCTCTCATATACAAATGAGGGTCCGTATGTATTCTCCACATAAAATTAAAATTGGAAACAATTGCTCAATTGGGAATAACTCCTTGTTGGATGGGAGAAGAGGGATTGAAATAAGAAATAATGTTGATATAGCAGGATATGTAAAAATTCTCACATTAGGACACAATTTGGACAGCCCGTTGTATGAAACTATAGGAGCCACAGTTACAATAAAAGATCATGTCAGTATTTTTACCGGAGCAAGTGTATTGCCAGGATTAACGCTTGAGGAAGGCAGTGTTATTGCTCTTGATAGTGTTCTCACAAAGAGTACTGAACCTTGGGGCATTTATGCAGGTAATCCCGCAAAACTTATAAGAAAACGAAAGGTAAATACCATAACCTACTTACACAATTATAAAAGATACTTCCATTAATCATTTATATTAAAGTTTATTTGTGAAAAAACTAATTGTAGATATAAGACATCCGGCGCACCTGAATTTTTTTCGTCCAGTCCTTTATAAACTAAAATCAGAAGGTTGGATTATTGATATTGTCGCCATTGATCGGGGAAGGGTTTATAAAATTGCCAAAAAGGAATATGCTGATTTTAAAGTAACAAAAATCGGTGTTCATAGAGGGACAAAGTTCTCTATTATATTTGAGGCTAACATTCTTCGATTTTTTCAAATGTTCTTTTTCTTGTTGAAAAAAAAGTACAATATAGGAATAAGTGTGAGCAGTTTTATTTTGGGGTCAGCTGCCAAGTTGAATGGAATACCAAATCTTCAGTTTTATGATGATCCGGAATATAAAAAGCATGTCAGATTACAAAAATTAACATCCTCCAAAACCTATTATCCAAAAATAAAAGATTTTGGTCCTGAAATTGAAACCTTTAATGCATTAAAGGAATGGGCATACCTATCGCCCCGCTATTTTAATCCGGATCCTTCGGTTTTAGAAGACTACAACCTTCTCGGGAAGAAATACATATTTGTCCGTGAAGTTATCAATACGAGTTTTAACTATAGTAATCAGGCTTCGAATTTAGTCGCCACTATTTCTGACAAGTTTCCTAAAGAATATAAAGTGTTACTGTCACTTGAAGACAAAAAGACGAAAAATTTATATCCGGACAATTGGTGTATTCTTCAGGAGCCTCTGCGTGATATTCATTCACTTATGTATTACAGTGATATCATGATTTCTTCCGGAGATAGTATGGCTCGTGAAGCAGCACTGTTGGGAGTGCCGGCAATTTACTGTGGCATCCGGGAGATGACTGCAAACAAAAAGCTCATCGATTTAAATATGTTATTTCATATAACATCGACAAAAGTACCTGATTTTTTAAAGGATTATATCGATAAAAAAGTGACGGTTACAGAGCAAGAGACGTTCAGAAAGAAACTACTTAACGAATGGGAAGACGTTTCGCTTTTTATAGAGAAGAAAATAATAGAATTCGCAAAATAAAATACTTATGAATATATCAATATTTGGATTGGGTTATGTTGGTTGTGTAGGCATGGGATGTCTCGCAGAAAGTGGAAATAAAGTAATTGGTGTTGATGTGGTTGATCATAAAATAAATCTCATCAATTCCGGGAAACCCACAATTATAGAAAAAGATATCGATCGATTAATCGAGGATAATCATAGAAAAGGCCTGATCTCTGCAACCAAAGATTTCAAAACAGCTGTGAAGGAAACAGAGATATCGATTATTTGTGTCGGCACACCAAATTCGCCTGAGGGACATTTGAATTTAAGCTACATTTATAGAACAGCCGAAAATATTGCTAAAGGAATTGCTGAGAAAATGGCTTTTCATATTGTAGTTATACGTAGTACTGTTATGCCCGGAACCAATAAAAAGGTTGGTGCGATTATAGAAAAATTTTCCGGTAAAAAAATAAACGAAGAGTTTTCAGTTATTTCTAATCCGGAATTTTTACGAGAGGGATCTGCTGTTAAGGATTATTACAATCCAGCTGTAACTGTCTTAGGAGGTGATCATCAGAAATCACTAGCAAAAATGTCAAAATTATACGAAAATATAAATGCTCCAATTCAGTTAGTTGACATAAAGGTGGCTGAAATTATTAAATATATTAACAATTCGTTTCATGCATTAAAAATTACTTTTGCGAATGAAGTAGGAAATATCTGTAAAAAAATCGGAATTGATTCACATAAAGTAATGGATCTTTTTTGCATGGATGATCAATTGAATATTTCAACCAGTTATTTCAAACCCGGATACGCATATGGTGGTTCTTGTTTACCAAAAGATCTAAAGGCGCTTAAAACTATTGCTCATGATTACTATTTAGATGTTCCGGTAATTAATACCATAGAAGAATCGAATGCTTACCAAAAAGAATTGGTTTACAATATGATAGAAAATAAGGGGGTTCGAAATATAGGAATTCTGGGGCTAAGTTTTAAAGCGGGAACCGATGATTTAAGGTATAGTCCATCAGTAGAATTAGCGGAAAAACTTCTTGGAAAAGGTTTTAATCTTTCAATTTTTGATAAAAATGTAAATCTTTCAAATATAACAGGAACAAACAAGAGCTACATTGATAAACATATTCCGCATATCTCAAATATTATCACTGATAATTTAGAGAGCGTTATACATGCATCAGATGTACTAGTCATTACACAAAAAAACATTGAATTTGAAAATATTCATAAATCATATCCTGAAAAACAAGTAATAGATTTAGTGCGGATGAATAATAACGTTACTTCAAAGAACTATGATGGGATTTGTTGGTAGGATGAATCTCCGAAAAATTGGTTTTGCAAGGCAAATAACTCGTTTCAATAAATGATAAATAGCATAAAGAAAATCCTGTGCTTTTGAATATATGAAAATTAGAGACCGGATACTTATTCTTATTTTTTTAGTGGTTGATCTTTTGTTGTTAAACCTTTCGTTGTTGATAACAGCATTTGTTCACTATCATAGAATTTTGATAATTCCTTATGGTGTGATATTACTCAATATAAGTTGGGTCATCACCTTTCTACCTTTTATAAATGAAAAATTATTTATTCGCCATACACTATTCTCAAGAATTAAGGATTTAGTAGTGAAAATGCTTATATATTTATCAATTGCATCATTCCTAATCGTTTTGCTAAATCTTGATAATATTTAAAGAGCTCTTTTTCTTGGTTCGTTTTTAGTTTTCTTCTTTTTTAAATTTTTTATTTCTTATTTCTATTCGCACCTAATATCAAATAAACAGGAAGGGGAACATTTTGGAAAAGTACTCATTGTGGGCGCCGGAAATATTGGACATTCTATCGAAGAATTCTATGTAAATAATCCGGATAGAGGGCTTATAATTGGATATTTAGACGATGTAAAATTAAAATCCGAAAAATTTAATGTCCTTGGGACCTTAAAAGATTTTAGCACTGTAATAAGAAAATTCGAGATCAATGACGTTATTATTGCACTCAACTCTCTTGACAATAAAATTATTAAAGAAATAATTAATACAGCTGAGTATCATGGGATCAGGCCAAGAATAGTGCCGGACTATTATGGCCTTTTTAATAGAAATTACGAAATTGAAAAATTGGGTGATATTCCGTTGGTAAACATCCGTGAGGTAAAGTTGGATTATTACAGTAATCGTTTTTGGAAACGGGCGTTTGATCTAAGTTTTTCTATAATGGCAATTGTAGTCTGCACTCCGCTGTTCATTGTAATAGCTATTGCTATTAAATTTGAAAGTAAAGGTCCTGTTTTTTATAAACCTTTGAGGGAAGGAAAGCGTGGAATTAGATTTGAAGTTTTTAAATTCAGATCTATGACACATAATGATGATGAATTGGCAGGTACTAAATCCACTGTATTGAACGATAAAAGAATTACAAGAGTCGGGAGATTTCTAAGGAAATATAGTTTGGATGAGTTACCCCAACTTTTTAATGTCTTTGGTAACAGAATGTCCATTGTTGGCCCCAGGCCGCATCGAATTAATTTGAATAAAGAATTTCAGAAAAATATTTATACACATAACGTCCGTCAATATATACGGCCCGGCATTACAGGATGGGCTCAGGTAAATGGCTGGAGAGGACCTACTGATTCTAAATTGGATTACTACGCAAGAACTCTTCATGATATATGGTATATAGAAAATTGGAGTTTTGCATTAGATATTTACATTATCTATTTAACTATATTTGGTAAGAAAGTACGAAAAAATGCATTTTAATTATAACTCTTATTTTACAACTTACATGAAAAGTCGTCTTTCAGAGTTGTTATAAATTGAGTTTCGTTGAAGGATTAACATTACACATTGCAATAGCAAAATGCTCTAAAGTGATACAGGAAGATTATTAATAACTAATGATATGGAATATAAAATCGAAGAGGAAGAAGGTATTGATGTAAAAGGGTTTATAAACAAGGTCATTGCTAATTGGTATTGGTTTGTAGTTTGTGGGTTTATAGGTCTGGCATTAGGATTTGGATTTAACCGGATATCACAAGAAGAATATGAACTTAAAAGTCTGGTTTTAGCTGAAGAAAATAAAAAGAGCTCTGGAATTGAAGAAATGTTTTCAGGACAATTACTTGGTTCTAAAACCAATATTGTGAATCATATTGGCATTTTAAGTTCCTATTCAATTGTTAGACAAACATTAATAAATCTAAACTGGAGAGTTTACTGGTACAAGGAAAAATACCTGAAACATACAGATCTTTACAATAATGCTCCATTTAAAGTTACGGAAGTTACTGATTATCTAAATATTTCTGAAATACCCTTATACATCACTAACCTTACCGATTCTACATATCAAATAACTGTTGACGATGAGGTAAAATTAGATGGAAAGAAGATAAATATTGAATTTAAACAAAATGGAAAATACGGTGAATTATTTTCAAATAGTTATTTCAATTTTACAATAGAAAAGGCTGATTATCAGTTAATTGACTCGGACTACAATTATTATTTTGTTTTTAAGGACCTTAATTGGTTAACACTATCTTATCAGGAAAAATTAGATATTTCCGCCTATGATGAAGAATCTGATCTCATTCAGCTAAAGATAATAGGTAACCAACCCGAGCGTGAATCAGATTTTCTAAATCAACTGGCAGAAGTTTACATTAATTTCGGCTTGCGGAAGAAAAACCAGATATCAGAAAATACCATCAAATTTATTGATAGACAGTTAGGAGGTATTGTGGATTCACTTCAAACTGCTGGTGATGATTTCACAGATTTTCGATCAAGAAACAGAATTGTTGATCTGAATCAGGAAGCGGGTTTGGTAGTAGAACAGTTAAAAGAACTTGAATATGAAGAATCAATGGCTACCATGAGATATGATTACTACAAAAACTTGCAAAAGTACCTGGGAGATGCCAAACAAATGGAACTTATGGTAGCTCCTTCAGTTGTTGGCATAACAGATCCTTCCTTGAATAGCCTGGTAGTTAAGTTGTCTGAATTATATAGCAGGAGAAGCGCAATTTCTTCCTCTCTTACTAAAATAAATCCAGCCAGGATTGCTATAGAAAATGAAATAAGTTATACCAAGCAGATATTAGATGAAAACCTTAAAAGTTTGTTGAGTAATGTCAATGTTGAATTACAAAATTTTAAGCAACGAAAAAGCACACTCAATTCCAGACTGACTGTGTTACCTAAAACAGAGCAGAACCTAATCAATTATAAACGTAAATTTGACATAAACAATGAACTCTACACCTTTCTGATGCAAAAAAGTGCTGAAGCTGCAATCACCAAGGCGTCAAATATTTCGGATATTCAGGTGCTTGATTATGCGAGCTTAGATACAGCAACTTTGTTGGGACCAGTAAAAAAAATAAACATGATATTTGGTCTAATCTTCGGCCTAATTGTTCCGTTTTTAGTAATTATTGTTAAAGATTATTTTAATAACACAATTAATAGTAAGGAAGAAATAGAGAAAAATAGTGACATCCCCGTTGTTGGAAGTATTATTAGAAATAAACTAAAAACTGATTTACCAATAATTAAATACCCGCATACTGGCCTTTCAGAATCTATCAGGGCATTAAGGACGAATTTACACTTTTTATTGTCAGAAGATGATACTAATGTCATTTCAATTCACTCAAGTATTCCAGGTGAAGGTAAATCTTTTTTATCAGCGAATTTAGCTGCCAGTATAGCTCTAAATCACAAAAAAGTGCTGCTCGTTTGTACTGATTTGCGAAAACCCAGAATTCATGAAATATTTGATAAACAAAATAAAATTGGATTAAGTACATTTCTAATTGGAAAAAACAGTTTTGAAGAAATTGTTTCGGAGACTTCGATAAAAAATCTATTTTTCACCTCATCCGGTCCAATACCACCGAATCCTTCCGAATTATTAGGTACAGACAATTTTAAATCTTTTATTAAAATATCCAAAAACCGTTTTGATTATGTCATTTTCGATAATGCTCCAGCCTTCATGGTCACTGACCCAATCATTGTAGGAAATCAATCTGATATTAATCTGTTTGTCCTCCGACAAAACTTCACAAATAAAGATAGTTTGACAATGATCAATCAACTACAAAGCCAGGGCACTTTAAAAAATATTTATTTACTTTTCAATAGTGTTAAAAGCAATAATGCCGGGTACAACAGAATGTATGGTCAGGGATATGGTAATTTTAACTCCTCAAATATAGTTAGAAATAATATGAAGAAAAGTGTACAATCACCAGTTGAGTCATAATATAATACATTATTGTAATTTGCAAGTCGGAAATATTATATTATTGTGTCTTATATTTGATGAATTAGTAAATTTTAATACTGGAGAACAAATATTAAAATATCGAATATGGATTTAAAAAATTGACAGGGAAGTTTATCAATCAATTACTATCAACACCGTATTTTTCATACAAGACGTTATAATTACACAATTGCCAATACCACACATATTAAGTCCCACCTGTTACCATTAATCCGCAAAATGTTAAATTCAACCAAATAAATTAAAACAATTTTAAAATCTGCATGAATAAATTTATTTTAAAATTGTTGCTTTTCATTATTCCATTTATCACTGCCCTATTATCTTTAATATATATCGATACATTCAGATTATTTAGAAGCTACGATAGCTATTATAAAGATAACATCGTAACTCTAAATAGAGGATTAGTTACAGCGCGTACGTATTCTAAATATAGAGATAAAGAAAAATATAACTCTTTTATATTCGGAAGTTCCAGATCCCTGGCTTTTAAATGCCAGGAATGGGTTAAATACCTCAAAAATGATGCTACCCCATTTCATTTTGATGGTTCTGGTGATGGAATCTATGCGGTATCAAAAAAGGTTCAATTCATAGAGGAACAGGGAGATAGTATTAAAAACGCATTATTAATTATCGATAGAGACTTTCTAATCTCAACCAAAAATAATGAAGGCCACATTTTTATTCTGCCACCAGAAATATCTAAAGAATCAAAATTAATTTATTATTTCACGTTTTTTAGAGCCCAGATATATTTCAAATTTTTAATAGCCTACATTGATTATTCAATGTTTAAAACACAACGGGATTATATGGGCGTTTTATTAAGAACGGATGAGTATCCTCACAAAATAAATGATATAAATTGCGATATGTGGTATAGTTACGATGTTCATATAAAAAAGGATTCCTTAAAATACTATAACCAACTTATAGATAAGGGAGTTTTCTACAATCGACCAATATTAAAGCATGATAGCTGTGATATCACAAACCCAGAAATAAGCCAACTTAAACAAATTAAAGAGTTATTTATTCGGCACAATACTAAATATATAATAGTGATTTCTCCGGTTTATGATATGATTCATATGGAAAAAGAACAGCTTAAATTATTATATCAAATTTTTGGTGAAGAAAATGTTTATAATTTCTCCGGAAAAAATAAATTTACAGAACATATCAGTAACTATTATGATGAAAGTCACTACAAACCGCCCGTGGCTAATGAAATATTAAAAATTATTTATTCTGATTGATTGCACAAATGTAAGTACACAATTGAATTTCCTTCCTGATGGAACATTTTTATATCACCTATAATTAAATAAGGATTCAAGTATAATAACGTATTTCAAAACTCCTATACATAAGTTACTTTTAAGGCTCCTTAGTACAAAATACCTTACCTGAAAATTAAAATCATGAAAATTGTATTATTTGGTGAAGATATTTTTTCAGCCACAACCCTCCAGTCATTAATTGACTCTGATCATAACATTCAGTTGGTCATATGCCCTTATCGGGAAAATGATAGTAATTATAAAAATTTGCAAAAAATAACAGATAAATACCATATTGTTTTCATTCGTGATCATGATGTCAACTCGGAAAAAATTAAAAACTATTTAATTAAGCTAAAACCAGACTTAATTTTAAGCGTCCATTTAAAAAGAATATTGAAAAAGGAAATATTTTCTCAAGCCAAATATGGCGCAATAAATGTTCATCCATCATTGTTGCCTAAATATAGGGGCTTATCACCGCATCATCAGGCGATAATACATGGGGAGACTACAACTGGTGTAACAGTACATTTCATTGAGGAAAGCATTGACACCGGAGATCTTATTATTCAAAAATATATCTCAATTTCGGAAAATGATTATATTTTTGATTTTCAACTAAAAATGCTAACTGTTTATAAGACAATAGTTATTGAAGCCATTGAGATGCTTCTTGATAAAAACTTTAAACCAATTAAGCAAAAACTGACAGGCTCTAGCTACTTTGGAGCTTTAAAAGATAAAGACCGGAAAATTGATATAAATAGATCAAAAATAGAAGTTTATAATCTTATCAGGGCCGTTTCATTGCCATATGAGGGAGCGTTTTATGATGCTTATATTATTTGGAGAGCTACCTTTCCGGATCCTCGAGCAGAAGAGCGTCTAAAAAAACACTATAAAACCCAGGGGATTTATATCGATCCTGAGGGAGATAACATTATATTAAGGCTCAAAGATGGAGTGCTTTTATCAGATGATTTTGATATTATAAATTAGAAAAACAACATGGATCTGTTTTTATCCCTTCAAAATGCAATCATTAAATATACTGACAAAAATGCGTTTTTTATAAATGGTGTTTTTTACAAATATTATGAACTCGCTCGTGTAATATCGAAAATAAGAAAATCAATTCAGGATAATACTATTGATACAGATAAGTATATTGGACTTATTTTAAATGATGATCTTGAAACATATGCGGCCATTATAGCAATATGGTTTGAAGGTAAAGCTTATGTTCCAATTAATCCAGAAACTCCTAGGGATAGAAATGAAAATATTATTAAACAAGCTGTTTTAAAAACAATTATAGACTCTTCTGATAATTCACTTTTTCCCGAATATATTTTAATTTCGAGTAACAATCTCCCTGACACTTCAATTGATTTAGAACCAAAATATACTTCTGAGGAGGAATCAGTTTATTTACTTTTTACTTCCGGGACAACCGGCCAACCCAAAGGTGTCCCTATTACTCGAGAAAATATTACTGGCTTCGTTACGGCTTTTTGGGAGATGGGATTCAATATTGATGAAAATGATAGATTTTTACAAATGTTTGATTTGACATTTGACTTATCGGTAATGTCATATCTCATTCCATTGCTAAAAGGTGCTTGTATTTATACTATCCCCAAAAATAAAATTAAATTTGGCTACATTTTTGAATTATTAGACGAACAAAGACTGACATTTGCCTTGATGGTGCCGTCTATGCTCCAATACCTTCGTCCATATTTTGATGAAATGGATTTTCCAGATATGAAATATAGCATGTTTTGTGGAGAAGCTTTAGCGTTAGATATCACTGAAGAATGGGCCAATTGTTTGCCAAACGCCAAAATATATAATGTATATGGCCCTACCGAAGACACAATTTTCTGTACCCATTATGCTTTTGAAAGAATGACAAGCAATAAATCACATAATGGTGTTCTTTCCATCGGAAAGGCAATGAAAGGAACTTCAACGATAATTGTCGATGATCAAAATCAAGTTTTACCCAGTGGTTCCGTTGGAGAATTATGTCTTGGGGGAGTACAATTAACACCCGGCTATTGGAAAAATGAAGTAATAAATAAAAAGGCATTTTTCTATACAAAATATAATGGGATAAAAGAAAGGTTTTATAAAACAGGAGATTTATGTGAACGCGATAAAGAAGGTGATATGATGTACATTGGAAGAGTAGATTTTCAAACGCAAATACAAGGATTCAGAGTCGAATTATCTGAAGTAGAATTTCACGCAAAAACTTTTTTAGAAAAAATTAATGTTGTGGCTGTAACATTCGCTGATGCAATAGGAAACACGGAAATAGGTTTGGTAATCGAATCAAATGAATTTGGCAATGCATCTCTTTATGATTATATGAAAATAAAAATGCCTTCATATATGATCCCAAATCAAATAAAATTTATAAATAAATTCTCTTTAAATGCTAATGGGAAAATAGATAGAAATAAATTGAAATTATTATTTAAAGCCACGGAAAATGACCGAAATTAATAGCCAAACTATTAGTAAAAAACTGTGATTAGAAATTAAAAACAATATGGAAAAAAATGAAATTGTTGAAAAATTAAGAAATATATTTATCTCAATCCTTGAACATGATAATTTCGAGATGAAAAATGAATTATCTGCAAATGATGTGGAAGGTTGGGATTCACTTACTCATATGATAATTATAACTACAATAGAAAAACAATTCGGTGTAAAATTCAAACTCCGGGAAATTAATAAACTAGGAAATTTAGGAAATTTAATTGAATTAGTTAGTTTAAAAATTGAATAGATAATTAGTTTTATGATATTTAATTCACTTGAATTCTCAATATTTTTTCTAGTATTCTTTCTTTTATATTGGTTTATTTTTAATAGTAATGTTAAAATTCAAAATTTACTTTTATTAATTAGTAGTTATTTTTTTTATGCCTGGTGGGATTGGCGTTTTCTTTTTTTAATCGTTGGTAGTTCTGTTCTAAACTATATTTTAGGGATTTTAATTGAAAGAACATCAAACCTCAAATATCGGCGAATGCTTGTATATACCGGCTTGCTGCAAGGTATTGGTGGTTTAGCATATTTTAAATATTTTAATTTCTTCATCACTTCATTTAATGAAGTATTTCAATCACTAGATATAAACGGCAACCTCCAAACATTAAATATTATAATTCCATTAGGAATTAGTTTTTTTACTTTCAGAACTATAAGTTACGTTTTAGATATTGATAGTGGAAAAATAAAAGCAACAAGAGACTGGATTGTATTTTTTAATTATATATCATTTTTCCCGACATTAATATCAGGTCCTATTGATAAGGCAAAATCCTTTATTCCCCAATTAAAAAAACAAAGAGTATTTAATTACGATCAAGCCATTGATGGAATGCGTCAAATACTCTGGGGTCTATTTAAAAAAATTGTGATTGCCGATAACTGCGCTGCTATTACAAATCCTATTTTTAATAATTACCAGGAGCTACCCGGGAGCTCCTTACTATTAGGTGCTTTTATTTATACAATTCAGATATATGCAGATTTTTCTGGATACTCTGATATGGCAATAGGATTCTCACGATTAATTGGATTCAACGTAACAAAAAATTTTGATTACCCGTTTTTTGCTCAAAATATTGCTGATTTTTGGCGCAAATGGCATATATCCTTAACAGCATGGATGACAGAATATGTATTTACTCCATTTTCATTTTTATTTAGAGATTTAGGCAAAATAGGACTAATATTGGCAATCCTTATCAATTTTACGATTATAGGAATATGGCATGGAGCTAATTGGACTTACGTGCTATTTGGCTTTATTCATGGCTTATATTTTATACCTCTGGTACTAAGTGGTAAATTGAATAAAAAGAAAATAATCGCAAAGGATACTTTATTCCCTTCTTACAGGGAAACTTTAAATGTTTTAGGGACATTTACTTTGGTGATGCTAACAATGGTTTTATTTAGAGCTAATACGATTGGGCATGCGTTTTATTATTTTAATGGCCTTTTTTCAAAATCACTATTTTCAGTACCGGATATCCCTTCTGCTAAGTTCATGACATTAATTACTTTTCTATTCATCGTCTTGATGTTTATAATTGAATGGATAGGGAGAAAACAAGAACATGCTATCGCAAATATTTCATTGAAATGGAATACCCCAATGCGATGGGTTTTTTACTATGCTTTAATACTTTCCGTTTTTTGGTTTGGAGGACAGGAACAACAATTTATCTATTTGCAATTTTGAGTTTTTAAGCAATATGCTTCGAATCAATCTCAAATTCAAACGCTGAGGTTAACGATTTTCTCATAGGGCAACATTTTAGTGAGTCTTTCAAATACTCCCGCATATCAATTTCTTTATTTTATTATATTTCATATAATACCTCTACAGTCACATATCCTGAACCAGTTACAAAATAAACCATACCAATAATGATACGCGCCAAAAATTATTTTGATTATATTTTGAATACTAAATCTGCTTTCCTAAAATTCTCCATTTCCACAATTACCTACATTTGTTGATGTGATATGAGGCATATATATAAAAAATTCATTGGTTTAATTTAGTCTTCCTAACTTATTTACACCCTATTCTTTACCTAACAGACCTTCAGGGCCTAAAAGTAGCTATTATTACTTATCTCAATATTATCGAAAAAATACTCTCTATACTTTACACCAGCAGCAATTGATTGATTTACTTTTGATTGAATACTCCAATTAAATTTGTAAATATTGAATATAGCATAGGCATTGTAAAAATCATTATACCCTGTGCCACCAGTATAATTTACGATGATATCACTAGCTAATGGAGGGGAATCAGTTTTCATATATACCCGGTGATAACCATTTCCATTGGCTCTATAATCCCAATGCGTATCGACAACAAAATAGTGCCAGTGACCAGGTGAAACATTTGCAATACTTCGGAATGATGATCCATTTCTGTCATCGTTGCTCCCCGGATCAACAGCAATGGTTCTTACAACTACTTCAAATTTATTTGATACTATACTTAAATGAAATGAAGGATTCTCAGTATATGTATCTTGTTTATCTTTTAAACCATGATATTGAAATATTATTTCGCTGGTAGGATCCGGCACAAAATCTGAAGGTACATAAAGTGCAAATCGTGCCCCCCATGTTGAGAAATGAGGTTGGAATTTAGGAACCTTATAACCTTCACCACCATTATATTGAAGATGACTTCTTGAAACGCCTGATGATGAGTAAAGTTTTCTTTCTAAATACATTCGCAGCGCTTTGGAACCGGATGCCGTTGGACTTGAAACCGTTTCTACAATACCATGGCCAAGTTTCCTCCATGGTGGCATAATTAATCCATTTTCAAAACCTTCAAAAAAACTAACCCCTTCACTATCCACGGGTTTCCAATCAACTTCAACAGTTGGGGTGGTGTTATCAACATCAACGACTGACTCATCATTAATACCTGTATTTGTCACGTTACTAGTATTATTCCCACCTTCATTTCCGGTGATAGATTCTGTATCTGAATCAATGGATACACTATTCTCTTCTGAATTATTTCCATTAATATTATACTCTACCTCAATTGTATGAACTCCATCCAGTTGTTGATTGATGTTATAATTCGTTTCCTTATTATTTTCCAAATCATTTAAAACAATTCTATCATCGATTAAAACTTTTATTCCTTTATTCGATTTCACGGAAAACACATAGTCACCTGAGTTAAAATAAAAATCTCCAGTCCACTTAGCGCCTAACTCTTCACCTTGCAGATTAGAAACAGGGCTATTAAAATCATGATTAATCCTGCTTTCTGTTCGAGTAGATATAGATGTATTATTATTGCCGCCTTGAAAATACTCTACTAAAAAAGAATTCGAAGGTATGTCATTTCTGTCTGTTCCTAATCCACCATTTAAGCCTGGATCTATATGATCACCAACAATACCACCAATTTCGTTTAATTCACTGGTGCAAAACTGAAATACCAACATCACCATTAAGCCAATCATCATCTTTTTCATAAAAATAAAAATATAGTTAACCGCATTCAAGTTTTTTTTCAACAACTCAAATTGTTTAATGTATTTTCAGAGGAATGGTTTATATAATGTATCGTGTTCTATTGCATCAACGCTTTAAAAAATTTGATTTAGTCATTGGTATCTACTTCTTATATAAAAATTCAATTACTTTAGATACATTAACTTCTGAATACAACAAAAAAGGTTGATTTCTCAAACCCGATATGCAAAGATTAAAAGAATTAAATCATTGATATGAAAAATGTAAGCATATAACTGTTTGCATATAAAAGGGCGTATATCGGCTTAAATATAACTTTTATTGTACCTGAATCATTATCAATTAAAAACAAAAATGTGCTATTTATTATTGATATAATTAAAAGTGTTCTTGATATTAGATAGTATTTTATTTATTAAATACTATTTTCAATTATAAAATATGTTAATAATGTGCACTCATTTAATTGTTATTACATATACAAAAAATATGTAATATGCATTCATCAAAAAATATAACAAGTAAATACTATCATTTTTCCATTAAATTTTTTGCTAAACTTAAATAGTAATCCTCTTGTCCTTCCGGAGCATTTTGTGCTGCTAGTTGATAATTTTTTATGGCCTTTTTAGTTTTACCCAAAGCATCAAAACCTTTTGCCAAATCCACCAATGTCGTAAAATTATCTTCAGGATATTTTTCCCTGTTCAGTTTAAAAACCTCCATTGCTTTATCTGTCTTTCCTTCCTCAATTAACTGAAGTCCATACATATGAACGTTTTTCATGGTGGCGGTAGGTTCATTTAACGCTTTTTCAATAAGCAGATCTGCTTCCTGATCCTTACCCAAAAAATACAATACATTTGCCCTGATTGATAAGGTGGTGAAATTTCTCTCCCCGACAAATGGGGCATTTATCGCATAATCCGACCACATCAAGGCCTCCTCCAAATTGATATTATTACTTAAGCAGAAATTAACGGCAGCAACCCAATTTTGCCAATCAAACCCCGGAGCATTTTGCAGATCTTCCCTGATCTTTGTTAAATAAATTTTACTTACATCTGCTTCAATTTTGAAAGGTATTTGGAGCTCTTCCCACCTTAGTGCCGCAATGGTATATGTTGGCTTTCTTTCAATAAACTCAAAGGTAAGCCATTCTGTAAACGGTGCAGTTACCGGGATAACATCAACCCGCAATGCATCATCCTCTTCATTGTAAAAGTAGCTCCCCCAAGCATTTGAATTCTTAGAAAATATTAAAGTACATTTTTCCTTACCGGGAATCACGTGAAATCCGTATGTACCGGCCAATAGCATTTTACCTTCTATTTTGACATCATGGGATATTGAAATTGTCGTATTTTCATTTGCCCCGGCTCTCCATGGCATTTTCCTTGCAGATCCAAAGTTATTATCAGTCATTCCAAAAGGCACTACCCCTCCCCATATTTTTCCTTTTCTATCTTCGCCGTTCGGCCCAGTGACATCTGGACTATTGTAGGTGATACTAATCGATACTGGTCCAATCCATTGTGTAACCCTGCATTTTTGATTGTCTCCGCTTGGAGGAAGAGAAATGGATTGTGATAAAACTGAATTTCCGGTAATTATCGTAGTAAGAACAAGCAGATACTTAAATTTTCCCATAGCAGTTGTATTTTGATATGAACCTTAACTCAATAAAGTGAAAGACAACTTTAATGCCAGAATGCAATTCAGCCACAAAAAGGTTTTTTTTAAAATTTGAATGATGATCAATATGGACGCTTGGTCACTTGGGAAAATTCTCCGAAATATACTTTCTGCTATTCCCTTTAACAAATTAGTTGCTTTCCAAACGTAGATTTAATTATTGAGCATTACTAATTACGGGTGTTCGGGAAAATTTGATACCATTTAAAAAACGATCCGGGAGGGTCACCTAAATTTTCAATTCTGAACTAATACATCGTGATCTTTTCTTTGACCATCTACAATTGAAAGGTTTTTAAGCGCTACTTTTCGTTTTTCAAAATAATTCTCTCTTGAATTCCTGTCAAAAGATATTTCACATTCAAATTTAGTTTGATTGTTTGGTTGAGTTAAAATTTCCATGGAATGTTCATTTAAAATAATATCGCCCTTTTTTTACAACTTTATATATAGACAGTTTTTAAAGAAAAAGGTTGCCAGTAATTAGTTTTTTTTCAACATAAAGCTCGTTTAAATTCAACCTGATATAAAAACAAGCATAAACTACCCAATGCTTAAAGTCTATCATTCGCAGGGTTTTAGCCATAATCAGGCTAATAATTTCACACTGAAAAATTACAGGTTCCAATTTTTTCAACATCTATATTTGGTAATAATTTAATGAATGATTCATGAGTTTAAATAGTAAGAGATGGATTGGTTTGAATTATCAATCTCTTTTCAATCTATTCTCAATTAAATTAGTTGTGGCTTGTCCGAAATTTGGAAACCTCAAATAATATGACATCAATACTTATCGCAAAAGGGATAGGCTTCCCTTAACAGAAAAATCAGTATAGATGATGAGATAGAAGTAAACTCCAGAAGGTTGGCCTTCTCCGTACCATTGAAAATCCCGCTCTTTCGAACTGAATACTTCAATCCCATATCTGTTATAGATGGCGACGCTTTCAAATTGGCGCTCACAATTACTCTTAGGAAGATTGGGCACAAAATAAGATTCATTGATATTATCGGCATTTGGTGTGTAAACATTTGGGGGCAAAAAGTCATAATCTATATTTTCATCTCTTATCACGACTACCATATCAAGTGTATCTGCCATTGGAACAATACATTGAAAATCTTGTAATAATACATTAATATTAAAAATAGCATCTTGATAACCTTCGTTCAACAATGAGCAATCCGTTTGCCAATTGAACGTTGAAAATACACTTCCGATGCCCGAGCCAGAGCTAAAATCAATTCCAAAATTTCTCAAAGTTTCTTCTTCTGAAAACACTAGGGAGATTGAATCTCCATCTGGATCTATTCCTGCAATTTCCATTTCAAGGAAGTCTCCTGCATCAACAAAAACAGTATCCTCCAGGGGCTCTCCATTCACGAGAATTTCAGGCGCAAAATTCAGTGGTGGTAAGACGTTAAGTGTAAGCATTATTGTATCAGCATTTGGCACCTTGCATTTATCTGCATCTTCGGTAATTAAAAGTATTTCATATTGATCTTTCCGACCTAAATTCACATTGTCACAATTTATCGACCATTGAAGATCAGAATTGATGTTTGAATTTCCTGTTTTAGTTTCAAATACAAATCCAGCTCCAATTAAATCAAAACCTATGCCCACTGCTTCGAGGGTTAAAGAATCTGTAGGATCACCATCAAAAGCGCTCACATCAAAAATTAAATCATCCCCAATGCGTACTATTAAATCCTTATTTACATGCTCATCATCTATTAACACAACAGGTTCATTATTGTCCGGGAGATCTATAGTAATATTCACTACAACGCTATCCCGATCAACCGAACCACACTGGTCAGCATCCTCTACATAAAATTTAAGCTGGAACTCATTTTTCAAACCGAAAGGATACACCTGACAATCTGTATCCCAGCGTAATTGGAAATTTATTTTTCCATCTTCAAAACTCAAGGTATCGATTTCTATTCCGTACTCTGCCAAATCAAATCCATCATTTTCTATAAAAAGCAGAAGGCTATCTAAATCTGAATCTTCCGCTTCAAAGTTTAAATCAATCACGGTTCCTTCGAGAAAAGAGGTATTAATATGACTCTGGACAGGATCTGTAAATCTTGGCGGTCGATTAGGTGGTGGTTCCACCAATACAATAAGGCGCATGGTATCCATCAAAGGCTGCGGGCAAGTAAAATCCTGAGCTATTATGTCAATGATAAATGGTTCACCCTGTAAATATGGACAGTCAGGCAAACAGACCTGAATCCCTAAGGTATCTTCTGCTATATTTAAGTAACCAATATCTGTGGAAAGAATCGTATTCAGATCTGCTTCAAAATTGACTGGTTCTGCCCTCATGGTGATTGTCTCGCTGCCATCTTTGTCAACGATGTTAAAATCAAAACATTTCGAATCTTCCAAGGCCAATCTTATCGTATCCAATTCAGCGACAAAAATATCACTCCCCGGAGCTTTTGCCTGAATTTCCGGAGGATTCCCCGGATCAGGACAATCAATTACAAATAATTGAAAATCACGTATCACCTCTCCTATTTTCTCAACATTTCTAAATTCTTCACATCTTACTGAAAATACAAATAGACCTTCTTCCGATGGTACCACTGTTAAAAAACCCTTATCATTGATATCAAGCGTGGGATTACCCGGTACCTGAAACGTGCTATTGATCCCTGCCACCCATGTCACATTGGGATGTGGAGCCGGTGTAGGAGTTGGTAAAGGTTCAAAAGTGGAACTGTTTAACGGGGCTACTAAACTATAGGAAAGAGAATCTCCGTCTGGATCAGTGCCGCGGAAATCAACATAGTAAAATCTATTTACACAAGCATAATCACTCAGTGGAGGAAAAAGTTGAGGTGAAGAATTTCTAAATTCAATTCCATCTCTTCTTATCGCGGGAAACTCCAAATAAAATGTTTGCCCGGTTTCATCGGGATTTACTATATTATTTATGATATTATTCCTGCAACAGCGTTCCCAAACCAGGTAATATCCCCCAGGGTCAGAAAACAAGCTGGCATTCAATCTTATCTCGGCTGAGTAAACGAGGCGGTTGGTGATCAGTCTGTCATTCGTACATACGGGATTTGTATAAGGGACAAAATTCTCAGACCTTAAGGGTAACAATACGGACCTAATAAAAACGTTGTCTCTTTTTCTAAAAATTGAGGCAATAATCTCCCTGTCCTTTGCCTGCGGATTTCCATTAACTACATCGAAATACTGGATCTGTCTAAATAAATACTGATCCCCCTCGATATGTTGAATCTCAAACTCCCCCCCTACTATATGAGTAGCATTTGAAACCAAGTTCACTCCCAACAACCATACCAATATCAGTACACACCTTTTCATTCTTTCAATGGTAATATTCCAAAATATAGTAAAAAAAAACTCGTGACAAACCATATTGATTAACTTTGCAACCAAAATATGGGAATCAAAAATAAAATCTTTGAAAATGTCCTCATTGAGACTGTTGCAGCGGAGGGGAAATGTATTGCACATATTGATGGAAAAGCAGTGTTTGTAGCTGGAGTTGCTCCGGGTGACGAAGTGGATCTGAAAATCATAAGAAGAAAGAAATCCTTTCTTGAAGGGAAACCTGTTAAGTTCCATCGATACTCAGACCAAAGAGTAGATGCATTTTGTGAACATTTTGGGTTATGTGGAGGATGCAAATGGCAACATATTGATTATCAATATCAAACAGAGGCTAAGAGGCAGCAAATTATTGATAATTTTGAAAGGATCGGAAAGTTTAAGTTTCCCGAAGTAAATCCAATTATCGTTTCAAAATCAATTACAAATTATAGAAACAAACTTGAATTTACCTTTAGCAATAAAAAGTGGCTGACTTATGATGAGGTAAAATCTGACAAAATCATCAATCGAAATGGAGTAGGATTTCATATTCCAAAACAATTTGACAAAATAGTGGATATTGATAAATGCTATCTTCAAAAAGATCCTTCAAATCAAATCAGAAATGAACTGAGGGCATTTGCTTTAAAAAACCAATTTACTTTTTATAATGTCTCAGAATTCAACGGGTTGTTGCGCAATTTAATCATCCGCACGAGTTCTACCGGACAACTTATGGTAATTGTTCAATTCGGAGAAAGAGATGATAAAAGCATTGAATTGACCATGGATTTTTTAAAACAATCATTCCCCGGGATAAATTCATTGTACTATGTGATAAATAAAAAGAAAAATGAAACATTTCATGATCAGGAATTGGTATTGTACAGTGGGAAAGAATTTATAGAAGAAAAAATTGACAGTTTAACATTTAAGATAGGACCGAAATCATTCTTTCAAACCAATACTGAGCAAGCACGAAATCTATATATCAAGGCAAAGGAAATGGCCAGATTGACCGGAAATGAAATTGTTTATGATCTCTATACCGGCACTGGTACCATAGCAAATTATTTGTCTGACAAATGTAAAAAGGTAATTGGAATTGAATCTATAAAGGAAGCCATCGAAGATGCCCGGGAAAATTCTATCAACAATCAAATTACCAATGCATCATTTTTTATTGGAGACATAAAAGACACTTTAACACATGATTTTTTAAATAAAAATGGAGTGCCAGATGTCATTGTTTCCGATCCTCCCCGAGCTGGTATGCACAGAGAGGTATTGGATACCATTATGACTGCCGGTCCGAAAAGAATCGTATATATAAGTTGTAATCCATCAACTCAAGCAAGAGATTTAGCTTTGTTGACAGAAAAGTATCGTATTGAAGAAATTCAACCGTTTGATATGTTTCCTCATACACATCATTTAGAAAATATTGTTTCACTCATACTTCCTGATTAATAAATGGATTTAGAAAATAACCCCGAATTGGATGGCAAATATCTGGGAACCGTATCTCAGGATTTTATAAAAGTTTCTGATAATATAAAAGAAGCCTCTTATCAAATCCGTAAAAGAGGATTTTCTGACTTTCCGGTTTTTATAATTAGCAAAACGGAAATTCCAATCGGTCAACTGCTTTATAAAAAAGAAGAAATCGGGACAATTTGGAATTATTTCGTAACCTACCTGGATGAACTTATCCAAAGAAAGATAATTGAAACAGGAAAGGTTGAAGAATTTAAAAAAACTTATAAAAATCCAGAAGAATATTGTTGTCTGCTTGTAATAGATGAGGAATTCGTAAATTTTGTTTTTTTACCTTACCCAGAAGACTAATACCGGATTTTAAAATCTTTAAAAAAAACAGGCGGGGAATCCGTGATGGTGATTTTGTCAACATGTGCCCATCCAGGTCCTTGTTCACAATAACTTGCAAATAATTTTAAAATCTTCGCAGTTCCTTCAGCAACAATTTGCACACTCCCATCTGGGTTATTCTTCACAAAACCCTTAGTTCCCAGTTGAATTGCCATTTTCAGCGCAAATGCCCTGTAAGCTACCCCTTGAACTCTACCAGAAACTGTGATATTCCATTGAATTATTTCATCCATCAGGATTCAATGTTGTCTGGTTAAGAAGATTAATGCTTTTCCTCTCCCCACCTGATCCGGTGGGCAGGCCTTCGCTCTCTCCAGAGAGGGATAATAGGCGCTTAGCTAATCGACATGGCATTAGGATTGGTTTTCCAGCTCTTTCATAATTGAAACTCCGGAAGAAACACCAAGTCTGTCCGCGCCGGCTTCGATCATTTTTACTGCGGTATTCAGATCTCGAATTCCACCGGAAGCTTTTACACCTATATTAGAATAAATTGAAGACCTGATAAGTTTGATGTGCTCAACTTTAGCACCGGAAGGTGCGAAACCGGTTGATGTTTTCACAAAATCAGTCCCAGCATCCTGACACAGTAAAGATGCTTTCACAATTTCTTCGTTTGAAAGATAAGCAGTCTCAATGATGACCTTCATTAGACAATTATTATCATGAATTAACTGAGCACATTTAGCCAGTTCAATTTTTGCCCATGACATACCGGATTTGAAGGCAGACATATTCATCACAATATCCAGTTCATTGGCACCGTTCTCAATCGCCAGTTTTATTTCATCGAGTTTATTTTCAGTCATTTGATAACCTAAAGGAAATCCTATGACAGTCACTAACTGAATCCCGTGATTTTTAATTTCCCTGCCGGCTTTTTTTACCCAAAAGGTGGGTACACAAATTCCAAGAAACTCATATTCTATTGCTTCCTCAACCAAGATGTCAACTTCTTTATCTGTCATAGTTGGCTTTAGTGAAGTGTGTTCTATAAATCGATTTAAATTCAACATATCGCAATATTAATTCATGTCTGAAAAGGTAAATAACTCATACCCAGTCTTGCCTGGAATGGTTTTGTAAAATCTAGTGCTGAAATTATTAATTAATAAATTGATATCTAAAAATTTACTATAAATTAATATTTTAAATATCAGTGGTACATACCACATTCTTTGCAGAATTTCTTTTTACCGGGAGGTCTTTTTTTCGGTTTCTTTTTATGGCCAAAATAGCTAGGGTCTGAATATTGAGGTTTTTTCATCTCTTTTGCCATTTTTTTATTCTTTTTGACATTGTCCTTCATCCTCGCTTCATACTCTTCAATTTTCTTATCAAAACTACCACTGAGTGAGTATTTCGAATTCTTCTTTTTAACTTTATTATTTTGATTATTGAAGATAGAACTCCGGTCAATTTCCGGAACTTCTTTATTGTTCCTTGAGTTTTTCCCTGAGGATTGAGCAAATGCAAAAGTGCACGTCAGGATAAATAACAGGATTGTTAATTTAATTTTCATACACCATTTTTCAATACTAACTTAAAAGTAATAATAATATTGTGCGACAAGACTAACTTACGGTACTGCCATTTATAACAGCATCTTCCGGAGAAATAAAGATCAGTCTGCCGTCATGATCTTCCGCTAACAATATCATACCTTGTGACTCAATTCCCATAATTTTTCTGGGAGCAAGATTTACCAATATACTCACTTGTTTTCCAACAACATCTTCTGGTTTAAAATACTTCGCAATACCACTTACAATGGTTCTTGTGTCAATACATGTATCAACAAGCATTTTCAATAACTTATTAGATTTTTCAACCTTTTCAGCCTTTAGAATTTTACCTATTCTTATATCCATTTTCATGAATTCATCATAAGAAATAGTTTCTTTCAGAGGAGTAATTTCAGGAATGTCCTTCTGTTCGGAAGAATTTTCTGCTTGAGTTGATTTAAGCTTTTCTATCTGTTTTTCTATTTCAGAATCTTCAATTTTTGAGAACAATAATTGAGGTTTATCAATTGAATGATTCATCTCTATTAAATCAACTCTCCCCGCATCATCCCATCTTAATTTACCAATGTTTAAAAGCTCAAAAATCTTTTGTGATGTAAATGGGAGAAAGGGTTCTGCTAATATGGCAAGATTCACAACAATCTGTGTCGATAGGTTCATAATGGTCGCTACTCTTTCCTGATCCATTTTTATCAATTTCCAGGGCTCGGTATCTGCCAGATATTTGTTGCCGGCCCTGGCAACATCCATAAATTTAGAAAGAGCTTCTCTAAACCTGAATGAGTCTAAAGATTTGCCAATGGTTTTCGGTGCATTTTCAACTGACTTCAATAAGTTTGTATCAATTTCATGGAGTTTTCCCACTTCGGGGATATTTCCCTCGTAGTACTTGTTTAACAATACCAATACCCTATTTACAAAATTTCCAAGGATCGCAACGAGTTCATTATTGTTCTTTGCTTGAAAATCTTTCCAGGTAAAATCATTGTCCTTCGTTTCCGGTGCATTGGCACACAAGCTGTACCTTAAAACATCCTCCTTACCTTTGAAATCTTCCAGATATTCATGAAGCCAGACTGCCCAGTTCCGTGAGGTTGATATTTTATTTCCTTCAAGATTTAAGAACTCATTGGCAGGAACATTTTCAGGAAGAATGAATGCTCCATGAGATTTAAGCATACAGGGGAAAATAATACAATGAAATACAATATTATCCTTTCCTATAAAATGTAATAGCCTGGTGTTTTCATCTTTCCAATAGGGTTCCCAGTCATTACCTGTTTTTTCAGCCCATTCTTTTGTTGCAGAGATATAACCTATTGGTGCATCAAACCATACGTACAACACCTTTCCTTCGGCTCCTTCGACTGGTACCGGCACACCCCAATCCAGATCTCTTGTTACGGCTCTAGGTTGTAATCCCTGGTCGATCCATGATTTACATTGCCCATAAACATTTGATTTCCATTCTTGGTGATCAGTTAAAATCCATTGCCTAAGCCATGGTTCATATTCATTCAAAGGTAAATACCAGTGCTTAGTTTTCTTTAATATTGGTATTGACCCGCTCAACATAGATTTTGGGTCAATCAGTTCTGATGGACTTAATGTTGAACCACAATTTTCACACTGATCTCCATAGGCCTCCAGGTATCCGCATTTCGGACATGTTCCTTTAATATATCTATCTGCTAAAAACTCATGCTGATCTTCATCATAATACTGTTCCGATTCAATTTCTTTAAAAGCAGACTTTTCATTCAGTGTTTTAAAAAAATCAGATGCAGTATCATGATGTATTTCATTCGAAGTCCTGGAATAAATATCAAAACTAATCCCGAAATCTTCAAATGCCTGTTTTATAAGGTCATTATATTTATTTGCAATCTCTTGTGGTGATTTACCCTCTTTTTTTGCCCTTATCGTTATAGGCACACCATGCTCATCAGATCCACAAACAAAAATAACATCTTCACCTTTTGATCTTAGATATCTAGCATAAATATCAGCAGGAATGTAAACTCCAGCTAAATGTCCTATATGTATAGGTCCATTGGCATAGGGCAGCGCGGAGGTAATTGTATGTCTTCTAAAGGTCTTATCGGGCATGTTATAGTATTTTTTTTGCAAAGATAGGGATTGTCTTTGATGAAAGGTTTTTTAGCCAGAATAAATCAAAGAATTATTGACGAAACATAAATGGTGAGAATTGATAACCGGCCAATTTCAAGAGCTAAACATCAAATGATCGCCTTACCAAACGGTTGATCTATCTGTAAAAAAGAGATATAATGAACAGGAGGTTACAATGCAAAATGGCATTAAACTTTAATTGTGGGTAAAATTATCTCAAATATGGTATTCTTCAGAGGTTTTTTAAGTTTCATGATTCCACCTAATTTTTCAACTGCAACTTTGGCTGTGTATATCTCTAAGCCTGTGCCCCCTGGTGTAGGAGAACCTTTAAAGAAAATATTAAACACTTTATCTTCGTCGCCCTCCTGGATTCCAAAACCATTATCTTCAAATAATATTCTCAATTTATCCTTTTTGTATTCTGATTTCACCTTGATTTCCGCATGACTGTTATCTTTATAATGCAGAGCGTTTTGAAGCATATTTTTAATAATCAATTTAAACAACATCTTATCACTATTCCATACACTATTGGCTCTTAAATCTGTGATAATTGTAATATCCGTATTAATGGATGATTGTGAAAAATCATCGATAGTGTTTATTATTTCTTGTTTCGGATCGATGTTTATTATAACAGGATTTGTCAGGTATGTTTCATGAACTTCAATTAATCTATGTAAAACATTATTTAACTTATTCGAAACCTTGTGGAGCATATTAAAATACCCAATTGATTTCTCATCACCTGCATCCATAACTCCAAGATTAATGATGCCCTGCATGGTAGCTATAGGTCCCCTTAGATCATGCGATGTCTTATATATAAACTGGTCGAGATCTTTTACTGCCTTTTCCAATTCATGATTCGACCTATCTAGTTCAAGTGTTCGCTCTTTTACTTTATTATCTAATTCGACATTGATGTTCTTTAATACCTGATTTTGTCTTTGAATGGTCACCTGCGCATCAGCAAGTTGTGTGTTTTTGTGTTCAAGGTTTTCTTTCTGAGCTTCAATCTCAGTTTGGCTATCATTTAATTGGCGATTAATTCTATTGGTGTGTGCGTAATTCCTGAATATAACGACTATAAGAGCTATACTTAAGGCCAGAATCGATAACAGGAATAAACTAAATAATTTGTTTTTTGAGATCGTTTCTTCTTTTTCTGCAATTTTTCTCTGACTTTGCTCCTGAAAGGTAGCAATTTGGACATTGGCTAAGTTATTTGCTAATTCTTCATTAAATATGCTGTCTTTCATGACAGAGAATTTCTTTTGATAATAAAAGGCACTATCCAGCATATTTTTTGCCTCAAATATTTCTGAATAAAGGCCATAATTATTTTTAATTCTGCTTTTATCATTCAATTTATATAAAAGGTTCTGGCTTCTTTCCAGGTATTTAATGGCCAGGTTATATTCTTTTTCCTGAAATGCTATTCTGGACAATAAGTAATAATTTGAGGACTCGAGTTTTTTAAAATTATTTTTAATACTCTCTTCAATTGAAAGATTTATAAAATACTTTGCTGAATCATATTCCAAATTTTCAACAAAAATTTTAGCCAATCCACTGTAAGCTTCTCCTATTCTAAAATTTTGATTATAGTCATTTGCCAACTTTATTGATGTTCTAAAACTCTCTTTTGCTCGTAAATCGCTTATACTATCAGAAATTTCAGAATAAGCTAAGCCAATATTTATATAATTAAGAACACTTTTTGAAGTATCTCCAATTTCAAGTTTTATATCTAACGATTTTTTGAAATATTCAAGCGCTCTGACAGGGTCATCTATTTTGTAATAAATGAGACCAATGTTATTAAATGAGACACCTAAATGCTTTTTCTTACCTAATTCTTCCTTTATTACAAGGGATTTTGTATGACATTGTAGGGCTTTATCATAAAGATTTAATTCATAATAAATTACCCCCAAGCCTGTATAAGCAGAGGCCAGCGCCTCCCTGTAATTATTTTTCTCAGAAATTAATTTCGATCTGTCAAAGCTATTTAAAGCATCCTGATAAGCCCCTTTTCGGATATGATGATACCCAATATCTATTAAAAAATATGAAACATAAAGGCTATCATTTTGAGAAAGTGACTCCTCAAGACCCTGTTGAGAATACTTATAATATAGGTTATTGTCAATATTGGAAATATAGTAGCCTACTTTAGATAATACCCAAAGCTTTTTTTTTCCTTCAGCTTTAGAGATCAATAAGTCTAAACTGTCAATATTTACTTGAGAAATCGCATTATGCCACGTAGCAGTGAAGCCAAAAAATATTAATATATATCTAAATAATACAATTTTCAATTTCTTTCCCTCTTTAAATCCCATTCAACAACCCTAAAAGAAGATATATTGGGCTTCAATAAAATGTAAAATTGCGAAAGAACAAAATGATTCTAACAATAAAAGGTTCATTGTAGTATTGAGAATATAATTTTAGCTCTTTTTTGATCAACTTCACTGAATAATAGTATTAATATACCTCATTAACTCTTTAATTCACTAATTCCTTTTAGCAAAATATTCATGAAAAAAGAATTAATTGTATTTATTAAAGAATTTATATAATTATTTTGATATATCAAAATAACCTGTTATGTTTGGTATGACAAAACGGGTAAAATACCCAAACAGTAAGCTAAAACTTTAAAACTTAATTGAAATGAAAACTAAACTTTTTACACTCGCGCTTTTTGGAATGATGTCACTTTCTTTTATGTCTTGTAACGAAGGAGACGAAGTATTACCAGCAGATGCTATCTCAATTGAACAATCATCAGCTGATTGTGAATGCGAAGGTGGTATCACAGACAGAGAAGGACCATTGGAGCCATAGTAACTTGTGTTCAACATTGAGCATAAAAATAGTAAAATAATTATAAAAACTAAACATCTGTACCTTTTTTATTTTTAATGCAATTTTTATGTAGAGAGAAAATGCTTTGCATAGAGAATTATTAACAATAAAATAAAGATCAGGGAGATTATAATTAACTAATTAAGCTTGACGGTTGAACAATTAATTTTGACAAATCTATTAAATAAAAGTAAGGAAGCCTAGCATATACATGTGCTGGGCTTTCTTATTCGTTTAATATGTATTTAACTTAATGTGAAATATTTAATAACAGTCAACGTTTTTCTTGTTTATATACAAATAAATGGAAAATTCTATGATTAGTTTATCTTTTTATTAAAGACAAACTGTTCTACACTTTTCTATATTAGCCTGATAATTAAGATCTTAAACCACAAAATGAAATTCCTAAGGCAATTATTATATATTGTTCTTATAACCGCTTTCCCTCAAGAGCTATTCGCTCAAATGAACATAAAATTTGATAAGGTAACTGTTGACAATGGTCTTACTCAAAATAATGTAAACTGGATTTTACAAGATAAACAGGGTTTTTTATGGTTTGCAACCAATGGAGGACTCAATAGGTTTGATGGTTCCCAGTTTAAAACATTTCTACACGATGATGCAGATACAAATTCCATTTCTAATAATATTATTAATCACATTTTTGAAGATGAAAAGGGTAAAATATGGGTTTCAACTCAGGATGGGTTGAATGTTTATGATAAAACATTAGAGATATTCACACAGTTTAAAAGTGAATTTAATAATCCAAATGGGCTAAACAGCAACCAGGTTACATGTGTAATAAATGATAACCTTGGTAACTATTGGATAGGAACTGCGGCAGGTGGACTTAATAAATACAACCCGGAAACCGGTCAATTCAGAGTATTTAGGAATATTGATAAAAATCCATACAGCATAAGTAGCAATTACATCACTTGTATCGAAAAGGATAAATATGGTTTTATTTGGGTCGGTACCGCTGATAATGGTATAAATATGCTAGACCCTGAGACAGGGAGATTTTTACGTTATGTCAAGACTGATATTAAATCATCTCCTGGTCTAAGCAGCAATCAAATAAATACAATTTATGAAGACAATGAAGGAGACCTTTGGATAGGTACTTCGGTAGGCATAGATCAAGTAAAAACATCGAAAGACGGGAGAAAACTTTATAATAGAGATGAAATAATTAATTTTCACAAAATTATTAATTCAAAAAATTCTGCAGTTGATAAATCTATAATCAGCCTCTACCAGGGCAAATCCGGGCTGATCTGGTTCGGCACGATAGATAGTGGCCTTGGGTATATCAATAAATATACAAAAGCAACACAATATTACACTTTTGATCCGAATGATGAATATTCTATCCAAAGTAACAACGTTACATGTGTTATGGAAGATCGCTCCGGAATATTATGGATCGGATCTAATGCCGGAATAAATTTCATCGAACAACAAAGCGACAGATTTACGTGGCATACAAGAATCACAGGAGTTACCAACACAATGAGTAGCAACAATATACAAGCGATTTATAAAGAAAATAGTGGTGTTTTGTGGGTAGGCACCTATGATAAAGGCCTTTCGAAATACGACCCATTAACAGAAACATACACCACTTATCTCGACAATGATCTTATCATCGAAGGAGAAAGTATCAGGGAACGGAATAGAATATTAAAAAAGTTTAACCAATTAAAAACTCCTAAAAAATATCCAAAGATAAACTATCTTTCTCATAATAGAATATACGCTTTACACAGAGATAAATCAAAAAGGCTTTGGATAGGAACCGGTGGTGGTGGACTTAATATTTTATATCTAAATAGCGGTAGAATAAAAAAGCACAAAAATAATCCAAACAATGATAATAGCATCAGCAGCGATAATATCAGATGTATCTATGAAGATAGTAAAGGAAGAATATGGATTGGGACTGAAGATTCTGGCTTGAATCTATATAATAACGGATCATTCAAACGGTATGTCTCTGATGAAAATGACATTTTCAGTATTGGGAATAATGATGTCAGATCTATTGTCGAAGATAAAGATGGCTACTTATGGATAGGAACTTTTGGCGGTGGTTTGAATAAATTCGAACCGGAAAACAACAAATTCACCAGGTATATTCACCTTGAAAATAATTTAAACAGTCTTTCCAGCAATTCAATATATAATTTATATATGGACGAGTCATCTCAACTTTGGATCGGCACTTCTGATGGTTTGAATATGCTTGATATTTCCACAAATAGGTTTACTATATTCAACAGAAATAATGGTTTGCCATCGAATTCAATATACACGATTCTTGATGATAAAAAGGAAAATTTGTGGCTCAGTACCAACAAGGGCATTTCAAGGCTCAACAAAAACAACTATTCGATAAAGAATTACGACCGTGAAGATGGACTTCAAAGTACGGAATTTAACCCGGGGGCTGGATATTTCACCTCAAGAGGAGAGATGCTTTTTGCCGGAATAAACGGTTATTGTTCATTTTATCCCAGCCAGATTTCTGACAATCAATTTATACCGGAAATCATTTTTACGGAATTTAAGATATTAAATGAAAAAGTGCCAATTGGAGTCCCTGGCTCACCCTTAAAAAAACACATCTCCGAAACGGATACCATCTATCTGACCGTTAAAGATGTCTCCATTTCCTTTGAATTTGTAGCGTTAAATTTTACGGACTCAAGGAAAAATGCTTACGCTTATAAAATGGAAAACTTTGAAAGTAAGTGGAATTATGTCGGTAGCAGAAAATTTGCTAATTATACTAATTTACAACCGGGGAATTATACTTTCAGAGTGAAGGCCTCCAATAATGACGGTATATGGAATGAAGAAGGATCATCTATATTCATTATCGTCAGACCTCCTTTTTGGAGGACATGGTGGTTTTATTCTTCTGCCATCCTATTTTTATTCACCTCGGTATTTCTCACAATCCAGCTAAGAACCAGATCTCTGCACAATTCTAAAATACAGCTGGAAAATCAGGTAAAATTGAGAACACATCAAATTAAAAATCAAAATAAAATTCTCGAAAGCGCCAACAGTGAAATTTTGAATCAGAAAGGTGAAATTGAAAATCAAAACAAATTATTAAAATCTAAAAATGATGAAATACTAAAAGCGAAAAATGAACTTGATAAAACCAATGAAGAGTTGATTTCCATCAATTCAAATCTTGAGGAAATTGTGGCCAACAGAACCTCAAGCCTTAAGAAAATGAACGAAGAGCTTATAAATACCAACAATGAGTTAGATCTTTTTATTTACCGAGCCTCACATGATCTAAAAGGACCAATTGCAAGGTTATTAGGCATTTCACTCCTGGCAAAAATGGATAATAAAGACGATGGACTGAAAGAGTACATTGAACTCATAGAAAAAGGTGCAGTAGATATAAATAAGGTTCTTAACAAGCTCAATAACGTCCATTTTATTAACAAGGAAATTGTAAATATTGAAGACATTGATTTTGGTAAAATCATTGATGGTTGCAAATTGAATCTTTTGAATCACATCGATGAGGCGGATCTGAGTATCAATTTGATAGTAGAACCTAAATTTTCGTTAAGAAGCGATCCCATTCTGATTAAAATAATCCTTGAAAATCTCCTCGAGAATTCTGTTATTTTCAAAAAGACGAAAAAGACTGAAATCGAAGTTAATCTGAGAACTTCAAGAAAATCGATTATAATGAGTGTTGAAGATAATGGATTGGGGATTCTCAAAGAACAGCAGGAAAAAATATTTGAGATGTTTTATAGAGGGTCTGAAGGGTCAAAAGGAAACGGCCTGGGACTTTATCTAGTAAGAAAGGCAGTTCAAAAACTTCACGGTAAAATTAAAGTTGAGAGTGTTGAAGGAAAATATGCCTGTTTTACTGTTTCGTTTCCAAAAGTTATCGTACCAAAGGAATTGGAATCTCTGGTTATATGATGATCATTTTGCCATCAAGACCACAATTGAGCGGTTGGTGATATTTAATATTTTTGTAGATATAATTTCTCCTTTATCTAACGCACTAAAATCATTGGGGGCATTTTCCGAAGTATCAATTATTTTCACCCATGACTGGTTCTTCAATCCGGGTAATTCAAACTTAAGATTTTTCCAATAAGCATTTACCATTACATGAATCGTTTCTTTAGCTTCCGGATGGAATAATGTAAAAGCCAGGCTTTTAGATCTCTCTGACCAATCCGGCTTATTTGTTTCTACTCCATGCCATGCAATATGTGGTTCTTCGATACCTTCTGAAGTGGCAAGAATATCTTCAATTTTAAATATTTCAACATTTTGCGTGAATGAGATCAATCCTTTTACAAAACTCAACAAACCAGAATTTTTTTTAATCAGACTCCAATCAAACCATCCGACCTCATTATCCTGGCAATAAACGTTGTTATTGCCTCCTTGCGTCCGTCTGACCTCGTCTCCCATTAATAGCATCGGAGTACCCTGAGAAATAAATGTTAAAGTCAAAAAATTCTTAATTTGCCTCAGGCGAAGTTCATTTATAAACGGATCTACAGTTTCTCCTTCAACGCCGCAATTCCAGCTAAAATTACTATTTGATCCATCTCTGCTATTTTCTAAATTAGACTCGTTGTGTTTGTTATTATATGAGACCAAATCATTTAATGTAAAACCGTCATGGCATGTCACAAAGTGAATGCTTCTGTTTGGTTCTCTCTCTGGGTCCAAATAAATATCGGGACTTGCCATAATTTTTGATGCAAATTTAGAAACCATTCCTTTATCACCTTTCATAAACCTCCGAACATGATCACGATATTTTCCATTCCATTCAGCCCACCTGTCACCAATAAAGGTCCCCACTTGGTAAAGCCCGGCAGCATCCCACGCTTCAGCAATAATTTTGGTTCCAGCCAATACGGGATCGGACTCTATTTCCCATAAAACAGGTGGATTCTTTAAGGGTACGCCAAACTCATCCCTGGAAAGCACCGATGCCAGGTCAAACCTAAAACCATCAATATGATATTCTGTAACCCAGCTTCTTAGGCATTCCATAATCATTCTTCTGACGATGGAATGATTGGCATTTATCGTATTACCACATCCGGAATAATCCAGGTACTTGTTTTTCTCATCATTTAATATGTAATAGGCTTTATTTTCCAACCCTCTAAATGAAAGCATTGGCCCGTCCATTCCGGCTTCAGCAGTATGGTTAAAAACTACATCTAGTATCACCTCAATCCCGGCTTTGTGCAATTCCTTGACCATATGTCGAAATTCATTTGTTATTTCTTTTGGATCGCTGCTTAAACCATAACCGGCATGAGGTGCAAAAAAAGCAATCTGGCTGTAGCCCCAATAATTCGTAAGGTCAGCCTGCGCATCCTGTTCGTCAAAATACTGAACCGGCATAAGCTCAACGGCAGTTATACCCAGTTCCTTCAAATACGGTATTTTTTCAATTATCCCGAGGTAGGTCCCTCTTTTATTTTCATCAATTCCCGAATTGGAATTTCTGGTAAAACCACCTACATGCATCTCATAAATAATTGAGGTCGAATATGGTCTGCGAATGGGTTTGTCTCCCTCCCAATCAAATTGATTAGGATCAATTACAACACATTTAAATGCTTTCCCATAATTATTGCCCGGGGCTTGAGCAGCTTTTCGCGAATAAATTTTATGCCCTGCTAATGCTCTCGAATATGGATCAATCAATAATTTATTTTCATCAAACATATCACCGATTGTAGGATTAGTAGGTCCATATGCTCTGTATCCATAGAGTTGTCCAGGTTTAATCCCAGGCAGAAATATATGCCAATAGTAAAAAGTTCTGTTTTTTTGAGGATCCAGTTTAATCACTTCTGAAGGTTCCCAGTCATCTTCCTTGTCGAATAATAAAAGATCAATTTGCCGGGCATTTTTTGAAAAAATACTGAAATTTACCCCCTCCGGGTAGCACGTAGCACCTAAAGGATGACTGTTCCCATTGGGGATATTCACAAAACTTACCATTAGAACATTGAATTATTTAATTTAATCCGGCAAGGTTCTAAAAAAATATCTATTTAAAAAGAGGAATCACTAAATCAATGAAAGGAATTTATTATAGTAAGTTTCTAATCCTACAAGGCTATTTTTTGGAACAGGTTTTTTATCTATAGAAATAAATGACGCTATCGATCTGATATCCTTTTCTTCATATGCAGCTTTTGCCGTAATGGCTGCTCCAAATGCCGAAGCTTCCTTTAAATCCGTAAGAAAAAACTCAGAATCAGGATAGAAGGAAGTCATGAGGGTATTATAACTATCATTTTTAACAAATCCACCTTCCGTAAAAACTTTCATTCCCCTGGTCATATCAGCGCGGTCAAATGAAACTTTTGTCTGGATTGCAAGTGAAAGATTTAAAACAGCGAGTGTTTCTTCATAATTATTAAATAACTCCGGGACGAATTGACCGGATTGGATATCTTCCAGGGTAAACACTTTCCCATTTTCAATCACTCGAGCCTCAGAATCAGGAAATTGCCCTATCCCCTTAGCTACACTCGGTAAAATAAATTTACTTTTTTCGTCAATTATTTTTTGAACAATTGTTGAATTAAATAAAGGGAAATCTTTTCGATGATGAATCCTTTTCAATAGTTCGAAATAGTACTCAAATTCCATTCCGCCTAGAAATATAGCTGTCTTTATAGGTTTCCAGAATGCATTCATGTTGAAAAATACAACTTTTCCCAATTCATCTTTTTCAAATTTCACTTCTTCCTTCTCATTCATGATCACACACCAAGTCCCGGTTGAGTTAAGCAAAAATTGCTCGGTCATAGAAACCATATATGGCAGTAATGATGCATTAGAATCATGAATCCCTACAGTTACAATAACATCTTTTGCAAGACCAGTCTTCCTTGCAATCTCCTTCGTTATTGTCCCAAGGACATCCCATGGATATTTGAATCTATTTGGAAGTAAAGACCTGATTTTCAGCTTATCTACTACACCTGACCACTCTTTATTGATAAAATCCCACAAATATGTATGGTTTCCAACATAAGTCGGATCGGCACAAATTTCTCCCGTCAGAAAATAACCGAAATACTGAGGGTACAATAAAATGTGCTTCACTTTAGAAAATTCAAGCGGAAATTTTAATTGTGAAAAATATATCCCTTTTGCCGGATTTATCAATAAATTAAAATTAGGTGTTGCCGTAGATTTCTGTAATTCAACAGGGTCACCGCATAATTTGTAAAAATCCTTATGTAAATCGTCTCCCGGGTCGGTATTGTATGCAACCTGCGGTACTACGTTATTCCCATTTTCATCTGTCAGTACGTATGTTGCGCCATGGGCAGACGTTGATATTATTTTTATTTTATACTTATTTGCAAAAGCAGATAAGGTATTTAAAATCCATATTTTGAGCTTTTCGATATCATCAAACAACACTCCGCCATCCTCAATTTCTGGAATCCGAACAGTTTTCTCATCTACAAGTTTTAATAGCTGATCATATATCAGAATCTTCTTATTGGTTTTTCCAACATCAATGACTGCTATATGGTAGTTTTCCATTGTATCAAAAGATAATAACCAAACTAAAATTTTATTAAATATTTCTACAACAGCAACCTATACTTTTCTGCATTGTCTAATAAATGTGTTTCTGCTTCAACAGACCATAAACCGTTATGCTTTTTACAAATCTGATCCAATTCAGCAAATAAAGGCTCTGACTTCCCTTTTTCTTCAAAATCGTCAATCGCTGTTAAATCAAATTGAAGATGTGTATAAATCATTTTTTTACCCCCAGGGATTGATGGCAAATTCAGTGTCGCCTCCGGAACCACGTTCAATCCTCCAATATGCGTAACCAAAAGTGCTGGGTTGATTAAATCCTTGGACATCATTTCAAGTGATTCTACCATATCATCCGTATTGCCACCGCTTGTTCCCACGATGTGGGTAAACTGGTAATGCGCATTATAGAAATTGAACTCGGCTGAAAAATTTGGATCAGACGGACCTGCAAAGAAATTCAAACAACCATCAAAACCCAAAATGGCATCCGCTTGTTCGACAACCGGTTTAACAGGTGCAAATACTAAAACATCGTCATAACCCTTGCCATCAGTGAAAGACCTCAATTCCGTGACAGGATCATCAATATTTGAGGTGTTAAGATATTTAATTTCCACTCCGTTTTTAGCTGCCTCATCAGGACCAAGCAAAGCCTCTGCCCTACTCAACCGGTCGTCACTGATATCAGTAATTACTAAAAATTTCGGTTTTCGGTCACAATGAATAATATAATCAATCGCCGCTAAACCCATCGGTCCAACACCGGCCAGGATGGCCATATTTCCACCTTCCACGATGCCCATGTTATGTACGTATGACCCACCCTTAGTATGATAATGTGCATGAAAAGTGCCAGCTACGCAAGAATACGGCTCGCTCAGAGAGGCAGGGAAATACCCTTCTCCACTATACTCTAAAAGACAATTCATTTCCATCACCTCATTGGGTATGACAATGTAAGTTGCATCCCCACCAATTTGCCTGTATGAATATCCCGGAGCATCCAGACTCCCTTTGTAATTCAATGCGGGTTGAATACTGAATTTTTTTCCTGGAGTGAATTTATGTTGCCACTTCTTTCCAACTTCGATTATCTCGCCTGCAAATTCATGTCCGATGATTACGGGATTATCCGCAACATCATCCGGAATTCGCTTGTGGTCAGCACCTTGTTTAGCTGCCTTGTAAGATGACATGCACAAGCTGTCGCTTACCACCTTTGCCAATATTTCATCATCACCCATGACTGGAAGTTCAAATTCGTCCAGCCTAAGATCATTTTTACCGTGTAGTCTAATTGCTTTTGTTTTCATTTTTATTTGGTTCTGGGTTCAAGGTTCTGAGTTCAAGGTTCAGAACCTACTCCATATATCTAATTATATAAAATTTATTGCCGACAACCTGAAACCGTGAACTGTCAACCATAAACCTCTTTAACTCAACATCACCTGTCCTCCTGTTACCGGTACGGCCTGGCCTGTTTCGTATTTTTGATCCATAATATAAGTAATAGCTCTCATCACATCTTCCGGTTGACAACCGCGTTGCATAGGCACCTTGCTTTCATAAAAGTTTTTAACATCCTGAATTGTTTTTGCCCCTGGTACCTTTCCTGCTTTCAAGTATTGAGCGAACAGCCCTTTTTCCGGATCTGACCATAAAGGTCCTTCAAAGAAATTTCCAGGACAAACTGCATTTACCTTTATATTCCAGGGAACTAATTCCAATGCAAATGACTGAGTAAGACCTATCCCGCCAAACTTACCACCTGCATATGCGAAATTCTTGTTGCTGCCTACAAGACCGGATTTGCTATTGATCTGAACAATATCCATGAATAGTTCAGAGTTAAACGCATACTGAAGTTTCATGGGTTCCATGAAGTATTTAGTGCATAGATAATAACCTTTATAATTCACCTCTGTCACGAGGTCAAAATCCTTTTCATTTAGCTCGTGCAATGGACCGGCTCTCAATACTCCAGCATTGGAAATCAACACATCAACCCCTCCAAAAGCATTTACTATTTCAGTGACTGCATTTTTAAGGTCATCGCTATTTGTAATATTTGCTTTTGTAAATATGACCTTTCCAGCATAACCCAGATTCTCAAATTCCGAAATCGTTTGACGGCCAACTTCTTCATTCACATCAATGGCTTGGACATAAGCACCTTGCTTAAGCAATCCTTGCACGATGCCCTTACCAAATCCCTGGGCGCCGCCTGTAACAACCGCTATTTTATTTTCAGTTGCTGAAGAAATGCCTCCTTTGTCAACCAAACCTTTCCGGTAAGACTCCACCTCCCACTCTTCAATGAATTTGACATCTTCGTCTTCCATGAAATTCGGCCCACCGAAATTCAATGAATAATGAGCAATTTTTAGCACATCTTCAAAAACATCCAGGGTTATGTCTGCAGCATTGATGTTATCTCCGGGTGCAAATATGCCAAGGCCACGAATCACAACAATCTTTGGATCATACCCAGACCGGGTTCTGAACTCAGCTAATTTGATTCTAAAATCTTCAAGCAATTCTTTCGAATTATTACGACTTTCAACAATCAGCGGTCTCGGACCGCAAAACACAATTCCATCCGGAGTGAATGGATTGGCTAAATGCCCTATTTTTTCGTCACTGGAAATAAAGGTTTCGATCAATGTATTGTTTCTCAACTTGCCAACCTTCAATTTGTTTACAGATAACGCCGCCCTAATAGCTGGAATAATCTCCGTAATCCTTTCATCGACCGCAATGTCATCCGTTACGATCTCATTGGAGATCTTTGCCTTTATTTTATCGATAATCCAATTATACTTTTCCTTTATTTCCTCTGTAGTTTCAGCCCCCACAAAAACTCCATGATTCTGCAAAAAGAATAATTGAGGGAATTTTCCATTAGCTCTATAATAATTTTCATTCAGATTTTCAATCTCTTTATAAAGGATATATCCGGGAGTAATATACGGTACAAAAACGGCTTCATCTCCATACAATTCTTCTATGGACCTTTGGGCATTTCTTGCGCACATTACAGCATTTACCAGCGTAGGATGCATGTGTATGACGAATTTATACCGGATGGCATGATGCACAGATGCTTCCACGGAAGGGCGCTGATTCAATTCCGGCAATATTCTGCTTTTCAATAAGTCAGATTTTACTTCCGCTTCTCTATTTTTTTCATCTGCACTGTATGACCTGGTCTTCAATTTATCCAATAGTTGTCGATCCATGGCCACATAGCCCTCCTCTCCTATTTTCCCCAATTCAAAACCGCTGGCTTTCACATACATTACCTCATCATTTTTTACAGAAGTGTTGCCACCACTGGCAATGGTAAAATCCTTGTTATTCCCATAGAACCGGGATATGTCAATTAATTCATTTAGTGCTTTCTTCATGCTTCAATTCGATATTCAATAATTCAGTAGTTCTATTCAGTAACAAGACGGTTTTAGTTTGTGAGCAATAAATCTGCATATTTTTATAAGAACCCACCCCTAACCCCTCCAAGGAGGGGAATTAAATCCTGTTAAAATCAAATCTTTTTTATACAATAATCGTCGTTTTAATTCTCTATCGTTCAAATATTCATTCAATTAGAAAAATAATGATTAAATACCCCCGCTCCCAAAGTCCTGAATTCGTTTAATTGATTTCGCTTCACATTTCCATTAGAATCAATATATCCTTCTTTTCCTTTTGCTCTATGGTATTGATGAGCAGCTATTACGCATGCACCCAGGTAGGAGATCTCCTTCAGTTCATCATCAAGATCGATGTTGCCCCTTGTATCAACTTTCAAAGGAATCAATTCGGGAGTATTGTGTTCAGTTCCAAACGTGATTACAAAATCATCTTCATGAAATATTTTGACAAATTTCCTGAGTATATTAATATCGTTGCGGCCAGGGATCAACTCAACTGAATAAATATTTTTCGCTTTTAGCGTATCCCTGAGCTTTTCAAAATCAGATTCGAAATCCGTACATTTTCCATTCTTATCATCCAGTAAAACAGGGTAACAAGGAATACCTCCAAGCTTTACAATGACATCAATCACTTTGTGAATCTCCAGAAATGCGTTATCATTTTCAGGCACAAATGCAGGTCCGCCCGCCTTCAACAATTTTCCGCGAATTTCATTTTCCAGGCCGCTAATATCATCCAACGAAGAATCAACAGCCTTCCCGGAAAAAATCTTAGAAAGCATTTGCTTACGATCTTCTTCAGAAGAGAAAGCTTCAAAGATCTTTCTACGTACAGCCTTTGCAATGTGTCGTTCCCGGACAAGCTCTTCTGCATAACTTTCCTTAATACCTTGATAGGTAAAATCAAAAGGTGCAGCAATTTCTTTCATGAATTCGTTGAGACGATCTACCATTTGAGCAGTTTGTTTATTACTCTCATCCTTCACTTGCATAATTAAATGTTTTGTCTCATCATCTGGAATTGAAGGAAAATCCAGCCCTTTTCCACTGAAATACGTTCTGCCCGGATTATTGGGATCATTCACTCTTATACCCGACGTCTGCTCTTCCTTGAGCAATCCCATGAATTCAATATTAAAAAGCGGAAACACATTTGCAGCAACTGCCTGATCATGAAACAGCTGGTATCCATCGGTAACGATAAAATCATTGATTCCAATGGCTTTGATATTTTCTTCTTTGGTCATCTTAAATATCTGTGAAATATCCTCAAACGCGCTGAACGAAAATGGTGTGTGGATGTGCCCATCAAGATCAAATATATGATGATCTGAATGTTTTAGTAAAGTATCTTTATCTGGAAATGATTTTAGAAAGTTCATTGTTTACGCTTAAATTCCTTTAATAAATAATTTTCAATTTGAAATAATGGATGGACATTGAAGTCAAGTGACTGAAAAGCCATAAAAACTCTCCTTCTTTGTCTATCTAAAAATGAATAACGAACATTTAAACTACAGAAAAACGAATTGTGAATTGCTTTAAGATTTTGATGCTGTGACAATACTTTTAACAAAAATCGAAATCAACTCATTACATTCATTTACTAACTCTTTAACTTGTTGTTCTGACTTGTAAATCTTTGCTCTATCCAAATCCTCAAGCAATTGTATGATTCTCTAAGTTCTTTAAGACAGACTTTCATTTTATGCAAAAAATCATTTTTAGACTCTGCGCTTTTTGCTTCTCCATAATTCAATGAAGGAGAAGTACCAGATCGCAACAACTGTCCTCCAAGATGAGTAGCTGCTTTTGTATTTGGCAAGCTTTCAATAAAAAATATAACATCAACGGCAAAATCTATTAAGCGTTCTTCAAGGTCATATTTCTTTTTTTGCATTTCGTTATTCAAATGTTCTATTGTTCAATTATTCAATTATTCAATTTAAAATATTAAATTCTGTACTTCTATGTGGATTTCAGGGTATTTATTTTTCTCCAATTTGCTAATACTCTCGAGTATATATGAAATTCCCAATTCAGCTTCACTGCTGAATTTTCTGTCATTCTCACTTCTTTTTCCTTGTTCATCAGTTGCTTTGAAATTCAATGCACATGCAATGATATACAATATTTTATCATAAGGCATCTTGTAATTTAATGCCAACTTCAATACACCTGCAAGTCTGTCTTCCGGACCCAATTTCCGATAAAGGTCCTGCCCAACCCTAAAAACAGTATCGCCCAAAGCCTTATTGGAAAAACGGTGTAAAAGATCGTCAATATGAGCAATCAAATCTGCTTTGGTGAAATCATCAGGATAGTGTTTTATCAGAACATCTGCGGACTGAAGCATGGTAGCCCTGGCCGTTTCATAAACATCCTTTTTGCTCATGATCTCATATAAATAAATCAAATCAGGATATTTCCAATATCCATAATATGCTGCCGCAGCGTGGCCCAGATTGTGTATAAATGATTTTCTGTCCACCCAGGCCGGCATATTATCTTTCGGCGCCAAACCTTCGACTTTTGGTACTGAATTTTTAAAGCTATTCTTATCGAGTATCAGTGTATTATACGGTTCAGCAAAAACTAAAAGCGGATCGTTTACCATAGCACTTTTTGGCATTATTGGCACCATTTTGCCAATACTTGTCTCGATCAATCCAACATTCTTTTCCAAATCAAATGACGGAGAAATATGTTTTTTTAGTTCATCACGAACTATCATTGCTGCATCCCTTAGGTTTTCCGCCAATATGATATCCAACGATAATCCGGGATTATATTCATTTCTTAACTCCAACCCTTTTGCTATTATCGGTATAATTTTAGGAATAGCATTTTGACCTACCGAAATGGCCAGAATTCCAGCAGCTGCCACTTCCTCAATAACTTTATCAGCATCCGAAACTAAAACACCTTTTACATTTTCCACCCAAATCGTCTCATCTCCATCATCACTTTTTATGATGACGCGATACTTTCCATGCCGGTTGAGCCCACTAATAACCTTTTCATCTATATCGACAAAAACCACCTCATAACCTGACCGGCTGAAAAGTTGACCAATGAATGACCGCCCAATTTTACCAGCGCCAAAAAGAACAAGTTTTTTATTATTTACTGATAGTCTTTTCATTGTCCCTTCTTCGACAAATGCCACTAGTTCTTTAATTTATCCTTATCATTAAGAAAATGATTTAATGATAGAATACTTAAATGCTATAAAAATTAAGGACGCATTACCACATTCCATCATTCTCACATTCTCACATTCACTCATTCAATTAGACTCCAAGTTTACTCCTTCTCAATTGTTCTTGTGTAGAAAAATCATTTGTAGGTGTATGCCCTTCAAGTGGTAATATCTTCGTGTGAATCGCATCCAAAATCCATTCCTTCTGAGGGAAGAAATACTCTTCCAATTCATAAGCCGGGGTGATCCAGTTTCTGGAACCTACCACAACAGGAGGCGCATCGAGATAATCAAAAGCCGTTTCAGAGATGGTTTGGGCCATTTCATTCAAAACAGAACCTCTTTCACATGCATCGCTGGCCAGCACAATTCTTCCGGTTTTCTTTACTGACTCAATGACCTTTTCGTAATTGAATGGGACAATACTTCTTGCATCAATCACTTCAGCACTCAATCCATACTTTTCTTCCAGTACTTTTGCTGCATCAATAGCTGTGTACAGTGTTGAACCAATTGTTAGAATGGTAAGGTCTTTACCTTCCTTTTTAACATCAGGTTCGCCTATTTCAATTTCGTAATACCCTTCCGGTACACCAGCTTCATGGAAAAGTTCTCCTTTGTCATATAACCGCTGACTCTCGAATACAATCACCGGATCTGTTCCCTGCAAAGCAGCATTGAGTAGTCCTTTGGCATCATAAGGGGTGGTTGGGAATATCACCTTAAGCCCAGGAACATGAGCCACTAATGATGACCAGTCCTGGGAATGTTGAGCACCATATTTCGACCCGACAGATACGCGCATCACCACGGGCATTTTCAACAATCCCGCACTCATTGCCTGCCACTTCGACAATTGATTAAATACTTCATCTCCTGATCTGCCAAGAAAATCGCAGTACATGATTTCCGGAATCACGCGACCGCCACACATGGCATATCCAACTGCCGTACCCATAATCGCCCCTTCAGAAATGGAACTGTTGAACAACCTATGATATGGCAAGGCCTCTGTTAATCCTCGATAAACCGCAAAGGCTCCACCCCAATCCCTGTTTTCTTCTCCATAAGCAATGCAAGTTGGATCTTTATAAAACCGGTCAATAATGGCTTCAAATAGACCGTCGCGCAGTTGGTAAGCTTTCATTTTACTCACTTCCTTTCCGTCCTTTATTCCGTATCTTTCTTTTTTAGCTATTTGCTTTACCCTCAAGTTCTCTTCCATAGGCATATTTACCACAGGTTCACGATCGTCAAATTTTTCGACTGAGCCATTGGTAAACATCACATTCTCAATACCTCCCGGATTGGCAATCAAATCCATTTTGGGAGATATTTCTTCACTGGAGGCCAACTTCAGTACTTTCTCAATTTTACCAACAGTTGTCACCTTTATTTCATCTAAATCCGATTGCGTGCATATCCCGGAAGTGACAAGAGATTTTCCATAATCGATGATGCTGTCTTCGTTTTGCCAAGCTTCAATTTCTTCTTTTGATCTGTATGATGAAGCGTCTGATGGAGAATGACCACTATATCTGTACGTCAAGGTATCCAATAGCACCGGGCCTTTCTTCTCTTCAAGAATTTGCTTTTTCCTTCTGAATGCATCAATTACTGCCAATGGGTTAAATCCATCCACACGTTCGGAATGCATTTGATATGGAGCAAATGCCGCCCCTACCCTTGCCAATACATCATAACCCATGGTTTCCCCTTTGGTCTGACCGCCCATGCCGTATTGGTTGTTCATAAAATTGAAAATAATCGGTAGTCCACCGCGATATTCTTCTTCCCAGAGCAACCTGAACTGGTCCATGGAAGAAAAGACCATTCCTTCCCAAACCGGACCGCATCCCATAGAGGCATCTCCAATATTAGCCACCACAATGCCTGGCTTTTGATTCACTTTTTTATACAAAGCGCCACCGACAGCAATATCACCGGAACCTCCTACGATTGCGTTATTAGGATAAACTCCAAAAGGCGTAAAAAATGCATGCATAGAACCGCCGAGGCCTTTATTAAATCCATTCTCTCTTGCAAAAATTTCTGCTAAAGTTCCGTAAAGCAGGAAATCAATTGCCAGGTCATTGACGGTTCCATTGTGATTTTTTTCCACAGGCTTAAGTGTAGCACCATCCCAATAATTTTCCATAACACCCACTAGCTGGCTGTCATTCCATTTATTGATTACTGAAAGTCCTTTTGCAAGAATTTCTCCATGGCTCCTGTGGGAGCCGAAGATTAAGTCATTTTCATTGAGGTTGTAAGCCATCCCAACTGCCGAGGCCTCCTGACCAATCGAAAGGTGCGCCGGTCCCGGATGATTGTATGATATTCCGTTATATTCATTACTGATTTTAATCTCGTTGAGCATGGTCTCGAATTCTCGTATAATAACCATGTCCCGATAAATTTTCACAAACTCATCTTTAGTGAAATTGAGCTTTTCATCTTCAATCGACTTACTGTATTGATTGACAGGTATGGGATCAATTTTAATCTCACCAGCTTTCCTCTGTATTTTGGGATCTATAAATTCTACTTTTGGCATTTTTGTATCTATTTATGTTTTAATTTTTTTTTATTGATCGAAACTATTTTCTCTTTTAGCTCTTGGCTTTTAGCTCGTAGCTTTTCTCCTCAAACCTCCATCCCTTCAATCTCGCTCACCACATCCTGTAGGAATCTTGCTGCCGATGCCCCATCCAATGCCCGGTGATCAAAAGTTAGCGATAAGCCAATTTTTGGTATGAATCCAAATGCTCCGCCTTCCAATTGAGCAGGCTGTTGAGTAATGGTATTAACACCTAAAATCCCCGCCTGTGGTGGATTTAGTACCGGAGTGAACATTTCAATCCCATAGCCACCAAGATTTGTCATTGTGAAGGTGGCTCCTTTAAACAATTCAGGATCGATATTCCCATTTTGACAAGCTGTTGCAAGCTCTTTAATTCTCACAGACAAACCTTCAATTGTTAAATGATTTGCGCTTTGAATTGTTGGGACCATCAATCCTCTTGTGGTATCTACCGCAAAACCAAGATGTATGTTGCTGAATGAGCGAATGCTGTTACCCATAAAATGGATGTTGATCTCAGGATTTCTGATCAGCGCCTTGATTGTTGCATAGCTCACTAAATCATTAATGGTAATATTATAGGTATAACCTTCCTCCATTTTTACTTTCACAGCTTTCCGAATGGCCATCATCTTTCTTGCGTCAGCGCTTGTATGTAGGGTCAGCTGAGCCGTATTGGCCAGCGACTCATACATGTTTTGAGCGATGATTTTCCGGATATTTGTTATCTTTTTGTCGGTGTAATCATTAGCGAGTGTAACAGATGGCATTTGTTTGACATCTGCAGCCAGCACTTTCCCTCCTACTCCTGAACCTTTAGAAGGAAGTTCAATTTTTTCTTCAGCGGCTATAGCTTTGGCTAAAGGTGTTGCTTTAGGTTGCGATTTTAAAGCGGATTGAATATCTCTTTCTATAATCCGATTCTCAGGACCGGTTCCTTTTAAACTATTATAAACCAATCGCTCTTTTTCTGCCAATTTTTTCGCTCTTGGAGAAATCCCGATTTTTAAATCAGACTCAGACTCTGTTGTACCAGTGACGGCTTTATCAATTTCGCTTCCAACTGCTGAAACCACTTCAGTTTTTTGCTCGGGAATTGCATCAATTGCACCACCTCCCGGCAGAAATTCGTCAATCGAATCGCCCTCCTTTCCTATAACTGCTATTGCTTCCAATACCGGGATTTCATCCCCTTCGTTGGCAAAGGTAGCCAGCAATACTCCATCGGCCAGCGCTTCTTGTTCAAATGCCGCTTTGTCTGTTTCATATGCAAAGAGTAAATCTCCTTTATTTACCTTCTCTCCCTTTTTTATAAACCACTCAGAAAAAATACAACTTTCTACTGATTGCCCCTGACGAGGCATAATTACCGCTTCGGCCATAATTATAATTTTAAGATTTCACTAATTATATGTAAAAGTATATTTTATAACTTGTAATTACAAGTTATGTATAAAAAACCTTAATATCAGTTCTCCAATACTAAAACATGCAATTACGGAGATTTCCACAAATTGAAACATGAACTTGTATTTACATGTTAATTTGTTTTAATTCGCATATAATTTAGTAAAAAAGTAGAATTGGCTGGTACTGAAACAAGTAAAATTCCACAACATCGTAAGTTGTACGAACTTCTTCGAAAGCATATCGTGGAAGGCGTATATCCTAAAGGCAGCCTATTACCTTCTGAAAATGAACTTTGCAGTACACACGACGTGACCCGGCCGACCGTTCGCCAGGCACTTTCGAGACTGGCAAGTGAAGGATATATAATAAAACATCAAGGCAAAGGCAGCATTGTGCGCTCATTGCCAAAAGGAATTGGCATTCTATCTTTGCAGGGCACAACTTCAGGCGTTGGAAAACACAACCTGAAAACAAAACCAATTAGCAAACCCTATACCAGGAAATGGCCTGAAGATTTTCCATTTGATTTGAGTGAATTGGAATTGGAATCCGGCTGTATAGTATTGGAAAGAACCAGAATTGTAGATGGGTCTCCGGTACTTTATGAGATCAGTTATATTCCAAATATCAACCTCCCCAGGTTTACAAATAAAAGCTTTGAAAACAAATCGCTTTTTGATGTAATGCGCAGCAATTACGACATCGAAGTAATTGGCGGTAATCAAAAAATCATGGCGATACTGGCCAATAAGGAAATTGGTAATTATCTTAATATTGAAGAGGGCGATCCCATTTTAAAACTGGAAAGAAAATTAGAAACCAACAGGTCAGGGTACAGCTTTTATTCTTCCATCTACTGCAATACCAATAATTTCTACCTGGAAGGAAGTTTTTAATTATAAATTATTCGGAGATTCTATTGTTTTTTATCTGGTTCTACTGCTTTATAAAGTAAGGTGCGTGAATGCTTAAATGACATAATGCTACAATTATTTCCTCTTAGACCATAGGTTTTTTTTCTTGAACCAGTAAAATTATCATATCTGGGGCAAACCGGCTCACAGTACAATCAACCTTAGTCGATAATCTTTTTATTACCTTTTATTGCTATCTCATTTTTCGTATTTTACTATGTTTAAAAAATATAAAACATTGATCTGTAACGTATTTACTTATTTCGCTATCCAGCTTTAGTAAAACTGTTTATCTATGATACAATTAAAAATCCTATTGACCTGTCTTGGTAGTTTTATAATTATTTCTACAAATGCCCCAGCGGAGTAACACAACAAATTATTAATCCTGATATCGAATATTCCGCAACATGTTATATCCATACTATAAATCCTGGTGGTAACAGTAGTTATAAAAATGTGCTACATATAAATCATGCGCCAAATACCACGCGGTTTGCCAACCTCAATAAAAAGTATGATCCGGTTGTAATATTCAGATATGACAAAGACATCATTTGGTTGATTCATCCAGAGTTGAACCAATATGAAGGTGTAAAACTATTTCAGGAATTTGAATTAAAAAACGGCATGGGTGTAAATTCGCATATTGATCAGATTATGCGTGTTCAGTCTGAATTAAAATCTATGGATAAACTGACAAACCTGGGTATAGAGCTTATTGATGGTCATACTTGTACTCACTACCAAAATAAAGAACCATATCCATTTCAGGAAAATGCATTTACTGTAAGTGATTACTGGGTAAGTGAAAAAGGGTTGCTTATTAAAAAGCAGTATTCCGGACCGGATTTTAGTGGTACACTGGAAACAAAGGACATAAAATTTGGCAAACAAGCAGAACACCTGTTTATCCCACCAAAAGCAGGAGACATTATCAAATGGAAAGAGGAAAAAGAAAAGCTCGATGCAGCAAAGAATAAGAATTGAAATATTGAAATGACGTGTGGTGTCGCAGTTAAAAGGTAAAGGATAAAAGCTAAAGGGTAAAAGGAAAAAGCTAAGAGATGTTAGTTTTGAGCTGAAAAATACCATATTGACAAAAGTTAATGCCTGGTTTTCTCTGACTTCAAACAAGATGGGCAGCATGATATACAAGGTGCCAGTTCAACTGAATCGATCCTAAAACCAACAATTAAAAATTATTACGATGGAGAATAATATTTTTATACTAAGTTTACGCTCAATTTAAAAAATGAGCATTCATGAAACACCCCTGGCACGATATCAACCCCGGAGAAAATATACCCGAATTTGTTAATGGCATTATTGAAATCCCTAAAAATATAAGAGCAAAATACGAACTTGATAAAAAAAGCGGACTGCTGCGATTAGATAGAGTTCTATATTCCTCCATGTATTACCCTGCCAATTATGGATTTATCCCCAGAACCTACTGCGATGACAAGGACCCGCTGGATATTTTAATCCTTTCTCAAATAAATGTTGTGCCTCTATGTATCGTTCCTGCGAAGGTAATTGGGGTCATGCACATGCTGGATCAGGGTGAAGCTGATGATAAAATTGTGGCTGTTGCACAAAATGACATGAGTGTTATTCACTTTGAAGATATCTCTGAATTACCGGATCATTTTTTTAGAGAAATTAAAAACTTCTTTGAGGACTATAAAAAGCTTGAAAATAAAACATCTGTTGTTGAGGAATTTGGAGGAAAAGACGAAGCTATGAAAATTGTTGAAAAGGCTTTGGATGATTATAAATTGAGGTTTACAAACTAATTCCACGATTAGCCGATCTCTAACCAATCAAGTTTTATGACATGGTAATAAATTTGCTTGTGAATACCCACATATCCACTAATTCACGTTTCCAGATTTACTAATTTACTGGTATTAATAACATTCAATAAAATATCAATAGGATAGCTCAGCTTCTATTCAGACTGGCTTGCAGATTTTCATCAATATATTCTTTCTCGATGTCTGGAAAATCTTTAACTCTATTCTTAATTTCTACATTTTGCCCAGCCAATCGTTCATACATCTGGCTTTGGATATCGCGCTCTTCAATCAATAATAAATGATCGTAGGGTCCTCTTTGCGAAATTAATTTCACAAAAACAGGCGCAGTCTCCACCGCTATAAACAGTACTATTATAAACCAGTTGGCTAGCCAAATTGCACTGCTTTTCTCTGTGATTTTACTCAAAGCATCCATTCTCGCAGCAGGCCCATTCATTTTGTCCCTACCAATAGATTGAATTTCCTTCAATATTTGTTCATCAATATTATTTAATTTTTCATTCCTTAAACCGATCAATTTCTGATTCTTTGTACTAATTTCTTCCAGCTCTTTTTCTACTCTGTCAGCATCAGCTTTCTTTATTTTATAAATGGGGCCGGCGTTTCTTCTCAAACTTCCACCGGTTCCGTCAGCCTCCTGCTGTACCATTTTTCTCAATTCATCCCGTTTTTTAGTTTTTTGATCAATTTCTGATTTTAATACCATTATTTCATTGTTGATCTTTTCCTGATCAGCTGAATATCTTAACTTAATCTCACCTTCCTTTTCCGCTAGTGACTTCTGCTCCATCAATTCCATTTCCGAATTAATTTCTTTTTCAAAAATCTTCATTTCCAATGGCTTAGCAATAACAAGCGATATCAAAACTGCCAAAACGATTCTTGGCAAAGCCGTGTAAAACTCTTTTTTTGAATTGCCTTCTTTTCTCATACTCGATACTATAAACCTATCGATATTGAAAATCATCAGCCCCCATACAATTCCAAACATTGCTGATACAACATAATTTTCAAAGACTGTAAACAGAGCATAGGCACCAGCTAAAGCTGCAAATAATCCTGTAAAAAATATGGTTGCACCAATGCCTGCATACTTAGATCCTTCCGTTGGACATTTTTCAAGAATATGACGATTTGCACCGGAACACAACCAAAAGAAGTGTTTTAACTTATTCATAGTGGGGAAATTAATTTACGCATCACCTGTTGGTTAGACCATTATGCGGTCAATTAATATGCCAACTTTCAAATGCTTTAATATTAGAGATAAGGAAAGAAATATAATTTTCTGACTGTACATTACTGAACAAAAAGTGTTCAATAATTAGAGTCTGCCCATAATGTCCGATCTCTGCGTTACGCCTGCCTGCGATAGGCAGGCTTGTTTCTAAAAAACTCATTTACGTACGTAAACTCCGTTTTTTAGAAACTGCACAAGCCTTGATCTCGAACATTCTGAACAAACTCTGACTTTATAGACGTGCTCTATTTAGTTGGATAACGAATTAGCAGACTGGCGCCTACAATTTTTTCAGTTTCCTGGTAGTAACAATTGACAAAATCAATGTATTATCGTTATAGTATTTATTTTAATAACACTTTCAAACTGCTATTAAATTAAAATAATTTTCTGCCATCACAATTAGTGTCAATTCATGAATTACAAAGGAAAATACACAGCTTTCGATCCATCTAAAATTAGGACTTATCCAATCAGTGAACGAAACAATAAGGTTAAGTTGCAGGATCTTATGCAACCGGAAGCGGTTAAGCAGCACCAGACATCACTGCCAAGTGATGTGATTAAACAAATAGAGATAATTGCAAAATTTTTAATAGATACAAGAGATAAAGGTTTGCCTGTGGTGTTATTCACCGGCGCTCATCTTATTAAAAATGGTATGGGGCTTTTGCTGGCAGACCTTGTCAATAAAGATCTGGTTACCAGCGTCTCAGGAAATATGGCCACTTCCATCCATGATTTTGAATTGGCTATGATAGGAGAAACAAGTGAGTATGTACCTCAGGCTCTGGAAAAAGGGCAATTTGGGATGGCATATGAATTTGCTTACATCAATGAAGCAGTAAACCTGGGAAATAGATTGGAGTTGGGCCTCGGTGAGTCGCTTGGAAAAATGATTTGTGACGAGTCCTTTCAGAAAAAAGTGATGAACATTGTTGGGCGACCCGGATCTCCTACCTCTTTTCCCTTTCACGGCAGTAGTGTTTTGGCTACATGTTATAAAAAAGACATCCCCTTCACCATTCATGCAGGGATGGGAACAGATGTTACGGACCAACATATTTCGTTCGACGGGGAAGCCAAGGGTGGCTGTTCCGGACGGGATTTTTTAATTTATACCCACGAAATCGAAAAGCTCGATCAGGGTGGGATGGTATTTAATATCAGCAGTGCCGTGACAGGGCCGGAAGTTTTTTTGAAAGCCGCTTCCATGACAGGAAATATTGGTAAGGTACCCAGGGGAATAATTACTGCTGATTTTGATATACGTCCATATACAAGATCTGACATTTCGGATGAATCCAGAACCGGTTATTATTATCGTGATCAAAAAAGTATCGTGGTAAGAGTGCCTGAAGCCTATGGAGGAAAAGGCTATTATATCCAGGGAAATCAAAAGAATACCTTCCCTTATTTCTACAAAGTATTAATGGAATTAATGTAGCATAAATACCTGATAATCTGAATGTAATGACACCTCGACCAAGTATCTCTTTTAGTCATAAAACAAGAGGTCTTATTTTTTCCTTGGATAAAACGGTTGCTCCATATCAACACCAGGTTCTCGGAATACCCATGGCTTAAATTTCTCCAATGTCGCTTCCCATTCTTCCAGTGTTTTAGTAGGATAGGTAGCTGGCCAGCCTCCATTCCTGAATTGTTCTTTGACACCCTGATCATGGATTACATTTTCGCGCCAGTTAGTAAGCTCGGCTAAAAGCGCATCTTTTACACCTTTATAATCGGAGTTGTCAGCTAAATTCTTCAACTCCCATGGATCATTTTTCAAATCAAATAATTCAAACTCAGGTTTGTGTGGTGCCATAAATAATGCTTGTTCAGGAGTTAATTCTCCTTTCAGGTTCATGACATTCAATAGGGCCAGTACAGGATAGCTCCTTTCTTTATAATTGTTGTATTGACAATAAGCTCTTTCCGGCATTAGATTGTGAATGAGCTTGAAATTTCTGGTTCTTACAGCCCTCATTGCATCATGGGTACTGTCCATTTTGTCTCTTGCGGCAAATATATATTTCCTGTCTAATGTGCTTCCGTCCAGCAAATTGGCACCATGCAGTGTTTGCTCTGTAGTTACACCGGCGAGATCGAGAATCGTTTTTGAAATATCCAGGGTATTTACCAAATCTGCCCTTACCTGTCCAGGTTTAATTTTTTCCGGCCACTTGACAATTATAGGAACCTGGATACCACCATCATATAAAAATTGCTTTCCTCGTGGCATACACCTGCCATTGTCTCCAATTATAAAAACGACAGTATTATCTACAAGTCCTTCATCTTCCAGTCTGTTCAAAATTTCCCCTACTTTTCTGTCCACTATCTGCATGGCTTCGAGGCCGTTTGCCCAATCTCTTTTCGCAAGATCCGTCTGTGGGTAGTAGGGAGGTAATTCAACATCTTTGATTTCAATAGGATTTACTGTGTCTCTTTTCCATCTCCGGTGTGTTCCGGGAAATGCCAGTTGAGCAAAAAATGGCTGACCTTCCTTCCTTTCGTTCCAGTCTTTTCCTTGATAAACCGGTTTGTCAAGCGTGAAATTCAAGTCAGTTTTTCTTGTTGCCATAAAGCAAGTGAAATATCCCGCATCCTCCAATAGATGTGTAATGGGTTTTATTCCATGAAGCAAAGGTTTTCTTTCAAAACCCGATCCATTGGTCCGATGCTGGCTTGCACCAATATAATTTTGATAAAAACCCGTAATCATAGCTGACCTTGAGGGAGAGCACACAGGGGCGGTAGCAAATGAATTTATAAACCTAATTCCGTCTGCAGCAACTTTATCTACGTTTGGCGTATTTATACCTTTTTCACCATAGCACGATAACTGATACCCCCAGTCCTCCAACATGATCCAGACAATATTCGGTTTCTGTTCTGCTTTATTCTCCGGTTTACAACTAAATGTAAATGTTGAAATTGCCAAAAAAATTATAACTACAGGTATTTTCATTTTAGTATAATTACGATTAAAAAAGTAAAATTTTACATTTATTGATTTACAGATTAATTCACAGCTTCATGATGAATAAATTAAATAAAGAAGCTTATTATCAATATCAATACAAATCCCACCAGTGAGATAATGGTTTCCATTATACTCCATGATTGAAGTGTTTGTTTTTCCGTCATATTTAGATATTTCCCGACCAACCAAAACCCGCTGTCGTTTACATGAGAAAAGATAGTTGCTCCTGCGGCGATCGCCAATACCACCAGCGCTTTCCCAATATCTCCAGTCCCCAGCACATCAACAACCGGAGCTACCATTCCCGCGGCGGTAATCATTGCGACAGTTGCAGATCCCTGCGTAAGTCTTACAATCACCGCAAGAATATAGGCAAGTACAATGACAGGAATATTTTGATCACTGATAGTCTCTGCCAATGCTGCCCCTACCCCGCTATCCACCAATACCTGTTTAAAAACTCCCCCAGCCCCCGTAACTAAAATAATTAATCCGGCAGGACCGAGTGCATTATTGGAGACTTTCATTAACTGCTTCTTAGTATAGCCTCTCTTTATACCGAGAAAATACATCGCAACAAGAGTGGCTATTAAAAGCGCAATAAACGGATGACCGAGAAAAAGTACAATTTCCAATAGTTTGTTATCTGCAACCCATCCGTTATTTATCGAAAGTTCTGCAAAAGTACTTGCCAATATTAATCCGAGCGGCAATGCAATAAGGAAAATTACCCAGGCAAAAGAAGGAAGGTTTTCATTTTTGCTTTCACCCAACATTTTTTGCTCTTCCGTGATGTCCGGGGGATCAATATGAATCTTTTTTGCAATGTATTTCGCAAAGTATGGCCCTGCAATTATAGCGGTTGGAATACCCACTATAAACCCGAAAAGTATCACCCAACCCAGTTGAGCATCAATGATTTCTGCCACGGCGATCGGCCCTGGTGTCGGAGGAATAAATGCGTGGGTCACCGCCAAACCAGCAAGTAAAGGTATTGCATAATAAAGCACTGATCTGTTAGTTTTCCGGGACAATGCATAGGCCATTGGCACCAGAATAATAAAGCCAACATCCAAAAACACGGGGATTGCTATTACAAATCCGGTTGTCATCATGGCCCAGGAAGACCGCTCTTCTCCGAATTTTTTAAGCATGGTTCTGGACAGTGCCTCCGCTCCGCCCGATACCTGTAGTATTTCACCAAAGATTGACCCGATCCCTACTACAATAGCAATAAATCCCAGCACATTTCCCATCCCCTCCTGGACACTTTTGATAATACTCATTAAAGGCATTCCAGTAAAAATTCCAACAGATATGCTGGTGATCATTAGTGATATAAAGGCATGGATTTTCAGCGTAATTACAAGAAAAAACAGCATCCCGATTGCAAGAGATGTGATGATAAAAAGTTCTAATGTCGTCATTTCAATTACATGATTGAATTGTTACAGATTTTCAAGATAGGGACAATCTGCTAATTATCAATAAATCTTCAGCTGGTAAAAATCTGATAATTATAAAATCGTTTGAATAAGTGAATCCATAGATGTTAATTTGCAAAAAAATTGGGTGTATTGGGTAAAAAAAAGAGGAAACAAAAATCGCATTCCGGCTCATGGAAAAAAAGAGCTGTTAAACTTGGCATTTATCTCATTATTGGACTGATCAGCTTTCCCGCCATTCTTCTGTATTCAATAAAAATTGGTGTAATCGGTCAACTTCCAAACAAGGAACAGCTGAGTAAAATCCATAATTTTGAGGCTTCTGAAATTTATAGCGCTGATAACCAACTTCTTGGACGTTACTACATTCAAAACAGAACTGTTCTCAGCTACGACCAAATATCCAAAAACCTGACAGATGCCCTCGTGGCTACCGAAGATGCACGGTTTTTTGAGCATCATGGAATAGATTACAGAAGTCTATTCCGCGTGTTTTTTAAAACGGTCTTATTTGGCGATAGAAGCTCCGGAGGAGGATCAACTATTACCCAGCAGCTCGCCAAGAACATATATCATAGGCAGGATTATGCACTTTTTTCAATGATCATCACCAAGTTCAGGGAAATGCTCATCGCTTCAGATATAGAGAAAATTTACTCTAAAAAAGAAATACTGACATTATACTTGAATACTGTGCCCTTCGGAGGAAATATTTTTGGTATTGAATCCGCAAGTCAAAGATTCTTTCAAAAGAATGCCAAAGATGTCAATATCCAGGAAGCTGCGACAATGATAGGGATGTTAAAAGCTACAACTTATTATAATCCAAAAAACAATCCGGAACGCTCCTTAGGAAGGAGAAATGTCGTATTGAGCCAGATGGCAAAAAATGGTGTGTTCGAAGAGCGTAAATTGGATTCAATTTCCAACCTTCCTTTGGAGCTTAATTACAAAAGAATAGATCAGAATGATGGATTGGCAACATATTTCCGTGAGCATGTGAGACTTGCACTAAATAAACTTATACCTCATATTTCTGACAGTCTTGGAAAGAGTTTAAACCTATATACAGATGGATTAAGAATCTATACGACGCTTGATTCAAAACTCCAATACTATGCCGAAAGAGCTGTTCATAAGCACATGAGAGCGCTTCAAAAATCATTTGACGATCATTGGAAGGGTAGACAAAAACCATGGGAATCTGACAAGGATATTATGAATCGGGCATTAAAGCAAAGTTCTACCTATAGGCAATTATTGGCAAGCGGTATATCTAAAGACTCGGTCAATCAACTGCTAAATCTGAAAAAGGAAATTGAAGTTTACTCATGGAGCGGAAAAGAAACTGTGAAAATGAATACGATGGATTCCATCAAGTTTTATTTAAAATTTCTTAACACGGGTTTTCTATCTGTCGAACCCACAACGGGTAAAATAAAAGCTTGGGTTGGCGGAATAAATCATAGATTTTTCAAATATGACCACGTAAGTCTGAATTCCAAAAGGCAGGTAGGGTCAATATTTAAACCGATTGTTTACGCCTCCGCATTGGAACAAAATATTTCTCCTTGCATGTATATAAAAGCTGAACAAGAGACGTACCTTGAGAAAGATAAGGAATGGACACCTTCCAACTCAGGCAATGAGTATGAAGGTAAATATTCATTTGAGGGGGCCCTCACCAATTCTGTAAATACTGTATCAGTGAAAGTTTTGGAAAAGGCCGGGATTGAAAATACAATCGCCCTGGCAAAAGATATGGGCATACAAAGCAACATCCCAGAAGTTCCTTCAATTGCTTTGGGAACACCGAGTATCTCGTTAACAGAAATGGTCACTTCCTATTGCGCTTTTGTAAATGGAGGCAAAAGAATCGATCCCTATTTTATTACCAGGATTGAGGACGATGAAGGCAATATAATATGGCAAAAGTCAAAATCAAAAACTCATCAGGCACTTTCAAAATCAACAAGCCAGATGATGATTGAAATGCTAAAAAATGTAGTGAATTCAGGAACCGCTATCAGGTTGAGAAATACTTATAAATTGAAAAATGATATCGCCGGAAAAACAGGCACTACTCAGTCAAATGCAGATGGGTGGTTTATGGCAATGACGCCTAAACTTGTTTCCGGCGTCTGGGTTGGAGGAGAATATCCATCCATACATTTTAGGACGACGGCGCTTGGACAAGGAGCAAATATGGCCCTTCCTATCTATGCCTTGTATCAACAGCAAATCAACCGGGATGCCAAATATAATAAAATATCGCGAGCGCAGTTTCCCATCCCACCGCGCAGTATCCAAAGGGAATTGGATTGCGATCCCTTTAAAGAAGATGTGAATTTGTGGGAGAGTTTATTTGGCAAAAAACAGGACAGGGAAAATAAGATCAGGGAAAAGAAAGAATATTCTAAAAAACCTGTCCCCAAAAAGAAAGAAAAAGGCTTTTTCAAAAAATTCAAAAAATTATTTAAGAAGAGTGATTAACAAACTCAATTCCAACATTTAAAGAATTTACCTCTTGGGAGGCTGGCTTGGTCTGACTTCTATTTTGGATGGTAGCGTTCTCGGATCCAATTTCAATAAATCGACAATCATCTGACCGAGATCTTCTATTTGAATTTTCCAGGCATCATTTTCATTTGGAATATGATCATTGAAATAAGTTGCCACTGAACCGGGCATTATGGTACTTACATTAATGCCTTCGTGGCGAAGATCCAGCATCATCGCCTGGGTAAAACCTACCAGCCCAAATTTACTGGCATTGTATGCTGTTCCTCCGGCAAAAAAATTGGTGCCTGCCAGACTTGCAATCGTAATGATATATCCTTTGGAATCCTTCAGTGCAGGAATACATACTTTAGCGCTGTTGAAAACACCTGTCAGATTAACATCGATGGTTTCATTCCATTGCTCCGGAGATAAATCCATTATCGATGCAAAATGGCCAACTCCGGCATTGGCAATGAGCACATCCAATTTACCCCATTTATTCAGAATGGATTCAACAACTATTTCCAGAGACGCATAATTACGGACGTCAGAGACTATCCCAATAACATTTCCACTACCAATTTTATCAAGTTCGGCCACCGCTTGCTCTGTCGTAGCATCAGATCTCCCGGTGATACAAACATTCATATTCTGCTGAAGCATGGCAACCGCGATGCCATAACCTATTCCTTTTGTGCCTCCTGTGATTAAAGCTGTTTTTTTATCTAAATCTCTCATATAAATGTATTACCCTATTAATTGATAAAAATGAATCTACACTTGTTGTAGTGATAATGATGACTAATGGCCGTAGAAAAATCAGTAACAATTCTTCTGACGTTCGTCATGTTTCATCTTCCTTTATATTGATAGTAAATTCTTAAAGGTTAACTCCCTGCACTGAAAAAAGTTATCATATCTATTGATAATTTCACAACACATCATAACCCGAAACAAAAACCAGTTGTTCTTTATCAATCAATTTACTATTTGAAGTTTTCACAACAACATCAATTTCTTTTTCTCCCTGGATTTAATATATAATTCCAAGATTCATTCGATGAATTTTAGCATACATTTCAGACCTGGAATCCAGACAAATTATACCGGAATAAGCTTTGTAATAAGCCATTGCAGATTCGGGCAGGAATTTTTTCGACATTGCGCCTCGGTCTGTGTCCCCTCCATCGGTGGACAGGCTCACAGGCCGAAATTTATCCTTTTAGTTGATCCAATAAAAAAATAAAAGACATATGAAGTTAAATAGGATATTGATTTGAGATTAATGGAGTAAAATGAGCAAACAATCAATCCTGATATGCCTTCTATTGAAATACATTACAGCTTCTTCTGTAATTGTTCAATCCTGATTTTGAGCCAAGTTTTGCAGCATTTTTAAAATCTTCACAAGCTTCAGACGGATTATTATTTAACTTATATGCTAATCCTCTCATATTGAAAGTCTGGGATAGTGCTTTTGTCAAACTTTTACTCCCTCGATTTTCATTTAGCTTACTAATTAAGATTTCGACGGACTTACTTAAATCATGAATGGCTTGATTATATCTGTTCAAATTGTGATAGCACATCCCACGGTTTCGATAATTAATTTCATTTGCACCATCCAATTCAATTGCTTTTGAGAAATCCGCCAAAGCATAATTGAAATTACCGATAAGTACGTTGGCCTTTCCTCTTTCCGAATAAAAATCACTCCTATCTGGGAATATTTTTATGTAGGCATTCAATTCACTTATAAAATAATTTTTATCTAATTGATTATCCCGTTTTAGCATAGTACACCGTAATTTATAAGCCTTAAATTGCTCTTTATTGAGTGCAATACTCAGCTTTATATCCGCAAGTATACCATCGTATATTTTTGTTCCAGGCAGTGGTTTGTACAACTTTACTTTTGACTCTGCGCGCAGGTAATACAAATCACTGTTGCTAGGATCTATTGTAATTGCCTTGGAAAGATATCGGATGGCCTCAGTAAAATTTTTATTCTCGTGTTTAATTTTTGCTTTTGCATATAATGCCAAAGAATTACTTGGATTTAGTGTTAATGAATAGTCAATGTCGTTTAATGCATTATTCACAAAATCCAGTTCCCGGTAGGCTTTTCCTCTCAATAAATAATATTCTGAAAGTGACTTTTCCCTCGCTTCATCAATGTTAAAAACAAGTGTAATATCATCAATAACTTCTTTAAAATTTTTGAGATTATAATTAATATCTGCTCTTAAAAGCAGACTACTTATATATTTGGGATCCGAATCAATTGCTCTGTTTACAAAGACTAATGCCTTGTTATACTCCCCATTATCGAAATTATACTTGGCAACTTTAAAGTATTCTCTGGGTGTTTCTGCATATATCGCTACAGAAATAGTAAACAGAAATAATATCAATGTTAATTTCTTCATTAAAACTATATATTATTATAATATTTATTAGATTAATGCAGTATTCAGGCTCAATTAACAATATATATATAACTTTTACAACATTAAATGTAACTTTCTAAAGCGTTTTACTTTTTAATTTTAGTGAATTACCCTATTATTGCATATAATTACCAAAGAGAATTATTTAAATAATATGATATAATGGAAAAAGATACATTCGAAAGAGCATTTTCAATATTGTTTTTTCTTATACTATCCGCAGATAATATTGCAGATATAAAGGAGTTAAAAACAGGAAACAAGATAATTGACTTAGAAGGTTTTGATAAAAGCAGGGTAATGAGCGAATTTGATCATTTGAGTTCACAGTCACGTGCCGAAACATATAATGATGGAATTTCTACCTTAAAATTACTTGACAAACCGACTCAAATGAAATGTCTGGCCTACATTAAAATAATAGCTAAAGTAGATGGATCTTTTGATAAATCTGAAAGCGATTTACTTGACAAAATGTACAATGAAGAATTAGATATAGATATAAACAGGCTTGATAATCTTGAAAAAGAACTCAGTGTTGTTTTATCGAAAATCTAACCTACCTCATAATAGTTGTATCTAAATTGATCTGAAATTTATAATTCTTTATTTTTAGGAAATATTGTTGATAACTATTGAGGCATCAATTGAAAAGCTCAAGAAAATTTATCAACACTACAAATATTAGTTAATTATAAAGGAATTATAGCATATAAAATATGAGGCTGACAACCCTGGCAAGAAAAATTGAACAAACACCAACTCAACTTATTTCCTACCTCAAAGAAAATGGAATAGAAATTAAGAACGGCTTGCACAGCAAATTGGACGATGAGACTGTGAAATTGGTTAAAAGTAAATTTCAAATTGAAATCCCGGAAAAAGAAGCAGAAAAATTGGAAATAACTGAAAAAGCTGAAGTCCTCGATGATGTCCAAGTCGACGAAATTATCACTGAAACAAATGAACCAGTTATAAAAGATGAATCTGTAGATCCTGTTTCAGATGACAGCGAAGAAAACTCTACTGAAGAACAGTTGGTTGATGAAAAGGAAGATATTGGTCTAAACCTTCAAGAACCCAAAGTTGAAATTGAAAATCAAAATAAAACAGGGACAATCGATGATCTTGAAAATGAAAATTCTGATGAAATTGAATTGATCAAAGCTAAAAAAGTTAAGCTTGAGGGGATAAAAGTTGTTGGGAAAATTGAACTTCCAGAGAAACCAGTAAAGGAAGTAAAACCAACTGATAATAATAAAACAACCAAAAATCAGGACATCGTTGAAGCAAAACCCGAAAAGGAAATTAAACGACAAAAAAGAAAGCTTGTCAGGAACCAAAAGAAAATTACTAAAGGAAGAAACCGGAAGGTGTTAAGCTACGAAGAGAAATTAGAGCGGGAGGAGCGGGAGAAGTTAAGACAAAGAAGAAAAAAGGCAAAAGAAGACAAGAACCGGAAAAAGCAGTATTATATAAAAAACATTCAGCCAAACATAGACAAAAGTCCAAAAAAGAAAAAAAGAACTAATCAGGAAATGAAATCTCCGGAACAAGTAACCGTCCACAAAAATCCTATAAAAAGATTATGGGCATGGTTAAACGGAAAATATGATAAATACTAGTTCCTGAATAGAGTAAGTCTCCTCAGTTTTTCCTATGCTTTTAGCCAATCCTTGTGAATGCTTATACATTTTCAATCGATGATCAGCTTGTAATTTTTGGATTGAAGCAATCATATATCCTCCTCTGGTTCCCAAAATTTCAATTTTCCTAATACTCCTTCTTAAACCTCCCCTTTGCTTCCATTTTGTAAAAGATGTTGTTAATCAATGGAGTCAAAAAAGCAGAGATTTCCCCCGAAACAATCATTTATATTCTCAGCTTCATAACCGGGAAAGGAATGATAAAACAACAACATGGAATGATTAACCTACGATAACTGGTTTCACGAATCTATTAGCAGCACTGATGAGGAAGTGGTGATCTTTCTGAGCTTTGAGATATTATTATCATATTTTTATTTAAATCAATTGACGTCACTTGATGAGTTAGAAACTGAAATAGATTGATATTAAAACCAATTGAAAGAGTTATAAGTTTTCCATGATTTCAAAATTATACTGCTCACTTGTTCTTTTGTTCTATTATTCTTTAGTTCTCCAATAGGGCATAATTACAACTACTTAATTATCGTTAACATATTAGCGTTAGTTGTTTTTTAAAAACTTAATGGTGTCTGAAGACCGGAGACCAAAGACCGAAGTGAAGAGTAGTAAAAACCCAACAGGACTACTGTTACTGCTACATACCACTTCACAGGATGCTCAATGCTTCGTAAACTTATGGATTTCTTTTCATCTCCAACACTACTTTTTCTCCAGCCTCCATATCTATTTCTAAGATACCATCGACAGCGTGTATTTTCTTATCCGTCTTAATTTCATTTGATGAAAAAGGATTCTTCATTTTGAATTTTCCCCCTTTTTCTGAAACAATACTTACAAATGATAAATCACCTTGCTCTTTTTGAGCCGATACCAAAAAAGCGCCAACTGTCCTTAAGTTTCCAAAAGAGATATTTTTCCAGTCAGCGGGAACTGCTGGGAAAATGTGCACAATACCTGTATGGCTTTGCAGCAGCATTTCATTGATTCCGGAAGCAAATGCAAAGTTACCTTCGAGCGTAAAAGGCCTGTAGGTCATCCCTGAATATCCTTTGCCGGATTGATCTCCATTCACATGAAAACTATTTGGCAGGCAGAATGCTTCGGCAAATATCCGCAATGCCTGTGCTGCTCCTTCACCATCCATAGCACGAGCCTTCAGATTGCCCTCCCAACTATAAGAATATCCTGTCCAGTGTTCCGGTCCTTTTTCGTCAAGATTTTTAATGGTATTGCTGATCACTTTTTGATCATGCGCTCCGTTTTCATAATCAATGAGCCCTAAAGGATGAATAGCCATAAGGTGTGAAAAATGCCTGTGGGATTCGAAATACTTTAAACTCTTAGAAAACATCAGGCCTTCTTTTGGGTCAATTGCAAATTCCGGCCATTCACTTAATATCTGACTCCACTTGTCAGCTTCTTCCTTTTTCCCCAACTCAATAGCAAGCTCAGCAGCTTTAGTAAATGTCCAGCGGATAAGTGCCAGGTCATAGTTCGTGATTTCATCAAACCATGCTTTTCTTGAATTATTAAATATCTCGGGACTGGAGCTTAGCGGCAATCCTCTAATCCCATTTTTATTTTTAACAGACAGTTCATCAAAATAAATGGCCACGTCCTTAATCCAGGGATAGGCTTTCTCTTCCAGAAAATTGCGATCCATGGTATATTGCCAATGCAAATAAAAGTGATGGCCAAGCCATGCAGATACGGTTGGACCAAACGAGTATTGAATCCACCCTCCCATTGGAATGCCATCCAGCGTAGTGACACCGGGAACGTTCAAACCATTTGTGCCATAAAATTCTTTTGTGTATTTCTTGAAAGTATCGCGATATTTCCATAACCAATTAATGTATCCTACCTCCAGATCCATGTGATTGCCACTGTATGCCGGCCAGTAGCTCAATTGAGTATTTAAGTCATGATGGAAATCCCCTTTCCATGGCGGTATTTTCCCATTATCTGCTGTCCAAACTGCCTGGAGGGCTATGGGAGGGGCATCTGCTCTTGCCGCTGAACCAAATTTGTACATTTCAAGGTACCATTGTTTTTCTAAAAGCGAGTCGGGTAGTTTCACCCCTGATCGACTCCAATATTCACTCCACCAGGTTTCATGAGTTTTAAAGGCATCCACAAACAGTGATTCCTCATTTTTAGAAACAACTGTTTTGGCCACTGGTTTTTTCTCCCAGCCAGGATAATCAGAACTAATGCTCCAGCAACCAACGAGTCCGGAATCATCTTTTTTCCATGAAACATGAATTTGATAAGTAAACCCTCCCCAACCTTGTTGAGTGTAAGTGATGCTATTTGAAGTTTTTTCAACTTTCCCTTGCGTATAACCAAGTCTTTGAAGATTTTGACCAGATAGAGAATTGATGGCCTCTTTCTCAGTTTCTTTACCTTGGTAAGCCGGTGGGACAAGAACAGGTTTAAAGTCGTCATCAAATCCTACGAATCTAAACCAGCCAATAGGCTCTGATGCATGGACAAATGACTGCATTCTCTTTCCATCTTCCCAGGTAATCTCAGAAATAGCTTGCTGAAGGTGTAAATTGACAGAGTTTACTTTCCCGTATTTTTTCAAGTTAAATTCTAGCGCTCCCGCTGGTATTTTTGTTGGTGCGGGTAACCTGTCATAGGGTATGTCAAATTGCTCCTGAACTTCGCGGTAATTGTCATTTTTCCACTGATCGTAAACCCAGCTAAATTTCCATTTATCCGTCTGCAAATTTTCCATGGGACGTAAATCCCACAAATCTGCACGATCTAATGAAAAGCGTAGTTTCCCTTCTTTTTCCCAGATTAATGCGCCCAACATACCATTGCCTAATGGGATGCCCTCATCCCAGGTTTTAGGCAAATAATCAAAAGTTAAATCATGTGGACTTTCGACAATCTGAATGGTTGACTCTGTACAAGCTGTACTAATAAACAATAAAATTATCAGTGGTAGAAAAATGGTTCTGTTCATTTTAATTTATTTATAAGATTACCTATTTAAGTCTCTGAGACATTTGTTTCCTTAATTTAGATACCAAACCTTCAAGGTTTTAACTCGATACCTAAAAGAAAATATTGAAATATCCATTGACCTGCCAGGGAAAACCTTGAAGGTTTAAAATTCAATATTTTTTTACGATCTAAGTAGGCACATTATTTGGAATGCTCGATTTTCAATTTTTGATCTTTGCTAATTTTATAATTACTTTTTTTCATTCCGGTAACAGATACGTTTCTACCCAGAATATCTTCAGAGAACGTATTATTGGATATTTGCACATTTTCACAATACTCAAAACTAAAGGAATATTTTCTCCTATGGTATGGTTTGAAACGATTGCTCCTGATCAATGTATTACCCTTAAAAACCAGACCGTCAACAGATCTGGCATAAAGCACCGGAAAGTCAAAAGGATGAAATTCATTATCTTCAATTCGGATATTTTTATGGTACTTATTTTTCGCCAATTCAGGGTTTGGTATTTCTGGAAATATGCTAATTATTCCTTCAGAAAATTGATACATAGAGGTGAGGCATGGATCTGCAAAAACATTATTTCTAATGAGGATATCTTTAACGGCCCCGGTTTCATACCAATTATTGGCATCACCCGCTATGAGTATCGCCGATCCACTCGACTCAAAATAATTTCCTTCAATCACCACCTTTCCAGGTGTAGAAACCAAAATTCCCCTTGCCCGATTACTCATAAACTTATTATCAGCAATATAGGCATCCGGAGTCCAGGTCAGGTTTTCCAATGCATCGCCGGATTTAATTCCACGGGGGATTTCATCATCAAATGTAATTTCAAAATCTTCCTTTGATATTGGTTTAAAACCAACTACCTGCCCTATAGCAATGGTCTCCATGGTGTTACTTTGAATAAACCCAATGGTTTCATCTTGTCTTGCCCAGTCGAGTCCGATGGTTTGGTGATGTACAAACCTGCACAAAAGCTTGTTTGGAGTCAATTTCTCAATGATGCGTACACTTGTTCCATGGATATTTACCGGATCATCCATCAGGGCGGCAAATTCACAATTCGTTATATTAATCTGCCCCTTGCAATTTGAAAAATGAAACCCATCATCATGACCGCTCAGGTACCTGTTTTTATCCGGGTTTGGAATCATCTTCACATTGTCCATACTGATATTTTCAGAAAACTGAGATAGAATGCCAAGTCCGGCAGTATGATAAATATTCACATTTGCTACTTCAATATTTTTACTATGGAAAAAGAACATCCCCGCATGATCTCTTTTCTTGTGACGTAGAATAAGAAAGTTACCTTTTTCCGGCCTTTGCAATCCAAATGGCTTATTGATCTTCACCAAACCGGGTTCAACCTCTTCGGCTACAGCTTTATCCCATCCCCTTCCGCAGCAACCACTATCTCCTGTGTAAGGAGCAATTAGCCTGGATTCTCTTTCGATTTCCATAATCCCCCAGATACCGCTTTTCCATCCCTCGCCCACAAATATTAATCGGTCATTTTCAATGATATATGGAGATTCCAATTTATTTATTTTAAGCAATATGAAATTATCCTCAATTTCCATTACCTCTGCTTGTGCAGTCAATGGAATATCCCAGTCGATAGTAAAGTTTCGAATTTTAATGTTTGAACTATGATCCAAGGTGACAGGTTGAATTCTATCATGAAAAACAAAATCTGCTCCGCCTCCATCAATGGTCAGGTTATCAAAATCTTCGATTAGAATAGCGAGTCTTTTTGGATTTATATCCGTGGTATTGGATTCATAATAATCTCTTTCTTCGCTGTATTGTGGCCAGAAATCATATCTTCCTTTTTCAAATATTATAATTGGATTATTAACCTTTTGCGCTTTCAAAATCGCTTTCCTCATCGCCATTGTAGCATTTACTCGACTATTGGCTTGAATATTAAAATCGGATATTCTAATGGTATCATAATCTACCGCAATCGAGTAAGAAAAGACGTTTATTAATAAAAAGGTAAGAATGAGACTCCGGGTATATTTCATAGATTTTATTGTTGGAAATAATTGATATGTGAAAATACACCACTGGATTTTATAGAAAAAATTTCAATAAGTTTTATTGAAATCACCAAAACTACTGATACTGAATATGATTCCTGTAGTGAATTTTCAATTTGTATATAAATCCATGCCACTATAATATTTAGATCATGTATAATCACTGCCAATGGAGATAGGCAATTAAAAAAACCAAGAACAAAATTATGATTTTGTTAAAATCAATTTGTCATAATGTTTAATATTGCAAAGATGGTCGGATTACATTTTTTTGACCCGTATAGAGTTATTTTTAAGATGGAAATTTATGGAGGATAAAAAGCTAAACAGCGTTGTTACACAAATTATGCAAGTTTCTCCAATGATGAAAATTGTCCGGGTAAAACCGGATTCATGGGAACTTCCCCAATTTACTGCAGGACAATTTATCTCACTTGGACTTCCTGCATCAGCTTCGAGAATTGCAGACTCAGCTCCTGAAGAAAAGGAGTATAAACCCGGAAAAATCATCAGGCGGATGTATTCTATCGCCTCCTCTTCGGTATTAAAAGAATACATTGAATTTTATATTACTATCGTACATTCCGGTGCGCTTACACCAAGGATCTTCAATCTCCAGATCGGAGACCGCATAGAAATGGGCAAAAAAACAGCAGGGATGTTCACCCTGGATGAAGTGCCCAAAGGCAATAATATCGTATTGGTGGCTACCGGAACCGGTGTCGCGCCATATATTAGTATGATTCGCTCCAATGCTTTGCAAAAAGGTATTGGAAAACTGGCCGTAATCCACGGCGCTGCGAACTCATGGGATTTAGGCTATTCTTCCGAGCTGACCCTCATAGAAAGTATGTCCGAGAAATTCACCTATCTGCCAACTATTTTAATGCCGGAAAAGGAACCGGCAGGATGGCATGGAGATACGCGATTTATCCAGGATATTTGGAAAGATGGGGCAATGGAGAAAATGTGGGGATTCAAACCAACTCCAGACAACACGCACATATTTTTATGCGGAAATCCGGGAATGACATCTGCCATGTTAGAAATTTTAAACGAGGATGGTTTTGTTGAGCATTCACGGAAAATCCCGGGGCAAGTTCATATTGAAAGTTGGTAGAGTAAATTTTTCAAGTCTTCTATTCAGGATATCAGAATCTTAGTTTTGCTTTATTAACTCCGAATTTAATGTGATTTCTTCACCGGCTTTCATGGAGAATGACTTTTGTTTGTCTTTATATTTCACTGTACAATCGCCGGGAGCTTTGCATTTGATCATGGCTGTGGTGAGTTTTTCATCTTCCCATTCCAAATCAATTTCAAAACCTCCCCTGGCCTTGAGTCCTGTTACATTTCCATTCTTCCAAGCAGACGGCAGCGCCGGAAGCAATTCTATAATTCCCGTATGTGATTGCACCAGTAATTCAGCCATCCCAGCACTTCCCCCCATGTTTCCGTCGAGCTGAAAAGGAGGGTGAGCACACAGTAAATTGGGATAGGTCCCTCCTCCCCCTTCCATTTTTGTACCCTGAACAGCCGTTGGTTTCATGAGCCGTTTAAAAAGTTTATACGCCCGGTCGCCATCTTTCAACCTCGCCCAAAAGTTTACTTTCCATGCCAGCGACCAACCCGTTCCTTCATCTCCCCGTGCATTAAGGCTTACCTTGGTGGCCTCAGCCAAATCTGGTGTTTTCTCTACCGAAATCTGGTTTCCGGGATACAAGGCATATAAGTGCGACACATGCCTGTGGGTATTCTTAGGGTCGTCCACATCTTCCTTCCATTCCTGCAATTGCCCCCATCTCCCAATTTCCGGAGGCAAAATTTTATCCCTTATTTCCATGGCTTTGACCCTGAACTCATGATCGATATCCAGGATGTCGCAAGCTTTTACACAATTGGTTAATAGGTCCCAGGCCATTTGATGATCCATTGACGCCCCCTGTGAAATTCCGCCATGCTCCGGTGAGTAAGATGGAACAGAGACTAAATACCCATTTTCATCCTCCGTAAGGTAGTCGATCCAAAACAAAGCAGCTTCTTTCATCATAGGATAGGCTGTCTCCGATAAAAACCCCTCATCCCTCGTAAAATCATAATGTTCCCACAAATGCTGGCAAAGCCATGCGGCGCCTCCGGGGAAATATCCCCAGGGCAAGCCCCAGCCCGGAGCAGTATATCCATAGGCATTATTCATCGAATTTACCACCCATCCCCGCGTGTTGAAATGCTCTTTTGCGGTAATCTTACCTGGCTCCACCAGGCTTTCCATATAATCGAACAATGGCAAATGACATTCGGATAGATTGGTGACCTCTGCTGGCCAATACAGCATCTGCTGATTGATATTCATGTGATAATCACAGGCCCATGGCGGATCCATGCTTTGGTTCCATTTGCCCTGAAGGTTCATCGGCATCGAGCCAGGCCGGGAAGAGGAAATCATCAAATACCGACTATATTGAAAGTATAATTGCTCAAGTTGCAAGTCAGGATTTCCTTCATAAGAAGCCACCAATCTTTTGTCGGTCGGCAAGTCATCGCGACTTTCACCTCCTAAATCAAAGTTTACCCTCGTGAAAAGACTGCGATAATCCTGTTGATGGTTTTGCAACAAATCATCGTAACTTTTCGATTCTATTAATTGTAATATTTTATCAAGGTCGCTTTTGAAATCATTGCCATTATAGTCCGGATATTTCATCACATATCCTGTCGATGCCGTATGGTACAAATTGACAATCCCCGCGTCAGCAATCATTACCTTTCCATTTTCATAATTAACCTTTCCATCCGTTTCCACCTTAACCCTTGTCTCATATTCCATCCCATTATCCTTCAATTTTCCATGAAATGAATACACATTATCCTTGAATGTTTCGTCAATCACATCGTGGGGAGATTTATAAACTATTGAATACGAAACTGGCTGGTCACTTTCCAGCCTGTACACCAGTACCTTGTCCGGATAGCTGGCAAAATAGATCCTTTTGAATTGAACGCCATTTTGCGTATATGTCACTTTGCCAATGCTATTCTCAATATCCAGTTCACGCTTGTAGTCGGACATATCGCCCGCCGTATTTTCAACATTTATAAATAAATGTCCCATAGTCACTTGCGCGCCATAGTCACCAAAATTCGGCCCATTTTTAACTTTATGCGTGATGCCGCTCAGTTCTTTGTTGGCCAGGGCATGGGCTTCTTCAAATTTTGATTCCGAAAGTAATCGTCTAACTTCAGCAAGGAATTTCCATGCGCCATCTCTATTTCCATAGTTATAATCATTGCTTGCCCCTGGACCGCCAGCCCAAAGTGATCCTTCGGTAAACTGAATTCTTTCCTGATCGACACCGCCAAAAAACATAGCCCCCATATAGCCATTGCCAATAGGCAATGCTTCCGTCATCCAGTCTTTGGCCGGTTGGTCATACCACAAACTTAAGTTACCTGTTGATTGCGCATCCGTAGCTGTCGTTTGCCATAAGCTAATCAGGATAATAATACATCCTGAAATGAAATGGTTGATCTTTCTAAATTGATTTTTCATATGTTATATTTTTTTCTGACCAATTTTCACTATTAACTATTTGTTCCTTGTAAAATGTAGCAATTTTTTTACTAACACAATTCAACATAAAACCTACTTTTTGACCAAACTTCAAAAAGACTCCCTCTTCAAAAATAGTATTGAAATTAATTATAACTCGTTGGTTTTCAACATCAATCCCCCTTCCCCCTTTTCTAAAGGGGATTTAAACGGATTCCAGTAGCGATATCTATTTGTTTTCAAATTAAATAAGCTCAATTATTGCCTGCCTCCAAAATAGATCTTTGCCCGATATTGGGGAATAGCTTTAATTTCTTTGAATTTTGAGCCATTTACCTTTATTTCTTTTACGACCTCATCCGGTATTCCTGTGATACTTTTAGACCAGTCCTGGATTTCAAATTGTATTTCATTATTTCCTTGCGCGATATACCTTTTAAGTCCGAATTGCCAACCGGGCCCGTGGAGGAGGTGATCTGTCACCACCTTATCATTTAATGTAGCCGTTACCCCTCCTCCCCAATAATCAATATTGAGGATAATATCTTCTAATTGTGTCGGCAAAAAATCCGGCAGCATCACATCGACGGTTGGCTCATCTCCTGGGTTTATTTCAAGGTCAATTTCTATTTCTTCTAAATCAATCTTAAACTCCCCATTGTTGGTGGGTAGCAATTCGATTTCATCGTTCATTAATTTTACGTTGGGACTTGGGAAAATTTCAAATGAAATCAAACTATTATTTAATTGCCTGAATTCTATTTCACCTTGATCAATCAAAAGATCAGCTTCTGTCAGCACGATTGACTCCTGCCCGCCAATTTTCACTCGCCAGCAATTTTCTGCTTGTTCGCGGCTAAGAAAAATAATTTGACTAGCTCCCCCGTCAATATCAATAATTTTCACAGGATCGTATATTTCTCCTTTAGGGACAAGGTAAATCATCCCATTCTCCTTCTCGATTTTCCAATGCTCAGCCTGAATTTCCTCAACTGTAGAGGCATCAAAAGCAAGTTCCAAGTCCATTCCACGCACCTCTGTTAAAACCAAAATATGCTCATCGCCAACTGTAAATCGGCTTACCGGCTGGGCGGTTGCGTATTTAAGCAAAATGCCATTGAGATTATAATTAAAAGGTAGAACTGCATTTGTCTCACCTTGCAATGTCAGCTCCTTTCGTGGAAATTCAATAGGTCCCTTTTCTACATTTAGTTTTATCCTGAACTGTTTATCAGGCATCGGAATGCGCACCTGCGTGTTGTTGAGAAAAACAAATCCACTATTTCCTTTAGCCCGAACGATGTAGCGCAATTGTGCTATGTTTTGTTCATCCAATACAGGATATTCGGGTTCATAAACAAATGTCTCTGCTAAATCAGCGCCGAAATCATTGATGAAATGGTGTAGTATTTTCAAATATTTATAGGATGGCCTTAATAATCCAAACTCACTGATAGGCGCTTGAAAATCATAGGACTCAGGATATCCGGGTTCTTTCAGGCCAGGCATCTGTGTGCCACCCTGAAACATATAATATCCAATCTGGTTCATTCCCCTCCCAATCTGGTTTTGTAAATGTGCCTCTACCACATGGGGCTCTACCGTAAAGCGATTTTTAAAAGTCATCTGGCTTCCGCAGCCCTGTTCGCACAACCCCTTGGGATATTGAGTTACATCATAATAAACTTTTCCCAGGGCGTCTGTCATAATCCATTGGTCATTTGCATAAATAAAATCTTTGGTCGCTTTACCCCCGCCTTTTTCCCAACCCCGATAAGGGTATGCTCCCTGCAAAGGAATCGCCTCAAACTCACGATCATGAAATACCGTATTCGCAGTGATGGTAAAGTAAACAGGAATGATTCCGGCGTCAAACGCCATTTGCTTCAAGGTGCCAATATGATCCGGATCTCCACTTGCAAACTCGTTTTCCAACTGCGTTCCAATAATCGGCCCTCCGTCTTTAAAAAATAATCCTTTTGTTTGAATGCCTATTTCTTCGTACAAACTTTTCGCATACTTCAAATACTTTGGATCATTTGACCTTCTGCCAGGCAATTTCTGAATCCATTCAGGGAATCCTCCATGCAATTGTTCTCCATGGCTCCACGGGCCAATGCGCAACCAAACGTACATATCATGCTTTTGACACAGTTGCACGAACTCCCTCAGGTTCAGATTGTCTTCCCAATTCCATGAACCTTTGGGGTTTTCATGAGCGTTCCAAAACACGTAAGTAGCCACGATCGACAGCCCCCCGCTTTTCATCTTAATGATCTCTTCTTCCCAATATTGATGCGGGTAACGGTTATAATGAAATTCTCCCATGACTGGGAACCAGGGTCTGTCATTACGTACAAAATAACGACTGTTTACATCCAGCGTTTCCCCATCCGAGTTTGTGGCCTGTTGTACAAGATGGCCATATCTTATTAAGGCAGTTTCCTGTGTAAGATCTATTTCATATACTTTTTCCTGAGCGTATGAAATCGTGAATCCTAAAGATAAAATTATAACGAAAAAAAATCTGATCATCTATTCCTTGTCAATTTCAATTTTGAATTCCTTTGTCTCTCCGGCCTTAAATGAAATAGTAGTTGTGGCATCGTCAATAAGCTTTCTATTAAGCCCTGACACTTTTTCAATCAAATTCCCATTCCGGTTTCGAAGCATCAATTGAATATCCTGATCTTTGCCGGAAGTGATTTTTATTACAACCTGGCCTTTAACCATGTCCCATGACAATTCATCAACTATGGCATTGGTCCGGCATGGCACACCACTTACTCTTCCTTCAGGCATTTGCTCATCCCATCCGGGTAAAATTTCAATTTGCCCCGGTTTGGAATAGATAAGTGATTCGAGGATTACCGCCGGCAAGCTGCATAGGGCATCTGAATTGTAAATGTGCAATCTTGGATTGTGAGAAGTAAACATACCATTGTAAATGAAATCATTGGTAAGCAAAAAAAGCGTATTCTTATAAACCTCTTCCGGCATTTTTAGCCTCGCCCGGATCAAGGCTGAATGCATCACGCCATGCGCAGACATGTTCCCCTTGCCCCTCTTGTTCATGGCAATGACAGCTGCTTCAAAAAGTTCTGGGGTATCTTCCGGATTGATCTCATGCCCGGGCCAAACCGGATACAGGTGCGACACATGCCGGTGATTATAATTATCTTCCAAATCATCTATCGCCCATTCCTTCAACGCGCCATCTTCATTGATAAGGTAGGGCGGCATTTTGGCAATCATGTCCTGATATTTCCGGATCTTTCCCGGTTTTATATCCAACTCTTTATAAATAGAAATTAAATTGGCAATCACCTCTTTTGCTGCTGCAATGTCCATCACAGCATTAACAGATGATTGCGTTTTTTGGTTTAATGGCTGGTTTTCTGGCGAATAGGAAGGGGCAAAAATGAGGTGCCCCTTTTCATCTTCATCGACCAGAAAATCTTCGAAGAACAAGGCTGTTTTTTCCAGCATGGGCAATAAACGCACCACCAAAAAATCACGATCGCCGGAAACCTGGTAATATTCGTAGCACGGCAACAATAGCCATTCAGCGCCGGCAAGCCAGAAGTGTCCGGGGAAACTGACATTAAAATGCGAGTGCAATCCACGCCTGCCTGAAGTACGCGTTGGTGCAAGGTAGCCGCGGGTTCCGTAGAGTTTTCTTGCGTTGATCTCCCAATCACCGGAAATGCGCTCAAGCAAAAGCATGTAGCTCATAATGGCTTCTTTCATGTTGCCAATATTTGCTGACGAAATCTGAAGATTGATATTTGCGTCTGTGGTGAAATCACCAGACCAGGCAGGCCTCCACTGGCCGTTCCATATTCCCATCAGGTTAGGTGGGTTTTTACCACTTGACGATAACAAGGCATACCGGCCCATATTAAACATCGCCTCTAACAATTCAGGATTAATTACATCCGGCTTATCATTTTGCAGTGCAATTAATTCTTCCACCGAATGCCGGGGAGCATCGTTTGGATAAATATCAAATTCTACACGATTGAATATTTCTTCATGGATTTTAGCATGTTTTTTTAGCAAAACTTCGTAGTCGGTACCGGCAAGTTCAATCTCATCTTTCGCAGATTCGATTTGGCTTTGGGCAAAATCCTCCAAAGGAATTATCCTGCTGATCAGCAATACTTCATCGGCATCCTGAATGCTCAATACATTTTTATCAACTTCACTTTTCCCATTTTTTAATATAACCTTTGTGACTACCTCATAACCCCGCTCATTGAGTTTATACTTCAATCGGAATGTCAACCAGGAGGATGTCGTAGATTCAATAGGTTCTTCAATACCGTAGGAAATTTCCCTGAGTGTGGCCCAATCATTTGCCCTGGCTCCCTGCATATCTTGCGATATCGAGCAATTTATTTTATCTCCACTCAACTTCTGAACGATAAGGTTGTCGGCCCTGCTCACGAAAGTACGGCGGGTGTAGGTACGCTTTTTGTCTTCCCAGCTCACCACAATTTCCCCGCTTTTAAAATCAATTGATCGCTTAAAGTTTTTAACCTTTTTGAATATCGGTTGATTGATGTTCATCACAAGCGCCGGGTGATAGGGGTCTGTCCATAGCAGTTTAGAAAACCCTTCTTTTCTCGCCATGTCGATCGAATAATTGATAGCTTCCTCATACTTTCCTTCGTATAAAAGCTGTCTGGTCCGGGGTAAATATTTAGCAATGTTAGGCGGCTCTACATTTGCACTGCCGATAGGTTCATAAAGGAATTCATGATTAAAAATTATACGCTCGTTTTCCGGATCACCAAACACCAACACGCCCATTTCACCATTTCCGCTGATCAGAGCATCCTGCCACCTGTCAGCAGGAGCCAAACTGTATATACCTTTATTTATTTGTTGGCTTTTTACTATCTCCGGATAGAATGATATCAAGAGCAGTAATAGGAGGGTTTTGAAAAAGGCGTTTGTATAATTCATTTTTCTAACCTTAGGTCTGGAGTTTATTAATAGCTTTGATTACTATTATAACTCAACCTGAATAGTCTCTCCAGTTTGAATGGTAACTTCTTTATGAGGTGTCTCACCTTTTAGGACAACTACCTTGATTCCCTCATCAACCCTGGTTACCTCCACGTCAAATATTTCGCCAAAAGCATGGATTTTCCGTAAACTCATGTCGTTCCAATCTTCGGGCAATTGAGGGGTCAGGTTAAATGATTTTAAACCAGTTGGCCGGATACCAAACAATCCTTCGATATAAATACGACAATAAAGCCCACTTTCTGCGGAGAGATGCCTTTGCCCACCCTCCGGATAAGCCTCTACAGGATATGGGACATGCTCACCCAACAATCTCCGGTTTGAATAATATGTCAGAAAATCAATGCCCTGTTTGGTTTCTCCCGCAGCCAACACACCTCGTAGGCCGTAAAGTGTTGCCCGGTCCCAAAATGTCTTGTCGCCGGATTCTGTGGCCAATCCGTCATCGGTCCACAACTCTGGCGAAAACAAAGCGTTGATCGTTCCCTCTTTGCGGTCATAAATATCCATGGTAAGCGGAATACAAATCCAAGCCCTAAGTTTATTATTGCTTTTATAATAGCGATATGTCGGATATCCCATCACCGTAGCCCCGAAAAAGCCTTCGATATTCTCTTTCATTTGGTTTGCCCTGGATGAGTACAAGTCGAGTTGTTTTTCGTCGATATCCAATGAATGTCCCAACCCGACCGCTGACCTGAGTGCATCATAATATAATGACGATGTGCATAAATTTGCTTTCCCGGCAGGGAATCGCCCTTCAAGTTCATCGGTATTGGAGGCAACCACACCATCTTCATTCAGCTTACGATGATTATACTCAAGGCACCATTCGATCAAAGGCCAGAGTTTTTTCGCAGTAGCCTCGTCACCATACGACATGGCAAAACGGGCAGCTCCGTAGGCAATCATGGCAGCATCTCCACGGTCACCCGCGCCATTCCAGATATCAATACCTTCAGCAATAATCGAACTGGGAATAGGCTCATATTCATCATTCATAAAGCGGGCAAAATGCTCAAATGAATTTATTGCCGACTCATTCGCATAATCGTACCCGAGGTACGGAAAGAACGGATTTACATATTCGGCCTGGTCATTTGCCCAGATGGCAGCATAGTAGGATAGTCCTCCGGGGCCGTGCATTGGTCCACCGCTGGTTTGATAAATGCTCTCCGATGCCCTGATTTTCGCAAAAGCAAATCCCCGGTTCAATACCTCATCTGGTGTTTCAAGGATCAAGTTGCTCCACAATTGATCAATAAGGTTTTTGCGATTCTCTAATGCATCACTAATATTACCTACAGTAAGGTTTTCACCAGCTTTCTCTCCGGAAATCGAAAGGAAAAAATCCAATGATTTTCCTGTCTTCAGCTTAGATTTTCCACTTCCAGATATTTTATATGTCAATGTGTATGCACCATCTACACCTTTCTTTTTCTCAGTGCTGGTAATTTTATCCACTTCCGGGATTTCTATTTCTACTGACTTTTGGCCATGGTTTTTGATAACATATTTCTCATAATATACAGCTTGTTCGGTAGAAGGAAATAGGGTACGAATGAACTCAATATCTTCGCCAATCAAACTTTTTACTTCAATTGTTCCATTCAGGGATATTTGGGTTACTTGCTCTTTTACCGGATTACCATTAATTGTTATTGATTTTAGGATGTCTTCGCTAAAAGCATGCATCAGGCTGGCGTGTGTATTATTGGGAATCGTCCGTAGCATCGGCCAAACGAGATCACGTTTCACGAAGAAGGAATTATCACCCTCCACCCCATAACTAATGACAGCAGAAATCCTTTTTCCACTCATCTCAATATGATCGTGATGCGGAACCCGGTCATCAATTTTCCAGGTGATGCCGCCCCGGTCATTAATTTCCCATCGGTTGGCATTTTCCTGTGCCATGACCGAACTCATCAAACCCATTAATAGTAAAAATGATAGTTTTTGTAAAATCATTGATTTAAAATTTTTAATTTCTATTTTTTACTTACAATTATCAACCAGCCTTTGGTTGGTTCTATTCGAATTTCTTCATCCAAATTAAACATTTTTCCAGGTTGGAAATTTTCAATTTCAGGCGCTGTAAATGTCGCATTTGATTTATCAATTCCAACCGCTTCCCAATCTATGTTGAGTTTTAAACTGACTGAGCTTTCCTCCCAACTTGCAACAGATATCAGAATTTCATCATCTCTAACATATGTTGTAGCTTTTACATTAGTGTTTCCTGTTTGCACAATAGGATTATCATCCCAATAACCAACCATTTTCGAATCTGCAATTCCAAAACTATCCCACACTTTCCAAATAGACCTCGGGTCACAAGTGACACCTTCGGTTTCCCAGGGATGCCGTACAGTCATTCCATAGACCATTCCGCGCCATGGATTCCCTCCTCCGTGCAGCATATCTCCCATATGACCAAAGGGGATTCCCGACACTTCCACCAACCAATTGGCAGGAGACATTTCGTTATACTGAAAACTTTCGCCAAACCACAATTTATCTAAATATGGAAAATACTCCGCATATTGAATCGCCGGCCCTTTAGAAAATCCGGTATTTGAATGCAAGTCAAGAATGCAACCGGGCTTCACTTCATTCATCACTTTCCGAATACGTTTGAGCATCTTTCTGTCAAAAGACACATCATCGAGATATAAGCCATCTATATCCATGTTTTTCACCAGCCATTTCAATCCTTCGATGTAATAATTGAACCACCTGGATTCTCCAACACTTGTCAGAACTGAGGCATCAACAGTTACGCTATCTATCCTGTGGTACCACTGTGGCCTATAATGATCAATAAAATGCTCTCGCAACCATGGGTATCCCCCTCCCCTTCCATCAGCTAATATTTCATTGCCAAGGCTTCTCAATGCCCATACCTCTTCGACATAATTCGTCAGCTCTCTGATCGTATAATATATTTTCACCTTCATCCCCTTTTCATGCCAATGATCAACAAAATACTTCATTTCTTCATTAGCAATAAAAGGGTAATTGATATGCGGATTGTATTTATTTGCGTGATGCACATTGATGATTTTCACTTTTGCATCCAACTCTTCTTTTTTTGGCCAGGGATCTCTACCATTATGATAATACCTGTTGGTAAACTGGCCTTTAGTATCTAATTTTCTCACAGGTGTAATGAGTAACGAAAATTCAAATTCCACCTCTTCGCCGGCTTTGAAACTTCTTGGGCCACTATAGACAATAGCTTTTGTTTCACGATCGGTGTTCTGAATTTTGAACCCTCCTTTACCATCATTATCCCAACTTTTAGGCGGTGCAGGTTTATACAAGTTGAGTAGTGGCCCTGAATAAGTAGCGCCGCGCAATTCACAATGCAAACCTCCTTTTACATTTCCCATCCAAAACGAATCCTGCGGTCCTTCCCATTTTGCCTCATGGGCGTATGGTGTTAATTGTCCGGGCAAACCCATGCCCATCATGTGGGTGGCTATTTCTTTTTTGAAAGGTATTTCCAGGCGAATGTCATTTACATCCAGGCCGTTTGTTGTCCTGACTTTTATCTTAAAATTCATCCATCCATCTGACTCAACAATTCCTACGCCGATTAATTCTACATTTTCTGCGTATTGTTTCCATGACCCTGATGCTATTCCTGATTCAAACTTCAAAAGTTTAACTTCTTCCGGATTTCCAAATTGTTCAATTCCGGATTTAGTCTCTACAACAAACGATATCGGAGCAGCCAACACTTCATTACCATAAACTTCAATTGAGGAAGGCATTCCCTTAGGCCCCATTGTCAAAACTTTTCCTGAAAAATCATAGGCTCTATTACCCAACGATTTGATGGGGCTATATGGTGATACTGCCTCATCATCAATCCCTGAGGTAGAATTCAACCATCTCAACCTTGAATGCCGCCAAAGTTCACTATCTCCCCTGTCAGCAAGCATTTCATCTTTTACTTTAATTTCCACCGCTATGGTTTCATTTGACGAATTCCCGGTTCTTACCGTTATATTTCCTTTATAATTTCCTGTGGGAATATTATCAGAAATATCTACACCAATCCAAAAAGTCTGCACCTTGCCTTCCTCCACATCCACCTGCTTTGTGAATTCAATTCCATCCGGGTCAATCCCATTCGTATTAAAACATGTAAATGCGCTTGCCGCAATTTCTGAACCTCCAATTAAAAGCGCTGAATATTCAAAGGTTACATTTTCAATATCTTTTTCTGATGCCCACAAAGCAATCTGAAAAGTGTAATATTCATTTTTCGCTGCTACCCCGGAAAAAGAGGCAGGTTGCCTTTGATCCAGCCAATGGTAAGGAATAATATCTTGCATCCGTACAGGAAATTTCCTATTCTCGACAAAGAGCAGATATTCCTTTGCATATCTTTCCTTGTAAGCCTTTTTTTCCTCCTCAAGCGCTATGACTTCCATCGGGTAAAATGAGTCAAATGCTGTCCTGGATTCCAGTCTGAGGCAGGTTGCCAAAACCAACTTTTTAAGATTTTTCTCTTTACGGAGTTTATTTTGTTTTATCCATGATTCTTCCGGTTTACGCTCTTTTTTCAGATAGTTCCTGGAATAATTGCCCCAACCTTCCTGTGGCTCGAATGGCAAATAATAGAAATGATATATACCCTTCTGAAGCACGGGACCAAAAGCAATTTCACACACCTCATTATTCACCTGGATTCGATGAATATTCTGAATAGTATCTCCTGAAGAGGCATTTATTATAACAAATTTTTTCCAGCCCGGATTTCTGTCATGCCTTCTCCAGGTCATTTGAAGTCGCACAGCCTCTGATGGCTGATCAATTTGAAGCACAGCCCGGTGATTTCCAAGACTTTCCTCCCAGGGTTTTTCTGCTACTTTGTAATTGATAAAATGCTGAGCACTACATTCGAAACAGATATTGAACAGAATAAATAGTGTCGCTGTAATCAATAAATAAAAAGTATCCCTTTTCATATCGTTAAGAAATTTTAAACAGCCATACTTTGTCAAGTTTCTCATTTCTTGATTTTTGACGTCTTTTTACCCTTTAATCTCTAAAGGGAAGAAGTCAAAAATCAACCCGACCTACTTCAGGGCCGGAGTGGAATAGGTGAATTTTGAACGAATTTGATAAAGTGGGATTAAAACAATCATTTCTTTTCAATTATGTAACTTTCTTCAATATCTCCATTCAGGTCTTTCAATTTTAATGAAATCTCTTCCTCATTGACTTCCGCTTCAATAAAATTATTGTTAGAACTGATCATGACCGGATAACCAAAACCTGATTTCTGTGACTCAATCCAGGCATTTCGATGGGTATGACCACTGATCATCAAATCGATTCCAGCTTCCTTTAGTACAGGCCCAAAATGCTCTGCTAAAAATGCCATACCATACCAGTTTTTCTTGTTTTCTATTATAGGCATATGCACAACAACAATTTTAAAAGCCGCACTTTTAAATTCATTACTCTCCACTTCTTTTTTCAACCAGGCTAATTCCTCAAGTCGATATGTATCAAAATCAACCAATCCTGAATATTCCTTGCTCGAATCCGGTTTATCTTCCCCTCCATCCAAAACGACGAAACGCACAGGACCTAGAGTTTGAGCGTAGTAATATTTGCCATTAGAAAAATCCAGATAGGAGTTCAATTGCCTCGCAAACTGACCCCGTGTCTCATGGTTTCCGCGGACATAAAAGAAAGGTTTCTCTGTTGCAAAACGGTTTACACAGGTATCAAGAAAATTGGAAAATAATTGAGATTCATCTTCAATATGTCCCATGATATCTCCATTAAGAAAGTAGCAATCCTGCTTTTCGATTTTATTAGAGTCAAGATATTTGCTCAGCTTGTCTGCGCGATCGTGTATATCGCAAAACACGGTGAAGTTTAGCTGTTCTTTATTTGAATCAAAGGTTTTAAATTTAAATGTTTGGGAAATAATCGTATCACCAAAAGTACATTTGTATGGACGATAATCTTTTATTTCACAAGCATATAAACGGTATTCATATTCCTGACCAGGCTCAAGGTTCTTAAGGTGAACTTTATGCATGTCATCTCCAACATCAATAAGACCATCATGGCTGTTTTGTATCAATTCATATTCTCCGCTGCCAGAATTTATCATAAGTCCTGAAACAACCAATTTGTTGGTTGTAAAAAAAATGGTGGCTCCCGTCTCTGTTACATTCTGAAGATATGGTCCATGAGTGATTTTCAAATCATCAATTCCTTGTGCCAAAGATTGAATGATTGCAATGCCGGACATTAATACCAATAATATTATTTCCTTTCTCATTATCGTATAGTTTTAAAAATATAATTCTTTCTCCAAATCAACTTGCAGAGAAACTGAATACTGATTGTATCTCGATTTTAATATCCTTATAATCAATACTACTATTTCCGATCGAATTGGAAAGAATTATTGCCTTTTTCAAGTTAAATTTCTTAGTGAAGAGATACAGGTTATTGTAATCTTCCTTCCTTACTTTGCTTCTATATTTTATCTCAACCGGGATCACTTCTTTATTGGCGATATCTATAAAATCAACTTCGTGTTTGTAAACATCCCGCCAGAAAAATTTATATGATTTTAAGGAAATCACAGCATTCTCAACAAGTAAACCAACTTGATTAAAATCGTGTAAAGCAGTACAAAAAGAAGATGAAGACAGGTAAATACGTTTCATTTTCTTCTCACTTGTAAGGTGATTTGCAGAATAGTTGTAGAGAATATTTACCAAATATGCCTGTTCCAAAATACTGATATACCTGCTGAGTGTTTTAGCAGATATTTTTAAATCATTCGCCAGATTATCGTAGTGCAAATACATCCCCGGGTGTTCTGCTATAATATTTACTATCGCATATAAAATTTCAGGATTGTCAACAGGGAAAGCGGCGGGGATATCTTCATAAATTATTTTTTTCATAATTCCCGTTACATATTTCTTTATCAGAATATCTTCTGAAAAATTCACCGTTTCTACGAATTGCCTCGATAAGTAATGCTTATATTCCCCTGTTATTTCATCCTGAAACATCTCTGGCAAATTCAAATATTTACCTTTATTTCTAAAATTTAGATATTCTTCAAAGTCAAGCGGTTTTAACGTAAATGAAAACAATCTGCCCGCCAGACTTTCCTGTGTTCGCTTTTTTATGAAAAGTGATGTTGAACCCGAAATAAAAAACTTCAGGTTAGGGTACAGGTCGTAGTATATTTTTATTTGTGACTGAAAATCTTTCAGTTTCTGGATCTCATCTAAAAAGATGTATATTTTTTCATTTTTATAATCCTTTTTGGTTTGTTGTCTGAAGTCCGTTAACAATTCATCCAATTCATACTTTTGCTCATCAAAAGTAAAATACCAAATATTATAAGGCTCAATCTTTTGACTTAGTAAAGAGTTTATCAATTGAAAAAATAATGTTGTTTTACCAAGCCTTCGCAAACCTGCTAATTCAATTATTTGCCTGGTTGCAATATGCTGTTCAAGTGTTTTGAGTAATTTTCTCTTTTGCGGAAAATCATAACGAAAACCTTCATCCCAATGCCTGTTGAATTTTAATAGATTTATCACTTTTTTATATATTTATTGGAACATAACCTCCTGTATTATATAATTATATCAGAACATAGATTCCGATATTATATGATATTACCAGAACTTAAATTCCGATATTATATGATATTACCAGAACTTAAATTCCGATATTATATGAATTTACCGGAACTATAAAGTTAATAGAATATACTTTCACTTCAAAAAATAAAGTTTTAAAGTAAATATTTAATATGCTTACAGGCCAATTTTAATTAAAAGTAACTTCCCATAATTTTACACAACAGCCTCAAATCCTTGAATTAAAAGGCGTTTTCCTTTAGTCTAACTTCAAATCCACCACAATCGGAAAATGGTCTGATGGAAATTTTCCGTGATAGGTATCTGTAAGTATTCCCCATTTCTCTGTCTTGAAATGTTTCGAAACAAAAACATGATCGATGATGCTTTTGCTTGAAGTCCTTTTCCCAAAACCATTGAATGAACCATTGACAGCATATGGATCATCGGCTTCAAGAAATGTATCATTGAGTATATCAGAATTCAACAAAGTTTTATACCAATCACTTTCATGATCACCATTCAGGTCTCCCATAAAAATTACCGGGTTATCACCGGCTATATCAGCAATTTTTCTGAGAATAAGCTTGCTGCTTTCTTTTCTGGCTACAACTGCCTGATGATCAAAGTGTGTATTAAAAAAATAGAATTGCTTCCCGGATTGAAGGTCTTTGAAATAGACCCACGTACACATACGGTGGCAACAAGTGCCATCCCAACCCATGGAAGGTTTATCCGGGGTTTCCGATAGCCAGAAATCTCCATGATCCAAGACCTCAAACTTTTTTATTTTATAAAAAACAGCCGTATGCTCTCCCTCCTTTTTTCCATCTTCTCTCCCGACACCAATGTATTTATAACCCGGAAGTCCTTTTTGTAAATCTTCCAGTTGGTGCAATAAACCTTCCTGTATTCCCATAATATCAAAATCATGAAAACGTACCATAGATGTAATTACAGGCCCTCGCCGAGTCCAATCTTGCCCATTTAAAGAATCATTTTTATAATTTTTTTTGATGCTGTACCGAATGTTGTAGGTAGCTACCGTGAGTTGTTGCGCATGCATTGAAGTGGCGATAAATAGTAACAGGGCGATGATAATATTTGCTTTATTTTTCATACTTATTAAAAAAAAGTTCCTCTATAATTTTATAAATTATTTTGTTCTACTGTTAATTCAATAGTTAATTTCTGGTCATGGAAGGAGGCGCATCTTCAGGTTTACTTCCCCATTGTTTATTCGGCTTAGGTCCCATTTTAAAAATCAGCTCTCCACCTTTTATAATATCGTCATGATGAATCCAAGTTTTGCTATAGTTTTCCCCGTTTAAGGTTGCCGATTGGATATAATAATTATCAGCAGAAACACCTTCAGCTTTTATTGTAAATTTCTGACCATGGTAGAATTCACCAAGATCTAAACTTGCTTCCTCAAACAGTGGTGTCCCAATCACAAATATATTTTGCCCCGGGGCTACAGGATAAAATCCCATCGCACTAAACAGGTACCAGGCGGACATCTGGCCCATATCATCGTTGCCGCACAATCCGTCAGGCGCTGCAATATATTTCTCCTCCATAATCTGATGTACACGCTGCTGGGTCTTCCAGGGCGCTCCGGCGTAATTATATAAATATCCAACGTGATGAACCGGTTCATTTCCATGTACATACTGACCAATTTTACTATAAAGTGGTGCATACGCCGGCCCGGTTTCATCCGGGGTCATGGTAAACAGCGTATCAAGTTTACTTACAAATTTTTCGCGCCCGCCGACCAGGTCAATCAATCCTTGCACATCATAGGGTACATGCCAAAAATATTGCCAGGCATTCGATTCGGTAAAGTGCCGGTTAGGACTTACGCCAACCCAAAGCGGGTCGAAACAACTATAAAAAGGATGACCGTTTTTTCTGATAATATTTGGCGAATCATCACACATGGGAAGCCATGAACCATCGACCATCTTTGGTCGCATCAATCCTGTAGATTCGTCATACAAGTTTTCATAATACTTCGCCCTTTTTCTAAAGATTTCATAATCATCGATTTTACCTAAATCTTTTGCTATTTCTGATAAACACCAATCATCATAGGCATTTTCTAAAGTTACTGAAACAGACTCCCGCACCTTGTCTGCCGGAGCATAGCCAAGATTTATATAATCAGTCAAACCTGTTCGGCTACTGGCTTTCTCACCAGGTAGCATGGCATTTTTTCTCATGGCTTCATATGCTTTTTCAATATCGAAATCGCGAATTCCTTTCATATACGAATCTACAATGACCGAAGTAGCATGATCTCCAATCATCACTTTCATATAATAATTTTTATAACTCACAAAAAGTGGAAGCCTGCCCCCTTGATCATACATATTCAAAAAAGTATTGATCATACCATTTTGTCTTTCCGGCTCAAGATATGCCAACAATGGGTGCTGGGCCCGATAGGTATCCCAAAGCGAAAAATCGACATAGTAAGGCCCACTTTGATTGCGATGCACCGTATTGTCAAAATGGCTGAAATACGATCCGTCAACATCAGAAAATGTTCGGGGGAACATCAAAGAATGATATAAAGAAGTGTAGAAAGTAATCTTTTGACTTTCAGAGCCTCCCTTTACTTTTATTTTATTTAGCTTTTCATTCCAGGTATTCTGCGCCTGTGTTCTGATTTCATCAAAATCCCAGTGGGGAATTTCTGTCTCCAAATTCTTTTTTGCGCCTGTAGTACTTACAAAAGAGATGCCTACCTTGATCATAACCTGTTCATCCTTTTGCGTTGTAAAGTTCACAAAAGCCCCAACTCCTTCCTTCCCTGACATTGTGTTAATAGTGTGATTAATACTATCACCATTCCACACGCCAGAAGAAACAAAAGGCTTACTGAATTCAGCAAAAAAGTAACAGGTCAGCGGACGACTATGATTGCCTTCCATATCGCCGGTCACATATCCTTCGATTTGATGATCGTTCACAATTTTCACATAAGCGTCGCGATCAAGAGTAAGTGAATGGGTTACATCAATGATAAAATGTGCTTCCTGTGAGTCCGGGAATGTGTATCTGTGAAATCCAACACGCTCGGTGGTTGTCATCTCCGCCCTGATTCCATAATCCTTGAGATCGACAGCATAATATCCGGGGCTCGCTTCTTCTTCGCTGTGACTATACGCAGATTCATACCCTTTGATCACCTCAGATGTATCAGCACCGGAGTTGACCATATCTGTCAGGATGTTTTGTTTTTCTTCTTCGAGCAATGATTTCCATTTCTTTCGTTGATCTGCCCGGGACATCTTCTCCCAACTTTGCTGTTCTTCATCCGAAAGTTTGTCCAGCCGCTCTTCCAGGTTATTTCTTGCCTTTGTGTTCGGGTCTTTTGCTACTCCTGGATATGTCTTCAAATCTCCCGTTGTAGGCATGATCAGGATGTTGTTGTAATTGGTTTTGGTGCCGGACCCGGTACCGCTCAAATGCGTATGACTAAAACCCAAAATCGACTTTTTAGCATAATTATATCCCTTTACTCCCCTAAAACCATTATCCGGACTTAGCTGCACCATGCCAAAAGGCAAACAAGCTCCGGGAAAAGTGTTGCCCTCTTTATCGGTTCCAATAAATGGATCGACATAACCAGAAAGGTCATCAGGTTCAGATTGAATTGTGTTGCTGTTTTCTTTACATCCAAATATGAATACTGTCAACGACAAAAGTATAGACGCAAAAAATACTGATCTGATGTCAAAGGTTGTACTATTTTTTTTTTTCATTTTCTAATGGCGTTTCTCATTTGACAGGTTAAACACTGAGTCCACTCCGAAAAGTAAAACACCCCTAAATCCCCTAAAGGGGACTTTACAGAGTTCATTGATTTTTCGGACTGGACTCAACACTTGATATTCTAAATTTATAATTTTCTCAAGAAATCCAACCATATATATCCATGTTCTTCTGTTGATATTTTGAGCCAAAAGTGTTGATCCTTCTCTGATAACACAGGCACCTTGGTCGTATAAATGTTGTTGACAAAATTTAATGAAGTTTTAACTTTTCGATCATCGAAATGCCACGCCAATTGATAGTCAGGACCTTGTGAATTTGAAGGCAATTTAAGTATTAATTCCTGTCCTGACGATACTTTATAATCTTTACATTCTACTGAAACCGGGACACTACCAACATAGGGCACAATCCTGTATTTGAGCGCTTGTGCTACTTCACCCATGATATAATATTTGCCCCTGCCCCACCTGGCTTCAACTTTATCTCCAGGCAATCCATTTTCTTTGACAGATTCAATTTTCAGGTTTATATCTTCCAATCCGATTAGGTTCGGATCAAAACCAAACTCATCAAAATGCCTTGCCGGAATAATCTCCCAGCCAAAGGCTTCTTTTTTCATGGCGATTTGCCCATTCCCTGAAATTGATTTCGAGTTGTAATATCTGTCTTTTGTATCGAGGTAGTGCATGGATTTGCTGTGCATTATATCCACATCTTTCTCCCCGGGGACTTGATCAGGCCTGCCGGACAATGACCAACTATCACCATCAGCCGTGCTTGCAAAAACTCCGAATTGAGGCAATGTAAATTCTTGCCCATTTTCATTAAAAGTCCATGATTTTTCATCAAAGTTTACAAACACTTTAAACCTCGTTTTATACTCTAATTTCAACCTGGCATTTTCATTATATCCATTGATCAATGCCTCTGAAGTAGTTACAAATTTCCCATTGTACTCATACTCTATTCGTTTTATGGGAATCATAGAATAATGCTCCTGCAAGGGCTGTAGCATATAATACCGCTTCATCATTTCCGTTTCATCGCCATCACAAATGCCAATATTTCCATAGGCAAGTGTGTATGCGAGGTATTCACTCCCCGTCGCATGCACATTGCCGGCGTCCATTTCGAGGGGATGGATTTTGAGCAGTTGAAAATCCGGGAATATCGCCTGCTTACTCAGCTCCGGCCTAGCGTTGGCATAGTTGCCGTCTGTCAATCCTGCATACCACCAGTGGTTGTTGCCTTCTGAATAAACCGGACCTGAATAGGCTTTTTTCTCATTCAGCAATATCTGACCATAGCACTCGAATGTCCTTCTAAAAGTCGCAGCGCCCGGAACCCTGTAATCGTAATCGACCCGTGACATCGGGGAAACTGCCGTGTGCACATCGCAATAGCTGTGATTGGAGCCAAACATTTCATGGATTTTTGGTGCATTTTTACGCTCAACTTCCAAAGCTATCATAGGCTTTGGGGCAAAACATCTCGACCAGCTTACTTGCCATTCGCCCTTGGGGCCACGCTGAACCCAGTCTTCATTCCAGTTGGCATTGACCGGGGCGAAGTCTGTATAATTGCTGTAAAGCCCTACTCGCCATCCCTGAGATTTCACATAATCGACCATCTCCTTCACTGCCTGATTACCTCCCCTTCCGGGCGCTGTTTCAAGTCTAAATGTATAACTCTCTCCTCCATCGCGCCAGATGCCTTCATGATACCTGATGGTCAGGTTTTCAATGCCAAGACTTCGCAATCTTTTGGCCTCCTCCTTCAAATTATCATGATTGGGGTCTCCGTTGATCCGCCACAATCGATTGGCCTGCGCAGATCGCATCGGAGATTTTGGATTGTCAATTGTTGGAAAAACTTCGTGGACATCAGGTGAAATGTTGATAAACAAGCGTTCGTGGAGCGGGTTTCGCTCACCGTTTGTTTTTGGAATGTATAGCACGCCTCCATTATGAATGGCCTTGCCCTCTTTTATTTCCGGGTAGTTGGCATAGTATTTTGAAGCGTCCGTATAGTACCAATCGAACTGCATAAAATAAAACAGCCCATCGGCATATAAAATCCTGGGGCCTCTATTATAATCAAAATTTAAAAATGGAATCCGAATAAGTTTCCCTTCTTTCACCTTACTTATGTTTCCTATATCAACTTTTTTTACATGACCGATTTCTCCCTTTCGTCCATTCCTACGACCAATGTCTTTAGTTGAAGGGTATAGTAAAACCTGAATAGGTGAATATTCCCAGCCACTTTTGCGCTTGCCCGAATAAATAAAGTATCCCTTTCTAATTTTTTCTCGTCAATCGACCATTGAGCTTCTCCTTCATCAAATTGAAAATTGGCATCATTCAGCAAATTGAGTTTCGATCCATGGCTCAATGAAATATCGAAAGGAAAATGTTCTCCTAACCCAATGGTGTACGTCAATCGTGTATCATCTCCGGAGTAAGTAAATTCGACAGACTTATTTTTATCTCCTGCTTCCGTTGTGAAATCCAGTGTTATATTTATTGGAAGAATAGTAGTCTTTCTTGTTGGGAAAGGCAGTTTTTCAGGATATGGGTCAAACTGGAGTGGCTCCAGGATTTCTTCATACGCATATATCGGCCCGAGGTAAATATTTAAAGCCTCATCATCCGTGACATTTCTTCCGGCAAATTTGATACCCACAAACACAATTGGTCGTTTTAAACTTTCTGGCAATTTGATATGGTTCATAAACCAGTATTTATGTACCATCCCCTGATTCCCGCTTTGTACAAAATTGATTTCATGCACTTTTTGGTCAGCATCTTCTATGAGTGCAAAATACCGGAATGCACGTCTTGAATCTGGTTCGCCCCAAAGCCAGTGGGCACCGTAATTCCAAAAATTAATGCAATCCCATGAGTCTTCCATGGTGATGGGCACCTTGGGTTTTAATACAATTTCCGATTTTTCAGCGGTGCTTTTATACGTGAGCTTACCCACATAATCGCGGTACAATACTTGATCATCGGATCGGTACAATCCTGCCTCGCAGCCATTTGCCTCAATTGTCCATTTAGTGCAATCTTTAAAAGTAATCGCCGGCTCACGCTCCTCCACCCTGTCTTTCATTTCATACGGTTTTTCACCTTTTCCTTGCGGATCCGGATCATGGTTTTTACCTGCTTTTTGGGCGTTACCCATAAAATATATTAAAAGGAAAAGCCCTGTCAAAAAATGTACCTTGATCCTATTGTTCATCTTTATAAAATTTACTGGTTTCACTCAATTTACTTTTCGTTCAGGCCGTAGCAAATAGGGTTGACCTGCCACCATATTTAAGGAAATGGCTTCATCTTTCACTTCTATTTTATCAATATACTTCAGCCCATCAATACTTACTTCATAAAGATTGATGGTTTGCAAATACTTCCATATTCCCGGAAGTTTGAATGATTTATTGGTTTCCCCATCCAGACTGTAAGCAGCAAGGCTCGGATCCTCTTTCCAAACCACAGGAAAAAGCACGGTGTTTCTCTCCCTGAGCTGTATATCCTTTTCATACACCGTACTGTCTTTTAGCGAAACAGAAACTCTGTTGGAAAATTTGGCAATTCTGTCATTACGAGACACGGACACAGAAATCCGGTCTAACCGGTTGAGATAAAAATATTGAAGGCAATTCAGATAAAACTTTGCGGCAAACTTCTTATCCCAGTTTTTTCTGTCTTCTTCACTTCGGTTCCAATAAGGCCACAAACCTTCGCCATACATACTCTGTCCAAACAGAAATCCCAAGCCGAAATCGCTGCCTGCAACATCTGGGTTTATGCCACTTCCGGTATAAACATTAGCTGGGACGTCCAGATATTGTTGCTGGTTCCGGGCATTAAAATGCCAGGCAAAAGGCACCAGTCCGGTCATGTAGTCCATCACCCATTCACTGGTCACATCGATCCCTTTTTCTCTCCAATAGTTTAACGCCTTTTTTTGATATTCCGATTCCGTAACCAACGATTCGTAATGGCCTTTGCTTTCCCTTGCGATCCAGGCATCGATGTGTATAGTTCCTGCGTTTTTCAATTCCGGCAAAAGGTTTATCAGGCTGTCAATCCGTTTTTGTGTCCAGCCTGTATTCCATTCATTTTTATAATTGATCTGATAAGCATTGCGGTTATTATAGTTTCCAATTACCATGAGGCCTCCAAATCGTTTTTTTGAAATTAGGTCGTTTTCTACATAGATATCCCATAATGGGGAATCGTCATAGGCATCGGTCATATTGATGTGCAGACTAACCGTGGTGTGGAATTTTCTCGCTTCACGCATGAGCCACAGCAAGCTCTCACGTGCATTTTCATCTTGTGGTCTTTTCAGCAAACTATTGACTTCGAACATCGCGGGATATTTATCGTCGAGTCCTCTGTATTGCCATCCTACCAAATAAATAATTTTGGGAACCTGAAGTGTGAGCTGGTCGGCCTGTTTTATAAATTCAAGGGCAGTTTCAAAATCACAATACACGTTCGAACCACCTTTGCCATCGGGATTAGACAAATCAAGTTTCATTACCAGTGTCCTGGAATAATCATGTTGTCCAATAGGTCCCTGAATTGGACTTGGTAGTTTAGGAAAGGTATTATCCTGCGCGATTAAAAATACATGATGGCTTAAGGCAAAAATGATAATGATAAAAAGTCCCAGCTTTCTTTTTATATATCTGGTTTGTTTTTTTAAAACCATGAGCATTTTTTTAAAATTATATTAATTCTCTGTCAAGCTAAGATGATTGACATATATAAAATTTATAAAAAATTGGTTTGGGATAAATCAGTGGCATTTGGGCCTAATCAATAGTGTTGAGATACTCTTTAATTGACAATAACACTTATTTTTCATCGAATTGATAAATTGATATAACTAGTAAACAGTGTTTTAGTAATTGCCGGCAAGTACAACAGGCACTTTAAATGATTTAACCGTAACGAAATCTTCTTTTCCTTCCTCAATCCGTATAAACTGATTAGCTTCAATATTTTGAAAGGTTGACTCCTTACCTGAAGGCCATGAAATTTTAATTTCTTTCACTTTATCTTCATCCGCTAATCCAAAGGTGACAGGAAATTCTGATTGTGAGAGATAGCTATCCGAAGATTTAACATATCTGATCTGTTTTAAGTCATCTCCGTAATGAATCCCCACCTTGGCTCCTATGGCGTTTTGGTTTCCATTCGTTCCTTTCAGTAGTATTCTTAAAAGATTTCCTTTCCTGGAAACATTCTTCATCAAGTGAACCGGACCCGTATTTTCTGTAATTATCAAGTCAAGGTCACCATCGAGATCAATATCTGCATAAGCTGTTGAACGGGCTAACATGGAATCTTTGAAAAAAGAAGGACTCGCTGTAACAATATCATTAAACTCTCCTTTTCCATTATTGATAAAAAAGTGTGGCCTCTGCAATAGCGAGGTGGTTTTCTCCTTAACCCCGGCTCCCAAAAATACATGTCCATTGGCGGCGAATATATCCAGATCACCGTCTAAATCAACATCAAACAAGGATAAGCCAAAATTAAGGCTATGCATAGTTTGTCTGCCTATCCTTGAATATTCGGTATCATTTTCATACACGCCATTTTCTGTGTATCTCAAAACTGTCATCATTTGATCAGAAAAATTTCCGACAAAAATTGTGTGCAATCCGTTGTTTCGAACATCCCCAACCGCAACTCCCATACCTGCTGTTGGGGAACCATCCAAACCAAAATATACTCCCAATGCCATGCCCATCTCTTTAAATTCACCATTTCCAAGATTTCGAAAAAGTAAATCGGGAACAGCATCATTGGCCATAAATAAATCCGGCCATCCATCGCCGTCATAATCAATCTCAACAACTCCTAATGTTTTGGTAGGAATAGGATTATGTAATCCACGCATGGCCGCTTCTTCAGAAAAAGTACCATCTCCATTATTGTGATAAAATGAGCAAGCCTCACCCGGATACATATCAGGTGAACAGTAATCATCTGTCCTGCCATCAACAGTACAGAATAAACTTCTGTCTTTTCTACGAGACCACTTTGCATAATTACCCACAAAAATATCAAGCCACCCATCTTTATCTGCATCAATAAATAAAGCGCAAGCGCTCCAGACATTTTTTGCATTCAAACCAGACTCCTTTGAGACATTGGTGAATTTATTTCCATCATTTCTGAATAATAAATTATTGGTCAATGAAGCCAAAAAGAAATCATCATCTCCATCATTGTCGTAATCACCGACTGTAAAACCAAAACCATAGGTAGGGATATTATTGAGGCCCATTTCTTTAGTAACATCTTTAAAATGCAATCCATTAATATTTTTATAAAGAGTTATACCATCAATAGTATCTCCCTCTTTCATCGTGCCCCCTTTTACAAGCGATATATCCTGGTAATTATCCTGATCATAGTCGATAAAAGCGATTCCTCCGGCCATGATTTCAGGGAGAAAAAATTCTCCGTAACTCCCATTGTCATAATGAAAATCTTCCAAACCGGATTTCTTTGTGATCTCGATGAAATTAACTCCCAGTTGTAATGAGTCTTCCTTTTGACCCAAGACTAAATTTTCATTTCCTGGGGCATTACAAGATTGTATGGAAAACAAGGTCAAATAAATCAGCAGAAGGGCAAATGCCCCACATATTTTGCTCATTAACCATATCAAGTGATTATATTTCAAGTAGGCTTTCTTCATACAGGTAGTTTTTATTGCCGGATAAAAGACCGGCATTGAAAATTCAATGCCGGTCCTGGTCTAACTTAACTAATTTACTATGCTATTTTAGTATCCTGGATTCTGTTCTAAAACCAAATCATTTGCAGAATAGAAATCGATCTCTGATTGTGGGATTGGCCACAATACATTGTTGTCGCTATGCATGTAAGCAACGGGAACCTGGGTATCATCAACTGTGTTGATGCGCTCAACTAATGTTCCCCATCGTTTTAAATCCAACCAACGCATGCCCTCAAATGCCAATTCAACTCTTCGCTCGTGCCTGATTGCTGTTCTCATATCATCCTGTGACAATCCCGCAGGAAGCGGAGGCATATTTACTCTGCCCCGTATCATATTAACCGCATCATATACTGTTGCATCAGGTCCGGAATCTTCATTTTGAGCTTCCGCATAATTGAGCAACACTTCTCCAAGTCGAAGAATAACATAATCCGTATCACAATGATTTGATTGATCCACAGTTTCCTGAAAAGACCTATCAGCATATTTCCTCAGATTATATCGCAAAGGAGTTGGTAACGAGTTTACTCTTACTTTCCACATGATATCCTCTCCACCATTCTCTCCAGGATATCCAAATACAGAACCCGGGTCATTGTCTGAACCTGGTACATCAGCAGAAAGTACCATTCTTGGGTCTCTGTTGAGATATGGATTGACCGGATCAAAAAGAGGTGAGGAACTAATTGGTAATCCATCTGTCATCTCAAATTCATCAATTAAATTTTGTAATGGCGACAAGCTCAGCCACCAACCCCAGTTGAGCGACCCGATATGCTCTTTATTAGGCCTTAAATATTTAACTGAAAAGATGATTTCCGGATTGCCAGCTTGTTCAGCAGCCGTAAAAAGACTGTTGTAATCAGGGCTCAAGCTAAAGGAGGGACCATCCCAAATGGATTTTGCCAGAGTTGCAGCTTCTGCCCATTTTTCATTTGCCATCAATACCCTTACTTTTATTGCTTGAGCAGCCGCTTTTCCAGCATGTCCATCGTATGGTTTATCTTCCAGATTGGCAATGGCAAAATCAAGATCCTCTAATGCTTGATTTACTACATCAGCTTTATTTGATCTTTGGGCTAATTCTTCATCCAATGTATAAGAAGTTGTTTTAATTGGCACACCACCATAAAACTCACTCAGATAATAGTACATCAATCCCCTGAAAAACCTTGCTTCACCTTTCACCCGTTTCAAAATTGCCTCATCTGTTGGTACATTATCAATATTCTCAAGGAAATAATTTGAAGTGGCAATCTGCTTGTAAGCTATGCCATAAAAATCCGTTACAATTCCTCCAGTTTGCGAATTGATAGGCGCAATCATGGTATTTTTTAATCCAAGACGATTGTGCTGCGTAAAGGCATTGTCTGATATTGCGTCAAATGCAGGTAAGGAAAACGAATTCAGAAAACTGTTTGAACCCCATGGCTCACCTGCTTTAAGTTGATCGTACATACCTGTCAATGCCAATTCAGCATCGGATTCTGATTGCCAAAACGTTCCTTCGGCAAGTTTATCGTGCGGATTCAGATTCATATCCCTGCACGAAATGGTCGATACAACTAAAATAGCTAGTGTCAAACCGAAAATTTTATAGAATTTCATATCATTATTCTTTTTTGAATTAAACATAACATCTAAAATTTGATGGTTGCACCTAAAGTGAGTGTTCTAAACATCGGATAGAGGTTATCAGATGGTCGTTCAGGATCACCAAATTCAAACTTGGAAAATGTTGCCAGGTTTTCAGCGTTAAAGAAGAATCTAACATTGGATAAGAATACATTTTCAAGCACATGAGAAGGTAGTGTATAACCTAATGATAGATTTTTCAGTCTCATATAACTTGCCTCTCTCAACCAGAAAGTGCTTGGGGCTTTTATAGATTGACCATCCGGAGCTCCATAATAGAACATTCTTGGCTTTTCAGTAGATTGATTTTCCGGCGTCCAGGAATCATCCCACCAATAAATTGGTTGAGCGCCATGCACAGAGAACGGCATGATTAAAGACCACTCATTATTCACGATTACTTTGCGGCCTTTTTCACCCTGGAAAAATATTGCAAAATCAAATCCTTTCCACTTGGCAGTAATTTCAATTCCATAAAAGAAGTCCGGATTTACGCCATCAACATCCACTCTGTCATCCGGTGTTATCGCTCCATCTCCATCGACATCTTTAAACCTCAAATCTCCCGGCACTGCAGGCCATCTTGGTGTTGGGCCGTTGTCAATCTCAGTTTGGTTTTGATAGATCCCATCAGTTTCATACATAAAGAATCTATTCATTTCTTTACCTTCAATCATCGCATTGGTGTCGAATGTTCGCGTTCCAAATTTGATGAGTTTATTGGTATATTTAGAAAAATTCACATTGACGCCATAGTTGAATTCTCCGATATTATATTGATGCCCGAGTATCAAATCAACTCCCTTATTGTTAACAACTCCCTCATTAACAAATGGAGCAGTAAGACCTGAATATTTTGGCAATTGTGCAATGCGAAGAATTCCATCTGTTGTTTTGTCATAATAATCAAAGGTCATACTGAAAAGATTACCTTTAATACTCAGATCTAAACCAAAGTCAGTAATTTGTGTTTCTTCCCACTTGATATTCGGATTAGCGAGTTGATCTCTTCTTCCTCCACCGGTAAGGCTGCCTCCAAACGGATAATCCTTACCAAGGTTCAATACAGATTGATATGGATAAAATCCAATCTGGTCGTTACCCATTTTTCCATTTGAGAACCTTATTTTCAAGTTGGTTAGCCAGGATGATGCATTTTCCATAAAAGCTTCTTCTGATACCCTCCATCCTGCAGAAAAAGAAGGGAAGAATCCATATCTGTTGTCTTCGGAAAACCTGGAGCTGCCATCTCTTCTAAAATTAGCCTCAAATAGATATTTCCCTTTATAGTCATATGTAATTCTTCCAAAAAGAGATTGTAAAACAAACTCATTTATGTTACCTGCAGTTGTTTGTCCATCTGTTGGAGCCCCCGATAATACGTCCAAATTCGGTGAGGCGAATCCCCTTCTAACCCCCTGGATAGTCTCCAATTTTCTTGTTTCCTGGCTGGCCCCAAGCATTACACTAAAGTTATGTGCATCATTGAAGGATTTTTGATATCTCAAATGTGAAAACATTGTATAGTGCTGTTCATTGCCAACTCTATGAATCAGCTCCTCAGAACCTATATTATCCAGATTTCCTTGAAATTCTCCTGATCTATAGCTATACATTCGAAGCACCGGACGACGTCTTTTCCAGTCAGTTTGCGTAATATTTGCCCCGATTTTTGAATACCAGGTCAATCCTTTCAAGAGTGTTACATCTACGTATGCATTACTATTTAAAGTGAAAAAATTATCATATATCCGAGCATTATCACTATCAGATATCGCCAGTGCATTTTTAGAGGCGATGTCCGCGTAGCCTTGAGATTCCAGTAAAGAACCAGCATTACTACCTGTATATCTGCCGGACCCATCCAATAGAGTAGGTTTGTAGGTTGGTGATTGTGATAAAATCCCCATTAAGTAATCTCGTTCACCATTGTAAGGTTCGATTCTTCGACCATCAACACCACTTACAAAGACGCCTATTTTCACGAAATCATTAACCTGGGACTCAACATTAAAAAGTGCATTAAGTCGCTTGTAACCAAATCCTTTCGTAATACCATCCTGATTCCAATAACCAAAACCAATATTATAGTTGGTTTTTTCAGTAGCGCCTCCAATTTGAATATTATGATTTTGTATTGTGACGTTTCTTATATAAAAATCTTCGTGGTTGAAATTAGGGAACTCATCAGATGGATTGTTCTTAAAATTACTTATTACCTCGTCTGAGTAAAAACGTCCGGTAAAAGGGGCGACAACATCATTAACAAGTTCCATGAAATCCACTGACTCACGATACCTGTCCAGCAAATTTATTCTTGACTGAGTCATCACCCTGCCTGTGTAAGATACATTGAGCCCTTTTCCAGCGCCACCCTTTGTAGTTACTAAAATAACTCCATTTGCTGCCCTTGCCCCGTAAATAGAAGCAGATGCGGCATCCTTTAATACCGTAATTGACTCAATAAATGCTGGATCCAGGCTTGTCAAATCACCAACAATTCCATTGATCAATATCAAAGGTTGATTTTTTACAACATTGGATATCGCAGGATCGGAAGAAAATGAGTTTACACCTCTTATTTGGAAAGTAAGACCTTCATTGCCTGGTGTACCTGTCGTTTGGGTTACTCTCAAACCTGCTACTTTACCCTGTAGGGCTTGAACCGGATTTGAAACAACTCTGTTTTCAAAATCAGCCTCACTCACCGTTACAACAGAACCGGTAAGATTTGCCTTTTTCTGTTCTCCATATCCGATTACCACGATTTCATCAAGAGCAGTGACATCAGGAATCATTATTAAATCGATGATAGACCGGCTTTCAACTGCAATTTCTTCCGTTATAAATCCAACTGAACTGAAGACTAAAATCGAATTATCATCAGGCACCTCTAATTTATAATTTCCCTCTACATCAGTTACTGATCCCTGTGAAGTGCCCTTCACAACTACGTTTACACCCGGTAATCCTCCAATGTCTTGTTCACTCGTAATTTTTCCTGAAATTTCTCTCGTTTGACTTTGGGAGGTAATTGTCTCAGTAACAGCTTCATGATCGCCTCTTTTTTTAGAGACATTGATGGTCTCATTAACTCTTTTAAATTGAAGGTTAGATTTTTTTGACAAGTAGCTTAAGACATCCCGTAGAGAAACTTCGTCTGATGAAAAATGAATTTTTATATTCTTGTCTAAGGATGAATCTGAATACGCAAAATATAACCCTGTTTCCTTTTCAATGACCCTTAGCGCATGTTTAATGCTGCTGTTTTTTAAATCGATATCCAAGTATATATCATCAATGCTTTTTCTTTGCGCATTAATGTCTGCGGCTAGAAGAATGGATAACATAAAACACTGTATGACTGTGCCGTAGAATACTAACTTTGTCATATACCAAATTTGCTCTAGTAGTTTACATTTCATAACTTTGTTTAGTTTAAATACCAATAATTTAAATTTGACTTTCTATTAGTAGTAGAAAGTGTGACTACAGCCAATCTTTGTTGCAAAAGGTTGGCTGTTTTGCTTTAGGAGGAGTTCATTCTTTTCATATTTTCATTTTTTACCGTTAATTATAATTTCATTCCCTTCCATTTTGAAAGAAAAATTCAATGCATATCCCATTCCCTGCAGGATTTTCTCTAAACTTTCATTTGAATATTTACCAGAAAAATCTCCAGCGATAAATGCTTCATTATTCACCGTAACAGTCACATTAAACCATCGTTGAATCTTGGCTGATATAGTATGAATATTCTCATTGTTAAAAACCAGAATCCCATCCTTCCATAATAAATCGTTTATATTAAAATCGGATTCGATTATCTGCTGATCCTTTATCTCAGCAGCTTCTTCTTTTTTGAGAATTTTATAATTCCCTCCTTTGTGTTCATGAAAAGGGATAACCTTTACTTTTCCTGAAGCTACGGAGACTTTGGCCTTGGTGTTTTTGTAAGCAAACACATTAAAAGATGTCCCCAATACTTCTGTTTGAAAATTTTCGGTCTTGACAACAAAGGGATTTGATTCGTCTCTGACGACATTAAAAAAAGCTTCGCCTTCCAGTTTTATCCTTCTGTTTTGAAAGAAATCCTTAGGATAAGAAATGCTACTGTTTGAATTTAATTTCACATTGGAACCATCGGGAAGTGTAATGGTAAGTTGCTGTCCATTTTGAGTATGTTTATTAATAATTTCGGCAACTGTTAGTACCTGCTGTCCTGTATCCCTGGTGTTAAAATACAATAGCCCGGAAAAAACTATCAGAAAACTCAATACTGCAGCAATCTTTACAATATGATTTAAGCTTAACCCAAAATTTATGATTTTTTGATCTTTCTGAATGACTGGAACTTTATTAGTTGTATTTCTTCGTTTATTCTCAAGACGATTAAACGATTCTAAATCTTCCTGTCCTGATACTGAATTTGTCAATTCAATATCAATAACAACCTGCTTGGCCTCTTTGGCTAACTGACTTAATTCAATATCATCTTTCAGATAATTTTCCCATTCTACAAAATCTTCAGAATTTGATCTTAGTGCCCAATTTCTAAAACCGGCTTTTAGCAATAATTTATTTATTTCTTCCTGTCGTGATTCCATCTATAATACCTTTTCAGTATAATAGAGCAGGTCGGATTAAATATGTAGCCTTTATTTTTTAAAAAATTAGAAAAGTTTTTTACGGAGGGTTTTGATTGCCTTGGAAACAAGTTTTCTTGCACTAACATTTGAGATACCCATTTTTAAAGTTATTTCACTATAGGGCAAGCCTTCTAAAAATCTTAATTGCAGTACTTCTTTTTGTCTTTTAGGAAGTTTATCAACAGCTAATTTTAAGGCTCTTTCTCGTTCATGCACATTTAAGTTGGTCACAAATTTCTTTTCGAAAAATTCCTCGTATTTTGGATATTCAAATTTAATTCCTTCCAATAGTTTTTGTCCTTTTTCCTTTTCGCCAATGACCCTGAATATTCTTCTTCTGAAAGAAACTATCAGATAATACTTTACTGACTCCACATCTCCCAGAGAACATCTTTTTGACCAGAGGTAAAGAAATAAATCATGAATACAGTCTTCAACTATATTTGAATCCTGAATTATGGAATTGCCATAATTTGTGAGGGTTTTATTGTATTTGAGAAATAATTCTTTAAATGCATCTTCCCTTCCAATTCTTAGTTTTAACCACAATTTTTGGTCTATGATCTTTTCTTCTTTTCGAGATTTTGATTCATTCAGACCAATTATATGCGCTGACTCCTTTTTTAAATTGGAATCATTGTCGTTGGAAGTATTTATTTCTCTTTTAACTGACATGGCCATCTATAGTAATTACAAAAGTAATAATAATATTTAGATCAGCGCAAAAATGAAATTGGCAATGATCAAAATGGCTTTTGGATATTCCAACTTTTATAACAGAGATTGGCTTTATAAAATCTGCCAAACCTATATGGTATAGGTTACTCCCCTGTAAAAGAAACGGTCAGCATTTTCACAATGCTGACCGCTATAAATTACTTTAAAGAATTTATCATTTCAACCACCAGGTAATTTCACTGGTTTTGTCATTTCCAGCCCCAAATTGTGAATTGATCGCATCTGTAACATTTGCATTATTTTCATTTATTTCAACGAACGGATACATCCAACGGTTGGGAGGCGACACCCCAGAAAGTGAAAGAAATGATGGATAACCTGTTCGTAAGTGTTCAAAATACATTCTCCATCCACCTTGTAAAAATGATTGCAAATATTTTTGCATGATTATCCTTTCAATTTTCTCGTCTTCAGTTGTCGCATTGCTAAATTTCACCAAATCTCCATTCAGATATGCTGTTGTAGCAGCACCGTCAACAAATTCTGAATAGTCCTGAGCATATCTATTATAAAATTCAAAAGAAGCTTTAATACCATTGTTATAATAATTTTCTGCATCGGCAGCATTAATCCAACCTCTAACGCTTGCTTCAGTCAATATCAACTGAAGTTCACTGTATCCCATCAAAATATGGGGTTCGTTTGTAGGATCAGTTGTATAACGCAGATTAACTTTGGATACTTTTCCATTTCCTGCCTTTGTATTCACTTCGGCATATGGAGCTATAGGATTACCTCCTTCATAAGCAGCAAAATCATTGATAGCTAAACCACCTTCTTTTGCATTTTTAGTACGATCACAATAAATAAATAACCTCGGGTCCATGCGATCTTGAAGACGTTGGATGAAGGTAGAATCAATGTACATGCCGGAACCAAAACTACTATTGTTGTATGCAAAATATCGACTATCCGTCAAATCAAGATAAATCAACTGCCCATTGTCATCATTTGATTCCATCAATGGTGAATTGTTTGCGATGTCAGCAAACACAGATTTGATATCCATATTACCACCATCCTCTTTTTTTGAAAGTGTCATCAGTATCTTTAAGCGAAATGAATTTATGAGTTTCCGCCATTTCATCGTGTTTCCATAAAATATGATGTCTCCTGCAATAATGCTTTCATCATCCTTTAGCAAATTATCAGCTTCTTCAAGTTCATTCAGAATACCCATGAACACTTTTTCCTGACTGTCATAAATAGGTGTATATGATTCTTCAGATTCTCCTTTTAAGGCTTGTTCATAAGGAATATCACCAAATGTAAGCGTCATTTTATAGAAATAGTAAGCACGGAAAAACTTACCTAAAGCTAAATATGATGTGTTTTCAATACGGTTTGCCTCTTCAATCATCTTAGTCACAATACGTAAATCACCGTAATCGTTAAAGTCATTACGATTCCATTTATACCATTGTCCTTCACTCTCGCCATCAGTTTGCACGAGCATTCTGGAAGCATACATAGAACTTGTTCCTTCCCCATTGAATGCATTCCACTCAGCAGTGATAAGCAATAACTGCGGATGAGTTTCTGAAACATTGTTAGGGTTTTCATTTATCTCCTGAAGGTCTTGACAAGATGCCATAACAAAAAGTACCAGCATCCCTGTTATTAATATGTGTTTCATTTTCTTTAGTTTAAAAGTTGAATACTAAAATGTAAGATTAAACCTCATACCCAAATATCTTGCAGAAGGATCCTGAAGACTATTATCGTTACCGAAGTCAGGGTCAATGATATCTGCCTTTTTTATAATTAAAAGGTTGTACCCATAAACTGCTACTTCGAATTTTTTAATAAAATTAGAATTGATAGCGCTGGTCAGATCATAGGACAAAGTAACACTTCTCAGTTTGATAAAGCTTCTATCAAATATGTTAGCAAATTTTTTACTTTCCTTATAAGAAACACGTGCTCGATAAGGATACTGTTGCCCCCAGGTTTGCCAACTCACTTTTGTTGTATTTGGCTTGTATTCTCTTGTATCAGAAATAACTGTTCCATCAGTGTCTCTGGTCAGCTCTCCCCCTGTGACGTTGACGCCTTCAGGAGTATATACAGGTACACCAGCCGCATATTCCTCATCTCTGAATTCCGTAGAATTGGGATGTTTACCGCCCCACCACATTTTCTCAACAGATCTTGATCTCATTACTCCACCTTTTACGCCATCTATTCCAATTTCAAGTTTAAATTTTTTGTAATTCAAATTATTTTGAAATCCAAATACCCAATTAGGATCTAAATGACCTTTCATTTGCGGATAGCTATCTCTTGTTGGCAAGCCATTGGACTCTGACAAGATTAATTGGCCATCAGCACTATACATCCATCCCGTACCGTAATAATTATCCATTCTCTCACCAACGGAGTAATTACCAAATTTTTCTTCACCACCATATATGCTTGCTAAGGTTCTTACTCTACGACTCCAATTTATTAAAAAATCCCAGCGGAAATTATCGCTTCTAATGGGATTAGCTCCCAAAACGATTTCTACTCCATTTGTTTTAAATTCATTACCATTCACTTTGCGACTATTAAATCCTGAAGCTGGAGATATTGGAAGATTAATAATTTGGTTTTCATCAAGGATATTATAATAAGTGAAATCAAAACTCATCCTTTTTTGCCAAAAAGACGTTGACAAACCAACTTCAAAAGAAGTTGATTTTTCCGGTGCAATATATGGGTTTATAATTCCTCCGGAATAAGTCAATTTAGTACTTACTCCATATAAGCCATTATTGTTATAAAATGGTGAAATTTGATATGGGTCTAAACCACTGGATACTTCTGCCCATGCGGAAGAAACTTTTAGAAAATCAAAGACATCCGGCAAATTTAAAAACCTGGATAATAATAAACTCGCTGATGCAGAAGGATAGAAAAAGGAACTATTTTCCTTTGGAAGGGTAGAAGACCAATCATTTCTGGCAGCTACATTTAAAAATAAAGCATCATAAAGATCTACACTTATTGTTGTATATACGCTGCGAATTGCTTCCTTTTCAAGGTAATTTGATGCTTTAACGTTCCCCTGAGTGTTATTCAAACTGTAAACAAAAGGAACTATAAGACCATCTGTAGCAGTGTATTCCTCATGAAACTTTCTATAAAAAGAGGAAGCTCCGGCATTTATATTCAGCACAAGATTCGAATTGATTTTTTTATTGTAAGTCATAAGAATATCAGAATCCACCCTAAGTCTGCCCGTGTTCCATATTTTATAATCACCTTCTCTTGGATCTCCGTAGTTAAGATAACTTTTAGGACTCTGCCTATCTGCAAAGGTGCTTCTATTGATTGCAGATACTCTCCCCTGAATACTGAAGTCATCTGTTAGTTGCCAATTCAATGACATCAAACCATTCAACACATTGGAATCATGAACCTGGTTTAATTCGTATGCGGCAAAATATACATTATTGTACCAAGCATAATTAAAGTTAGCTTGCCGATAACCTTCCTGACCTGGAATATATCGGTGAGCATTTAAATCCTTACCATTTACATCATCACCCATCCATATCAAAATGGTGTACATGTGATTTCTTGGGCCATACCCATGACGAGGAAAGTTAGGAGAATAAACCTTATTATATGCGAGTTTAGTATCCAAGGTTAGTTTATTTGTGAGTTTAATGGAAGAATTAAAGCTTAAACCACCTGTAGTCAGAGAAGTGTTTGGTACTTGTCCTTCTTGGTATGCATACTTTCCAGAAAGTCTATAGTTAACCTTTTCACTTTTATACGCAACTTCAAAATCCGTTGAGGTTTGCACACCTGTTCCCATAAAATCCTTTAAATTGTTGTGATATTCCCAAGGTGTTGGCACCCTCGAATACCTGGATTTGTCATCGTATTGGGTTCCAGACACATCTCCCCACCATGGAATCTGATTACCAGTTACGTTATCTAAAATAGGACTATTCCATTGTTTTACCATTACACCAGGTTCGAATTTAGGACCCCAGATCATATCACCATCTGATACTCCTCCATCCTTACCATCCCAAAATTCATATTTTCCATTTGAACCATTGCCATACTCTGTTTGAGATTCTGGAAATACAGTATATCCTGCCGTAACCATTGTTGCATGATTTACACTAATTGTTAAACCCTCAGTCTTGGCAAGTTTTGTTGTTATAAGTATTGCTCCGTCTTTACCCCTTGAACCATACAATGCAGATGCCGCAGTTCCTTTCAGCACATTGATTGATTCGATGTCGTTTGCAGATACATCATATAGATCTGTTTCAACAATAATTCCATCTATAACTATCAAAGGTTTATTTCCTCTCAATACAAATGACGGTGCTTGAAACATACCTGTTGGATTTTTAACAGTTAAACCAGCAACCTGCCCTGTAAGCATATTTCCTAAATTTGTAGTATTTGCCTGAGTAAGAACCGCTCCTTTTACTTTTTGTGTGGCATACCCAATAGATTTTAGTTCCTTATTTATACCAAGAGCTGTTACGACAACTTCTGAAAGGCTTTCGGCATTTACTTTCATTTCAATATCGATCACCGATTGGTTGCCCACCTGTACCTCAACACCTTCAAAACCCACATATGAAAAACTAAGTATTGTTTCTTCGCCAGGAACAGAAATACTATAGTTCCCCTCCAAATCTGTAACAGTGCCGTCGGAAGTCCCTTTAACTATAATAGATGCTCCCGGAAGAACTTCTCCATCATCACCGGTAACTTTTCCGGTAACTTCTCTTGTTTGATTCAAGGAGGTAATTGTTTCGGTAACAGCTTCATGAAAGCTACTTTTTTTAGAGACATTGACGGTCTCATTAACCCTTCTGAATTGAAGATTATATTCTTTTGCCAAATAGCTCAGAACATCCCGTAATGACGCATCTTCTGTAGAATAATCAATTATTATATTCTGGTCAATGGATATATCAGAATAGGTAAAATATAGTCCCGTTTCCTTTTCTAATACTTTGAAAGCATTTTTTATGCTGCTATTTTTCAAATCAATATCCAGATGGATATTATCAATACTTTTCTTTAGTGCATTGATGTCTGTGGCAAAAAGAATGGATAACATAAAGCACTGTATAACTGTGCCGTAGAATAATAATTTTGTCAAATACCAAATTTGTCCTAATAGTTTACGTTTCATGATTTTGGGTAGTTTATATACAATTAATTGATTTGCTTTCTATGCTTATAAGAAAGTGTGTTTTTGGCTAATCTTTTTGCGAAAAGATTAATGTTTGCGCATTAAGAGGTGTCTATTTTTTTCATATTTTTATTTTTACCACTAATAATAATTGTACTTCCTTCCATTTTGAAAGAAAAAATAAGTTTTTATTCCATTCCTTAAATAACATTTCCATTCTTCAATATTCTGTGTGTTCAATCTATTCGCCCAATTTCAAACCTGGTTTTAGTATTAATTTATCTATTTTTTCATGTAGTTATTCCATCTTTAATGCCTTAATATCTTTTCAGAATAATAGAGCAGGTTGGACTGAAATTATAGCATATTTCTTTAAAAAAATTAGAGGAATTTTATTTCGAAGAATTTTGATCGCTTCGGAAACAAGCTTTTTTGAGCTAACGTTCGAGGTGCCAATTTTGGAGGTTTTATCATTATAAGGTAAACCAACTAAAAACCTTTTTTGCAGAACTTCTTTTTGCCCCTTAGGTAATTTATCAACAACTAATTTTAAGGTTCTTTCCTTTTCATTCACATTAAAATTGACCACAAACTTTTTTCCAAAAAAATCTTCGCCTTTCTGATATCCAAATTTAATTCCCTTTAACAGTTTTTGGCCTTTTTCTTTTTCGCCTAAGATCCTGAATAGTCTTCTTCTGAAAGAAGAAAGTAGATAATATATTACTGAATCAATATCTCCAAGAGGATATTTTTTCGACCAGAAATAATGGAATAAATAATGAATGTAGTCTTCAACAAAATATAAATTCTGAATTAAAGATTTGCTGTAATTTGAGCGTATGATATTGTGCTTAAAAAATAATTCTTTCAGGTCAATTATTTGTGTATCCTGTTTAATTTGACAGTGCGTTGATACCTCAAAATCAAAAAACTTGTGATCTAAACTAATCATAATAAATTTGGGCGTTAACAAATATAATTATTTTTAGATCATATACAAGTTATTTTAAATATGAAAATCGGTTCAAAATAAAGATTTTAAAAGACTCTGTTTTATAAGTGGGGCAATGGCATATTTTAAACTTGTATTTACTTACCTCACTTTTATAACCACAGTAAAACTACACCCCAAAATACGGCTTTCTTCCTTTCCATTTTCCCCTCGTGAAATCAGGAAATTCCACCGGTTGGTTCTTTTCGATGGATAACCCTGAAAGTGGTACAACTGCACTCATAGTAACTGAATCATAAACGTCTATCGGTGTATTGGTTTTGTCTCTTACTGCCTTTACAAAAAGCTCCAACTCAAGACTGTCCACTCCACCGTGGCCTCCACTGCTATTCTTCTTATTCCACCAACTATGTAAATATTCTTTTTCATATAGCTTAAAAGGTTCCCATTCATGATATTTTGGACTTTTGTCAGTCAGATAGACTGCGTCTCTCTGCTCGTTATAAATACCCAAAGTTCCCTGCACCATCCACCTGTTATCATAAGGACGGGGTAATTGCATATCATAGTTTACAATTATGGTCTTCCCATTTTGGGTTTTTAGTGTGGATGTAACGATATCTCCCTGCTTGTATTTCAGTTTAGCATTGGGATGATCATCTCCAAATTTCCTTTTCATATAGGCGTTAATTCCTTTGGAAGCCGTTGCTGATGAATAAATTTGCGAGATGCTGTCTCCGCAATTGATATCCATCCAGCTCAAAACAGGCCCGAGGCCATGTGTTGGATACTGGTCTCTGTTGTAATTTATCAGGTATTTAGCGGGCCACCTTTGATGGCCATCTTTCGCATCAAAAAACCAATGATCAACGCAATCATGGGAATGTGCACTATGACAATGAACCATTTCTCCCAGTAGACCATCCCTGATCATATTGAGCACAGCCAGGTTGTCTTTTCTGAAACTCCAGTTCTCCAACATCATACAGGGAACACCGGTCCTTTCTGAAGTGTCAACTAAATCCCAACACTCTTTCAGTGAGAGTGCGGCGGGCACCTCGATGCCAGGGTATTTTTCCTGTTCCATCGCATATGTAGCAATTGCTGCATGACTATCCCAATAAGTGGCTATTAGCACGGCATCAATATCTTCGCGGTCCAACAACTGCCGATAACTTTGCTCGTTTTTATAATACCCTTCTGGTTTTTTCCTACCGGCTTCCACACAAATATTTATGGCATTGTCGAGCTGCGACTTGTCTATGTCACAAAGGCCGCCAATCTCAACACCTTCAATGCTCAATAAGGTTTTCATTAAGTGGGTGCCACGGTTTCCAATTCCTATGACGCCAAATCTCACTGTCTTGTCTATTTTTTTCATAGGATTTGCAAAAGATGATGTCTGGAGAGTTAGTCCTAATCCAGCAACGGAAACCGTCTTTGCGAATTCGCGTCTTTTTATTTTAGAATTTTTCATAAACTTTTAGTTCTACTTAACTAAGATAATGTATATAGTTTAAAATATTCATTATTCAAGCCAGGATATCAATTGCTTCAGGACCATATTATTTTCTAATTCATTGAATATTTCCAGGTTTCCGGAAACGTTTTTATTCGAATATACCTCGAGTGGGAAATTAAAACATTTTTTAGTGTCTGAATTATCAGCCATCAAACCATCACCTGACAAGGGATTTATAACAAGCACTTTGCGTGGGGTTAATACAGCCATCAGATCGGGAAGATCATATTTTTCAATTGCTCCTGCTACTATTGAATGTATAAATGAGGGTTTATAATAATGTGTCATTGCTATGTCTGCATAACTGAGAAATGGCTGTAGGAGGCAAACCCTTTGAATATCCTCTTCAAAAGCTGCCGCATGAAGTAGTTCGCTCCCGAGCATTCCAACAGATATTGCAGTAATAGATTTGTTTTCGGCAAAGTTTGTCTTAAGAAAATGTACCATTCTGATAATATCTTCCGCTCTAATTCCAACAATAGATTTTCCTGTCAGAATACCTGCAAACCAAAGGTTATATGAAACATTATCAATATAAGCATCACCTCTGAAGTATCCCGGCCCCATCTCTCCGATTCCCGGGAGATCTCCCAATAAAACCGTATATCCATTTGCTACAAGCTGCCTTGCCAGACTGTCACTATTTACGGCAAAATCCTTTCCTCTCTCATCCAATAAAAGGATTGCTTCATTTTTATTGTTTTTACCGGGCATAAACAAAGCGAGCGGAAGCATGTAATCACCACTTCCTTGTATCAGGTATTTTTCCAGGGTATAGTGCTCATTTACATATCGTCCTGAAAAAATTTCAGGGTTAAATTCCTTTGGGTAAGAAAAACCTGATAATCTTATCGCTGCATCGGGAACATTGGATAAATGTTCTTCTATATTCGTTCGCGATTTTTCCAAACCTGACGCCTGCTTTTCAACAATCGTTTTGTTTAACGAATACATAGTTTCCCCATTTAAAGATGTTACAAGCTGACCTGTCTTTGTTACCTGTAGCTCTTTTTCCGGTATAATATCAACTTCTTCTTCCGTTGAATCACCCGGGTTATTCAGATATTTCTGAAAAAAAGCATAGGTGGCTTCATTATTTTTCTTTGTAAAACCATGGACGTAATTCTCCTCAGACTTTTGCAAAAAGTCTTCTGCACCAAAGGCACGGTAGGCGCTTTTTGCTTCAAAGAAAGTTTCACGCAAACCCTGAATACTGAAAAAATCCCTGGTAGTGCCCACGATCAAGGTAGGTTTCGGCGCACGCAATTCAATTAAATCAGCATGATCTAACCCTTCATTGAGAAAACGATAAATATTCTGTTCGGCATCTTGAGGACCTTCGGACAAAAAAAGGTATTTGTAATTTGTAATAAAACATGTGGGCGCCGTCGCCAGGATCCTGTCGTCAATGGCACCAATAAACGCTGTAGAAGTGCCTCCTCCAGAGAGTCCAGTCATACCGATCCGGTCAGGATCTACTTCTTTTCGAGTCAGGAGATAATCAATAGCACGAATCCCATCCCATATAAAATATCTCGACGGTGAATAACCGGAAATGAAGCACTGACCCCCGGGGAAGGAGTGTTCAGTGTTTGGCCGGAATTTTGATTTCCTTGTTTTCTCATCATAATATTGCACACGCTCACCTTGCCCGATCTGATCATAGGCTAATACTATAAATCCTTTTTTTACAAGATTGATGATAAAATTCTGATAAATATCCCTTCTGAAACTTTGTGGGCTGTGACCGATAGCATTAAGAATGGCTGGTGCCCGGCCTTTGATATTATCAGGGATGAAAAGAGCCGCAGTTACATAATAACCCGGTATGGACTCATAGATCAACTTTTCCACACGATAACCGTCTCGCTTCAATACACCTGTCACACGTGCATTTAATGGTGTTTTTTCCGGGAAAGGACCCATTATCTCCTGCAACTTACGCCGGACCACAGATTGCCTTTCCTGCCAATCTGCAATGGTTTTTAATTTATTGATCTCTGCTTTTCTCGATTCCAGTTGCTCAAAGGCCACAGAAGACAATTGCTTGTAAAGTGAGTTTTCGGCATCTGAATAGTATTTCCAGTAATTGAAGAGCGTGACATCATCTTGTGCCTGTCCGGGAATCAGGGTCGAGATAAAAAATATCCAGGTAATAATTAAGTGTTTTTTCATATGGGTTATCTATTTTTATTTAAAAAATCCTGCCTTATAATGTATCGGAAATCTACTCCAGCATGATATTATTATTATCCAATGTTGTTTAGTGTAAGAAGACTATTGTCTTACCTTGTCCGACACCATTACACCTTTGACTTAAGCATATTTTTTAATTCCTCACCCCGCCTGATCCGGCGGATAGGCCTACACCCTCTCCAGAGAGGGAGAATCGGAGCTTAAGTCAAAGGCATTGAATTAATATATTAAAACTTCAGTACTTTTAATGATTGTTGCAGCCGCACTGAATTATTTATATTTTTATAATAAATCCATATAAATATATAATGAAAAGCAACTTAATCCTCATTTTAACTTCAGGTTTTTTGTGTTTTGGAATGCTTCTTTTTTCATCCTGCGAAAATAGCGGCAAGCATGAAAACAACAATGGTGATTTTTCTGGTCAGAATACATTAAATCAACCCGGCTTAAAACCAGTTAATCTTCAAGCCCAAAAATTTATCAGACTGAAAAACGGTGATTTAAAAGCTGTTTTTGTGGACAATACATCATTTGGCGAAAATCATCGTGCCGGTTATAATGGCATCGCTGAACTATCACACTCATCCCAGGACTCATCGGTGTTTGTACCCAACTATGCTGGGTTTAACCTGGAACATATTTTTGGAGGTGATAGTCTGCCTGTATTATTTGAACCGCGCAAAAATCCTATGGAATTGTACAAGAAATCCGATACAGAAGTTATTTTATATCAGGCATCTACACCATTATCCAGCCTGGAAAGTCAGACGACTTTCAAATTGACCGGCCCCCATTATATTGATATCACTTTTCGTTTTATTGTACATGATAAAAAGTTTTTCCGGCATGGATATGTGGGATTGTTTTGGGCCAGCTATATTCATACCCCATCAAACAAGAAAATTAATTTCCTTGGCAGCAGCAGTTCCTCTGATTCTGTTGGATGGATTTCAGCCTATTCTACAGAACATGGTTTGAAAAGTACCCATTTATGGAAGGATGATAAAGATCCGGTATATTTTGCACCCAATTTCAACGCGAGTCTGGCATCTCACTTTTCTGATTATAGATATGATCAGCCTTTTTATTACGGGCTATTTCATAATATGGCGCTATCCTACATGTTTCATCCGGCAGAGGGCATCAGATTCTCTCAGTCACCAACTGGAGGCGGAGAACTAAATCCTGCTTGGGATTTTCAGTTCATAGTCCCCGACTTTGAAGTTGGGAAAGAATATTCTTTTCAGGCACGCATGATGTATAAAGAATTTGTAGGAGCTAAGGATGTGCTGAAAGAATTTGAAGCCTGGAAGAAAATAAATAATTGGCAATAAACTTCAATAGGCTCTTAAAAAACAACTAACACTAACATGTTAACTATAAATAAGCAGATATATTTATACCCTATTCAAGAACAAAAGAACAGCATAATTTTGAAATTATGGAAAACTTATAACTCATTCAGCTGGTTTTAATATCTATCTATTTTATTTCTAAATTCCGTATTCAAAAGTTCGAATGTTCTTCATTAATTCTAAATCAGCATAAGTTGACTTCACACGTAGTGGCCTCAATCCCAAATTGAATTAGGCTCTTAAGATGGAAGGTGCTTCTCTGATAATATTGATTATAGCATTAGTAACTTCCGCTTGAGAAAATATTTATTAATAGTTAATTGCTTTTGAGCTTGGCATCTCGCGTTGAATTCTGTTCTTTAATTCTCCAAGCCAATTCCACATTTTACGCTGATTCAGATCCACTTCAACCACGACAACAGGGCTATCTTCTGTTCCTTCGACAATTAGCTCACCGGTTTTATCAAACACACCGGTTTTCATGTCATAAGTCGAAGAAACCAGATATACCTGATTTTCGATTGCGCGAGCTTTGGCTAGGGTCAGGTTGCCTCCCCATATTGGCAAAAAAATCACTTCAGCTCCATTCAGAGCAAGCATTCTGGCTGGTTCAGGGAAGTTAACATCCCAACAAATCATCATACCTATCTTTCCAAAATCTGTATCGAATACAGGAAAATCATCACCTGGTGTAATTCCTCCGTCTATCTCTTCACGTGGTAAGGCAGCTTTGCGATATTTGCCTTCCAATTCCCCATTTCTATCAATTAAAACAGACGTATTGTAAACTACCGGGCCGTCTCTTTCAACAATGCCCGCAATGATATACATGTTGTTTTGTTTGGACAACTGCCCCAGAAATTTGGTAGTCGGTCCCGGAACACTCTCGCTGACCTCTACATAAGTTTTACGGGTACCTGCCAAAGTAATCCCTTCCGGAAGACAAACGATGTCTGCATTTTGATCCCCGGCCATATTTATGTATTCCTTAAATTGTTCCAGGTTTTCCTGTGAAGAGACTGTGTTCTCAGGACGGTGATGAATGGCCGCCAGGCGAACTATTCGCGGTTTTATTGGACTTGTCTCTTTAAAACTTGTCCCGCCAAAATATACCTTACCCTTGTCATCCCATCTGTAAAAAAGATCAATTTTTGCTTTCACTGCGCCCTCTGGCACCTGATACTTTTGTTGAATAATATACCAGTCTCCTTCCGATTGTCTTGCGCTTGCAGCTGGAAATTCTATGAAACCTATTCGTTTACCTTCTTTATTCTGCCATATTAATTGTGCCAGGACGCTGCGATTGAGTTGAGTTACATGCTCCGGTTTAAAGTAGGTTTTAAACTCATAGTACATATTGGCATTGACTTCATAAGTATTGGTCCAGCTACCATTTACATATGCTTTGCCATCGCCGGAAATAGCCAAAGTGGGCTTGCCTTCAAATAGAATTTCACCCTCAACCCAATGAGCCGGTTCGATTTCTGATCTTTGGGATTGAAATTGCCACTCCGTTTCATAAACGACTTGTTTTTGACGATTCGAACAATTTGTGGTGATGGAAATAAAGGCTAATACAAAAACTGAAATTCCAAATAACCTGACAAGTACTTTTACACTTTTTGAATAGTTCGACATAATTATATTTTTTATTGTTTTGAGAGTTATCTCTGAATAATCAATGTTAATTTATTTTGTTGCGGATAGAGGAATACATTTTATTACATAATAAAATACCTGTTCACCCTGGCTATTTCCCGGTTTGGAAGTGATGTGAAAAAGCGGCTTTGCTCCAACAACTTTTCCTTTACTTACTCCGGTTTCATATTCCACTACTTCATACTCCAGGTCTTTGGATAATCCTCTTAATTCCACCTCTTTATCAAAGGGTTTTTCATCAAAAAAAGCGTAGAACATAGTACCCCCCTCTTTCCTGATCACATAACCTTCCGGTTTATAATATTCTATATCATATAATCCGAGGTATTCTCCATCATAAAGTTTTTCATCGAAATATATGTCCATCCATCTTCTGACATGATCCGCTCCACCCAATTCATCCACATTCCACCTCAATGAAGTAATGACATTTCCGAGCGCTACACTCATGGCAGGTTCTCCGGCTTTGATGTCATAGTCCATTTTGTCAACGTAGCCATCGCCAACCGGAGCTGTTGGCCCTCTAAAGGCTTTGATCCACCTTGTCCTCCATCTAACCTGCTTGTTAGAAGTCGGATCAGAAGCATCTCCAATGAAATAATAAGGATACTGATACACATCATGAACCGATGCACAGGCACACATGGAAATCCATCCGCTTTCGGGTTTTAATTCCATAACCTTATTATACATCGTTTCAAAGGCGAGATAATTATTTTCTACACTTTCAGAAGCAATAGAATGATGATGATCTTTGGCAAAACATGGAAGTGGATTTTGATCTTCCCAATCGGTATATAAACCATCCACATCCCATTTGTGAATAATTTTTTCGATAAGCGTATCCTTTGCAAAGTTTATGAACTGAGGACTTGAGGGACAAAAGGCGTATTTGGTCTGACGGCTTTTATACAAACTTCCATCTTTGTTTTTTACCAATAAATGCTCCAGACCTTCATCTGTATTTGCACCCAATAAATCAAACCATAAATAGACTTTAAATTGTTTGTCTTTATCTTTTCCCCATTGTGGTTTATGCGCCTCCCGGATAAATTCCACAAACTCTTGCTCATCACTGAACTTCCCAGGATCAGGATCCCATTTGCCAACCAGATCAAACCAGCCGTCATCGAGCATAATGGCTTTAAATCCATAGTCAGCCAATTCGTTCATTTTTTCTTTTACTTGTTTTATAGTAAACACTCCTGTTCCTTCCAGACTGTTCATCCCCCAGGTTTTCCAATAAGGTTCATACGCCTGTTTGGGATAAGTTTCCGGTAATCCATCACGACCTTCTTTTTTCATGGCGCCACTTAGAATCTGTCCAAACCTTCTACCTGCATCGAAAAAATCATTTTTATGAGTACAGACAGCGCTTTTCCATGTGGACATTGATGTGTTATTTTTTAAAACTGAGGGGAACTGGTCATAACTATCCTCTGGAATTACTTTAAAACCCATGTCAACCAAGCCATCATCACCTACTTTCAGGATCAAGTGATGGAACCGGGGGATTCCTTCTACATGAAATACACTGAGGCCCATTTCCGGGCTCCATACATCAATGAATGGAATTCCTGACCGGTTGCTTCCTGAACCGGGTATAATAAAATCTTCATTTGTAGTATCAGTAATGCCAACATTTGTCCATGTATCACCCCATTTTTTATTAATAGGCTGCAGATACCTAAAGTCGTAACTATTGGCTTTTGGATTTGTCAGCTTTCTATCCAGCCGGTAATAATTATAGTAAACCCTATCGATTTTTAAATCTTTCCCGGACCGGTTGGTATATGTACACCAACTCAGCGCCACATCGGGGTACTGATCATACATTTCGACCACAAGCTTACTTTCAATTATTGAGTCCCTCCCATTTAATGTTAGTCTCTTTCCTTGCCCAAATTCAGAATCTTCTATTTTCTCAATTTCATGAGAAGATATTTTAAAATTCTTGTATTCAATATTATCGAGTATAATATAATTAGGAGGTAATGCATCCGAACCGGTTCTTGTGGAATTATTCATTGATTTTACTATTCCATCAGACTCGAATTGAACTTTGCAATACATTAGATCATCGAAAATAAGATGGATATTTTCATTTTTAAAATGTATAAGATCACCATCAACGCCAAATGATATAGGCGATTGATCCTTTGGTTCACATTGTATGAAAAAAATAATAAGTGTCGTAAAAACTCCGAAAACGTATGATTTGAAAGCCATAATTTATAAAATGTTAAAAAATATGTAAGAGGATTCAAGTTAGTAAATAAAGGGGTGTACAACAAAATCCACATTGTCCAAAAAGTTCTTTTTTTATATAACCCCAACCCTAAAGGGAGCTAAAAAAGAACTTTTTTGCATACAAATAGAGTCGAGTTTTCCAAGTAATTATATCAAACTATCAAGCACAAGCATTTTAACCTTCAATGGCTCTGCGTAATAAGTTTGGCGACTTTGGAGTTAGAAATGAATTTTCGTAACTTCCTTTGATTTTAAAAATACCCACCTATATGAAACAGACACATAGCAATTCTCAAAAAGGTCGCCGCAAATTCATTCAAACTTCAGCAGCAGTTGCAGGCGGAGTAATGATATCACCACTAACCAGCGCATACAATCCTCACATAAATGTTGATAATACCATTAAGATCGCATTGATAGGCTGTGGAGGTCGCGGAACGGGGGCTGTCAATGAGGCGTTGAATACAGGAGATGATGTACGTCTTGTTGCTATGGCCGATGCCTTTGAGGAAAAGCTCAGTTCCTCCTATAAAAATCTACTGGAAATCCACGGAAAGAAGATATCGGTTAAGGAAGACCACAAGTTTATTGGCCTCAACGGATATAAGGATGCTATTGGCCTGGCAGATGTGGTATTTTTAGCCACACCTCCTGGATTCCGGCCAATTCATTTTGAAGAAGCCATCAGGCAAGATAAGCATGTATTTATGGAGAAGCCTGTAGCCACGGATGCTCCGGGAGTAAGAAAAATAATTGAACTTGCAAAAAAGGCGAAAGATAAGAATTTAAAGGTGGTCGTTGGTCATCACCTCAGGTTTCAGAAAAGTAGCATAGAGGTGATTAATAAACTACAGGAAGGTATAATAGGTGATATTATAAATATGCGGGCTTATTTCAATACAGGTGGTGTTTGGGTTAGAGACAGAAAAGCAGGCATGACAGAAATGGAATACCAGGTATGGAATTGGTATTACTTCAATTGGCTCAGTGGAGATCATATTGTAGAACAGCATGTTCATGATTTAGACCTCATGAACTGGTTGAAAGACGCACATCCTGTTAAGGCCCAGGGAATGGGAGGACGAGAGACGAGGACAGGTAACGAATATGGCCAAATATTCGATCATCATTTTGTGGAATATCAGTATCCTGATGGATCTATGCTGAATAGCCAGTGCCGTCATCAAAAAGGTTGTTGGAATAATTGGTCGGATGCCGGCCAGGGCACAAAAGGCACATTTGATTGCATACCGGCGAGACAGTCATCAATTATATACGACAAAAATGGAGAGATAATCTGGAAATACATAGGCAAAGACGACCCCGAACCGCATCAGGTGGAGCAGACGGAATTTTTCAGAATGTTGCGCCAGGACGAATATATAAATCAGGCAGAATCTGGCGCTTTAAGCACAATGACAGCTATAATGGGAAGAATGGCAACTTACAGCGGCCAGGAGATTACATGGGATGAAGCCATAAATTCTAATAAAAACCTACTCCCAAAAGAATTTTCCTGGGATGCAGAACCACCTGTTAAACCAGATGAAAATGGAGCTTATCCAATACCGATGCCGGGAACTTATAAAATCACTTAATATCTTATCAATGATATTCGTGATTTTTTGGTAAAAGTTTGATAATTCAAATGTGTATAATAATAGGCCTGTGGATAGTTATTCATTAATTCAATAAATATTTCTTGAGATTTATTTTTGAAAAGCCTTAAAATACCATACTTCTCCCGCTTTAGTTTTAATAGTTGCTACACCCCTTTTGTCTTTTTCCAATGATATGTATCTCTCATCATTTTCTTTTCTTGCTTCAATTTGTTCCCAGGGACTCAACAGTCTTAGATCACCTCCGTAAAGCGATTCTATTTTTATCATTTCCACATCTTTTATGGTCTTGCTTGCTGTTACTAAAAATCCTCCCTGGGTACGCAGGTCAGCAAATTTAGCCTTTGTACCGGGAGACAGAGCTGGAAAAACACGAATAATATCATCAACGCTTTGTAACAGAAGTTCGGAAATAGCCATTGCCACTCCAAATTGCTCGGTATAGTGTCCGTAGTCATTGAATCTGTGATGTGGAATCAAAGTATTAAGTGAAAATGTAGCATTCGGGCGGGCTCTTTTTTTTAGTTCAGCTTCAAGCCATTCCTCACTCCCGGGCATACTCAATCGTGCACGTGCAATAGCAAGCATAAATATTCCATTGTTTCCATTCCATTTTAACCCTTCAATAGTGCGACTAAAAAGTTGTTTCTCTTCTTCGGGCGACCACCAGGAAACCACATCACCGGGGAAAACCGGAGTTGATGGAACCGGGATATTATACTCAATTGGCGGAGCACCTTCCACATCCACTACAATCGGTTGCTCATTTTCGTAAAGCGGATAATCAGGAATACGTTGCAAGGCTTTCTGAAAACGATTAATCAATGATTCATCCTGATTTAATATTTGGGCTGCTTCAATGGCTGCTTTCAGAGTATAGCGGAATAGTGCAATATCAAATGTTCCGTTGTAATTCCTGTCCAGATTCTTCGTCCAGCCCCAGTGTTCAGGAGAGACCGAAGGTCCAAGACGAACGGTTTCCCCACCTTCACTCTGCTCGATAAATTCTGCATAAAAAATTGCTATTTCGCGCAGTACAGGGTAAACATATTTTTTCAATCTCTCAGGATCAGGATCATATTTGTAACGCAACCACAAGGGTTGCACACTAAATCCATTCACACCAAGCGTCATTCCCCAAACATGGTGAATATATTGTCTGCCGTTACGACTTTTGCACAAACCTGGGTCAGATGGCTCGTAGGCATACATCACGTGCGGATAGTAGGCTCCATCCATGTCGAATATTTGCTTAGACAGCCATTTAGCCCGCGAGAGATATTCAAAAATCAGCCTGTCATAAGGTTCAGCAAGTTCTGTATGATTTGTTGGATAAGCGCCCCAATAGGTCTGCTGAATATTGTAATTTGTATGATAATCTCCATGCCAGGCAGGCACATCGTTTATTAATCCTGCGAACAAGCCCACCGATTGAACACCCGGCTTACTGAAACATCTTAGAAAGTAGAGCGATTGGTACCATGTTGCCTGAAGGAATTGGTTATCGATCTCTATTCCACTTTTAGTCCAAAAGTTTTCCCATTCCGATTCATGATTTTTAATAAGGAGAGTTAACTCTGTGTCAAGTATCTCTTCTGCCAATTTAATTGCATCCTTAACAACATTGCCCGATTCCATTGAGGTTATAATGGCTATCACTTTCCGGTTTTCACCCGAAGCAACTGCAACAGCAAATTCCATTCCCGGCCAATCCAGATCGCCCGGAATAACTTGTTTAAGCCAACTTGTTTTATTCGATTCTCCCGTATCCGCCTGAGGAATCCCTTCTGAAATAATTGGTTCAAGCGCAATATTTCCTACCGTTTCAATCAGAAAAGCGTTCTTATTTGATAATGCACGAATAACGGCCTGATTCTCATTCGTTGTTTTTTCATTAATCTTGACCACAGCCCGCTGTATATCAGTTTCTCCGCTAAAATCAACCGGATCACTTCCCATTTTTATAGAAATACGTGCGGCCTGACGGGGACAAGGATAAGGTTTTGCCTCATAACTATCTTTCCCTTGCCAGATTACATCTTTTGCCAAAACATGAGAACTGTTTCTATTTTTTAGCGGGAAGCCTGTGTCCGAAGCGCCTAACTTTTTAATCAGATCAAGAGTAGGGAGAGGTGGATCATTCAAAGTTTCCAGGCGTGCATCCCAAATATCATTTTTAGTCAGATTCATTATAATCGAACCACTATCTGAATAGATAAGGGCGTTAACATCACCGTTACCAATAATCAATGCGCCATCTACATTTCCTTCTATACTGTTAATTTTTATTGAAGCATCAGACAGACTCTTTTCGAAAGGAATTTTATTCTTTTTCTCTGAAAAACAACCAAAGGTTGTGAATATAAGAACAAGCCAATAAATATATCTTTTTGAAATCATAACGATTAATCCTCCAACATAAGTTTTTTATATTTTCCGAATGTATCCGCCACATTGCTTTGGGAAGTAAAATCCCAAAAGTTGGTGTCCAATACCTGCATCATTAGCATGGTTGTAATCCATCCCTGTGTCCATCCGGTTTCGGTACTCCAAACACCCCAGCCAAGGTCAGCGTTTGAGCCCCAGTATTCCCAACGATCGTATTCAAAAGCGCGGAACCAAACACCATCCAGTTCGGGATGTGCCTCTGAACGAACCTGGATTTTTACCATAAAATCAGCCAATTTGCTAACAGCATCTTTAATCTTTTCATCACCGATAACCGCCGCAGCTTCAGTAAGACTGAGAAATGCAAAGTTGGATGTGTAAAGCATATCTGACACTGGGTCACCATTTTTCTGTATAAGGGGTGCCTCATTTGTACCATAGTCAGCATTTGATTTTGGAGGACCATATTTCCCATGTCCCACATTGCCAAGGTCTTCGCGTATCGCACCGGTCTCATCCTGAAAAGACAATAAATCATCAACCACTGTATTGAGCCACGCCCTATGTTCGGATGTATCTTCAATTCTCAGTAGCCATGCTAAAGGCAATACCATACGGGCTCTTTCCTGCTGCAATCCATTGGTCCAGTGCCACTCTTCAGGATAGGCTTTCATCATATTCTCAATTCCTGTTTTTGCGACCGTGAGAAGTGGTTCATATTTTGTTTTGTCATAGAGCCACAGATACATAGCCATAATCCACGACTGATAATGTGGAGCAAAATGGTAGTAATCCTTTGCATTATGGTATGGTTTCCATCCCTTTGCAAGCGTATTTCCACTTGATGGCGAACCCTCCAACCTGCGCGGTTTGAAACCTGTTGTAGCAGATGTAGCTCTAAAATTTGCCAAAATATTGGCCATCACCTGTTCATCCCATTTTCTTGTTTTAAGCGCAGCGGAAGTAACAAGAGTTCCCATGACCACTCGGGCATTGTCATCCGAATAATAGACTCCTTCATT
>JAJRQT010000201.1 GCA_024280115.1 Bacteroidota bacterium | reverse complement strand
GGATTCTAAATTATTAACAAAGAAAGAAGAAACCGTCATGCCTGCCGGGGAGGGCTGGGGCAAAATAAAGGCACACAATTGCGGGATTAATTGCCACGGTAAATGGAAAACTTTAAAAATATAAACAGATGAAAAAATTAACATATTTATTAACAGTAGGGAGTCTCATAGGAATAATTGGTTATGCAACCAGTTGTCAGCCATCTCCATCGATATCGATGAAATCAGGAGCCCAGATATGGGGTGAAACATGTTTGAGATGCCACAATGTAGCATCGCCGGATACATTCTCTGATGTAGAGTGGGACGTTGCCACAATGCATATGCAATTGAGGGCAAACCTGACTCCTGATGAGACAACAAAGGTGAAAGAATTTTTACAATCAGCGAATTAGAAATATAGAGATATGAACGATACTAAATTAGTGTTATCGACAAAGGAACCTTTATTATATCCCTTTGTGGATGATGATCCGGCAGAGCTTTTAGAAGAATTTAAAGTAGCATTGGAAGTATTTGAAACGGTGTTTCAGAGTGGAGCTGAAAAATAAAGATTAAATGATAAAAATGGTAGTTGTTGTTTTCAAACAGGTTGGCTTAAAAATGCAGTTGCTCCTGGCAATTGCATTTTTTCCTTATTTTCCGGTAGTTGCTCAAGATACCGGCGAATCATTATTTAAAGCTAATTGCATGGCATGCCATACCATCGGCGGTGGAAGACTGGTAGGCCCGGATCTTAAGGGAGTTAATGCAAAGTACGAAAAAGAATGGTTGACAAAATTTATCAAATCGTCGCAATCAATGGTAGCTGCAGGTGACGAACAGGCTGTAAAACTATTTAATGAATTCTTAATTCCAATGCCAGATCCACCAATAAATGAGGATCAGATTTCGACATTATTGACTTATATAAAAGAGCAAAGTCAACCCATCGAAGAGGAGATTACTTCAGTGGCGGATGTCATTGAGAAACCTGGGCAATCTTCATTAGTCAAAGTTGAAACCTCTCCAGACAGAGGAAGTTTCGGATTTATTGAAATTATACTGTTAAGTGTAATGGGGATTGAAATATTTACAATATTCATTTTAATAAGTGTTGTATTTATGATAAGCAAACATATCAATGGTTTAAAATAAAACTTATTTGAATTTAAAATATTCATATATACTTAGTATAAGTGCGATGTTGAGCATTTTAGAATATCAATGCTATGCTCAAGGGCAATATCAAACCAAAAATGGTGTGATTTCTATTGCATCTGCGAGTAGTGAACATGGGGAAAGGCCAACATTGCACAGCAGTAAGTTATCTGTGACATTAAACATGAAAACGGCGGAATTTGATTTCATACTCCCAATTCAGTCCCTTCATTCGGGGGTTGATTCTATAGACAGCAGACTTTATAGAGAAGAATACAATAATATCCAGGTCAGTGGTATGATGAATATGGATGGAGTTAAAACTCAACCGCACACACCAATTCATTTTGTTTTTAAAGCTATTTTAAAATATAAAGATTTAGTACATGATTTAAATGGTGAGGGACATTTAGAACATATTCCAGGTAATGAACAACCAGCTTGCAGGTTAAGATTAAATTTTAATATTGAAGATTTTGAGTTGTATTATGGATTCAGGAGTGATTTTAGATTTCAAATAATGCAATCAATATTATATCAAGGAGTTACGAATTAGCAATATGAAAGACTCTTTTACAAACATATTCAGTAAGTTTATTTCTGGTTGTATTTATAAACCGAGAAAAGGAATAAATCAGGGAAAAAGTGAATCATTAAGTTTTCTCAAAGTTAGGATGGGTAGAACGGAAGATTACTTTAGAGAACTGTATGTAAAAAATTTATTTCATTACAATTTGCCATCGATAGACGTCAATGAAAGAATTATTGATTCACTCAAGTTTTTCCAAAGTCCTTTTAAAATATCATTATTAGTTTGTGAGGATAAAGAGGTTGTTGGTACTCTACACTTATCTGATGTTATAACTAATTTAAATGCTTCTATCAGTTTAAAATCCAGTTTTTGTTCTAATGTTCCTGTACGGTGTATCATGAATAGAGAATTTGTGCCTCTGGATTACAATCTTTCGCTTTCTGATATTGTTGTCGATATTTTAAATTGTGAATGTCTTATGCATCCGGTTTATCATAATAGTTATCTGAAAGGAGTATTACATAAAGAAACTGTTCTTGACATTGTTAAATTTCAAATGCTAAATGAAGCAATTCAAAAATAATTGGTGTGAAATAGAATCATTTTTCTCAGAAAAAAGATTCTCAGTCATACAATGAGCCATGATCGATATTAAACTTAAGCAATCATCAAAATAAACAATTTATGAAACGACAGGTTCGGAATAAAGAACTTCATGAATGTGATTTTCAGGAGCCATTTCTGAAAAGTGTTTTGAAGTGAAAAAATCAATAAATATTTATAAACCGGTCTGCCAATGAGCGGGCATTAAAAAAATTAAAAATGAAAAAAGTATTCTTAACATTAGTAGTAACAGGAGTATTTGCAATGGGATTAGTATTGCTCCAGGGTTGCGGTGGCACAAATAAAGAACATTCTGAAGGAGAAAGTCATGAACACATGGAAGGTGAAGCAGATGACCACTCGAAAGGAGAAGCGAGTGAACACATGGATATGAGTGAAAATATTCAAGTCATGGATTGTCCGAAATGGGAAAAAGGAGCGCATAAACATGCTACTTATATATGCCCGATGTGGGAGGAAGAAGGTGAATTGGAAAAACCGGGAGACTGTCCGAAATGCGGAATGAAACTTTTAGCATTTGCCGATGTCGAAACTCAACATAATAGTCAAAATACTAAATAATAAGGACCATTAACCACCAGGATCAATTATTAACCATTATTTTAATTTAACGATGAAAATTAAATTTATAATAGCAGCCCTCATAATTGGCGTTTTCACATTTGCACAAGCTCAGGAAAAAAAACAAGATGATGGTAAGCACGAGCATATGGAAATGACCACCTACGCATGTTCAATGCACCCGGAAGTAAAGAGCGATAAACCCGGTGATTGCGCTAAATGCGGAATGAAATTGGCAAAAGTTGAAATGAAAAAAGATAAAATGGCCAAAAGCTATACCTGCTCCATGCATCCGGAAATTAAAAGTGATGAAGCGGGGAAATGCCCGAAATGTGGAATGGCCTTAGTCGAAAAAAAGATGGATATGAAAAAAGAAGGGGAAAGTGATCACAAGCATTAATAACTAGCTAAATTGATTCGGGAGAGATGAAATCCATCACCTAACAAATGAACCAAATATTGAATGTTGATAATGTCCAAAAGTCTATGGGCATTGAAGGGTGAACCTGGTTTTAGATCTCCTGAATCTTAATCTCAAATGCGGGATATAAAAAGATAAGTTTTACGCTAATTATAGAATGATTCGCAGCAAATTGAAAGTAGTGAACAACAATGAATTGAAATTAATAAAACATGAAGGATTGTTGTAAAACTGGAGATTCACAAGAAAAGAGTAAAATCAGAAAATATTTTAACTGGCTGATATACCTGTTTTTAGCAGGGATTATTGCTTTTCTTATGTATCAATAAATTAACCGGCATGGCCAGGTCAATTTAAATTTACTTGCCTCACCTGTAGGAGTGCATAAAGGGATGATTAATACTCTGGAGTTTAGCTAATTTTAAAACATAAAATCATGAAAAACAAAACCATTTTAAATGTGAAAATTCTGCTGTTTACTTGCCTAATATTTACCTGCCTAATCTCTTTGGGTCATGAAGGAGAGAAGCATAAGAAAAAGAAGCAAGATAGCACAACTATCGAAATGACTGATCATAGTCATCAGGAGTCAGCGGATGAGCACCATGAACAAGCCGATGACCATCACGAACAGGCTCATGGGCCTAAAGCAATAAAGGCTGATTTTGAGGATTTTCCTACGCTTCACCCGTTAGTTGTGCATTTCCCGATTGTATTGTTGCTCTTGGCGGCATTTAGCCAGGCAGCAGGTTTGTTTGTTTTTAAGAATGAACTTAGCTGGGTAACGTTATTCTTAATAGCGGGTGGTTATGTTGGCGCCTATGTTGCCGGGAGCTATGTACATCCGCATACAGGAGATATTGGAGAGTATGCAGAAAAAGTACTCACAGAACATGAAACCTTTGCGAGCTATACTACCTGGTTTAGCGGAATTGCCCTTTTGATGAAAGTGGCTAGCCATTTTCTGCTTAAAAGAAAATTATGGGCTGAAGTTGTGGTTGCAGTGGTACTCATTGCCGCAGCTTATAGTGTAAGCACCGCAGGACACTACGGAGCGCAACTCATACACATTGAGGGAATTGGCGCTCAGGGGAAATTTTTGGAGACTGAAGGACATCAACATTAATCATTTGTAACTGTTAGGAAAATGGAAGGCCATTCACACAAACATTCACAGCATCAGGGCCATGATGAACATGCAGGTCATGACAATCCAAAACACGGACACACCGGTCATGACCATCACCGCATGATGATAGCAGATTTTAAAAAAAGATTTTGGATTTCTCTCATCATAACTGTACCAATCCTGATTTTATCACCTATGATCCAGGGGTTTTTCGGTTTCGAATGGGTGTTCCCGGGGAGTACATATATAATATTCATTTTGGCTTCAATCATGTTTTTCTATGGTGGTTGGCCATTTTTAAAGGGAATGGCAGGGGAATTAAAAAATGCCGCCCCCGGTATGATGACCTTAATAGCCGTAGCTATCTCTGTGGCTTATTTCTATAGTGTAGCTGTGGTTTTTGGACTATCCGGGAAAATGTTTTTCTGGGAGCTGGCAACACTGATTGTCATCATGCTACTCGGTCATTGGATTGAAATGAAATCCGTTTTAGGAGCTTCCAGGGCGCTGGAATTGCTGGTGAGTATGATGCCCGCTGAAGCTCACAGAATTCAAGACGATCAAATCGTGGATGTAAGACTGGAAGAACTCCAGAAAGAAGATATAATTCTCATCAAACCGGGAGAAAAAGTTCCAGCAGATGGAATCATCATTGATGGTGAGAGCTATTTGAATGAATCCATGCTTACAGGCGAATCAAAACCGGTTAAAAAATCCAACGAGGATAAAATCATTGGCGGTTCGATAAATGGAAACGGATCCTTAAAAGTGAAGGTGGAGCATACTGGAAAAGACAGCTATCTGAATAAAGTAATTACCCTGGTTCAGGAAGCTCAGAAAACGAAATCAAAAACTCAGCACCTGGCAGACCGGGCAGCAAAAGTGCTCACCTATGTGGCCTTAACTGCTGGTTTTGGAACATTGGCAATATGGATTGCACTCGGATTTGAGTTTTCATTTGCATTAGAAAGGATGGTTACCGTTATGGTAATTTCTTGTCCACATGCCCTGGGATTGGCCATCCCCCTTGTAGTAGCTATTTCTACAGCCATTTCAGCGCAGAATGGATTGTTGATTCGTAACCGTACAGCTTTCGAAAATTCCCGGAAAATATCAACAATTGTTTTTGATAAAACAGGCACCTTAACTCAGGGAGATTTTGGCGTTATCCGTTATGAATCAGTTACTGAAAATCACACCAGTGAAGAAGTGATAAGATTGGCAAGTGCGTTAGAGCAAAGTTCCGAACACCCAATTGCTGTTGGAGTTGTGAAAAAGGTAAATGAGTTGAAAATCAAAATCCCTCAAGTAGATAATTTCAAAGCTATAACAGGAAAGGGAGTTGAGGCAAATGTTGAAGGAGAGGATGTGAAAGTTGTAAGTCCCGGCTTTCTAAAAGAAAAGTCCATAACTATTCCGGAAGAAGCATATGGCAATGCTACGGAGACCATTGTATTTGTCGTTATTAATGATCAGTTGGCGGGTTATATTGCCCTGGCAGATAAAATACGACCTGAATCTCTGGACGCCATACAACAATTCAAAAAGAATAATATTAAGGTGATGATGGCGACCGGAGACAATGAAGTAGTCGCTAAAACTGTAAGTGATGGGTTGGGGTTGGATGGATATTATGCCGAAGTACTCCCTCATCAAAAGGTAGAAATCGTAAAAGAATTGCAGGACAAAGGCGAATTTGTTGCGATGACCGGAGATGGAGTAAATGATGCTCCGGCCTTGGCACAGGCAGATGTTGGTATTGCGGTCGGCTCTGGAACTGATGTTGCGGCGGAGACCGCAGACATTATTCTCGTGAACAGCAATCCCCATGATATTCTAAATCTAATTTTATTCGGAAAAGCTACATATAAAAAAATGATACAAAATCTAACGTGGGCCACGGCTTACAATGCATTTGCTATTCCATTGGCTGCCGGGGTGCTATTTTCAGCAGGTTTTGTACTGAGCCCAGCGGTCGGAGCTGTATTTATGAGTCTAAGCACTATTATCGTTGCAATAAATGCACAATTATTAAAAAGACAGATAAGAAAAAATGTGTAAATTGACCAAATTTTAATTTAATAAAAACCTAACTGATAATAGGATTAGGACTATTTAGAGTCTGTCAATAAATTCTTTGTCTGATTCAGAAAGTTTGCTATCAAGCCTCGCCTTCCTTAGTACGAAGTACGGCGGACAAGGGCTTGCGCAGCTCGAAAAAAGTAAGTTTACATTTGGTAAATGACCATTTTGAGAGCAAGCGTAACGCAGATAGCGGACTTTATGGACAGACTCTATTTAGTGAAGTGGTTTGGCAATGAACTTGTAAGAATGAATGTGAACAAAAGAGTCAATATAGAATGTAGCGAATGTAAAAATGCCAAATGTTTTATCAAGCTATGTAGTTCTAAATATATCTCTATATTGAATGAGCATAAGAATCAAATCAATATAGGAAAAGGCCAGTATGTTTTCCAGGAAGGGAGCCCCGTTTTTGGGATTTATTTTATACAAGAAGGGAAAGTAAAAGTGGTCAGTTCAAATACTGAGGGGAAAGAACAAATAGTTCGGCTTGCCGGTGATGGACATATTCTAGGTCACAGAGGTTATGGAGGTGAAACATATCCGATTGGAGCCGTTGCAGTTGATGAATCCAGGATTTGCTTTTTGGATAATAATATTTTGCTTGATGCATTCAAGGCAAATTTTAATTTTTTGTATAACACTATGATGTTCTATTCAAAAGAATTGCGGAAATGCGAATTGAGAGCGAGACACTTTGCCCAAATGTCGGTTGAAGAAAAAGTGATTTTTACACTTGTATATATAATTGAGACCTTTGAGGTTAGTATAGATAACCATTTACTGAATGTAACGCTTTCGCGAAAGGAATTAGCTGATATTTCTGGTACAAACGCCAGCCAGGTTAGTCGTATAATAGCTAATTTGAAAGAGAAGAAATTAATAAGGACAAGCGGTAATCATTTATTCATTGACAACTACGAAGGGTTAAAAAAAATGATTGAATTTCATTTGAGTGATTCTTTTTTATAGTATAAATCTCATCGTTGTAGTTAAGGACTAATTTTCTTTCTCAGGAGAACGTGAATACCTCCCCTCCGGATCAGAAGGAGTGAGGTAAGCCACTATATTCTTATTTAAACGACATTGATATAAGTCTTTTGTACTTATAAAAACTAACAGCAAAAGCTCAAGATATTGTCCCTCAAATTTTTCATTTATTAGATGATTTATGTCATTTTACCTAATGTTTTCATTTCATAATATTGCCAGAGTCATTAAAGACTAATGGTACATGAAACTTGAAGATGAAATTAAGCAAACCAAACCATTTGAAAATCCTTATCATAAGGCTACTGTAAACCTGGTATATACAGGAAAATGGATTATTAGTTTGCATAATGATATTTTTAAAAAATTCAATCTAACAATTCAGCAATATAATATTCTCCGGATATTGAAGGGGAGTCATCCTGATGCAGTTACTATAAAATATATTCGAAAAAGAATGCTGGATAAGATGTCTGATGCATCAAGAATTGTTGAAGTTATGCACAAAAAAGGATTGTTGAATCGAACCTATAATCCTGCCGATAGACGAAAAGTTGATATATCGCCTACTAAAAAGGGGCTTGACACAATATCCGATGTAGAAAAGCAGCACAAAGTCCTTTTTGGTCATCTTTCAACTCTAAGTGAGGAGGAAGTCACTCAATTAAATTTTTTGCTTGATAAAGCGAGGGGTTAGCCTTTACTATTACATCATCATTTTACTTCTGAGATTTTGCAAATATAATTATGCAAAAAAACATATAAGACCCTGAGTAGTATCAGGGTTTTTTCAGTTATGAGCCCACTATCTTTGCATTAGATGTTATAACATATAATGGCATAACATATTAATTAGAAACTCATTAAAAATAAAGTAAATAAAAATGAAAAAATCAATTAGAATTATAGGGTTACCCATTTAAGTCTCAAACGCTTGTTAACCAGGTAATTAATTTGTATCTTATAGAAAAGATATTGCATATGAAATTACTAAAAGAATTGGACAGAGAAGCCTTCAAAACTAAGTTTGGGACAAAGGCATCT
>JAJRQT010000200.1 GCA_024280115.1 Bacteroidota bacterium | reverse complement strand
GAGCCTGTTTCCGTTTAGTCTGACATTGCAAAGCTAAAGAAGATTTTAAAATATGATTATTTTTAGAAAAATAACAGCCTCCTTTTTGTCCACTTGAACCAATCGACTCTAAAATAGCCTACTTTTTGTCCATTATACCAACATTCTTAATTTGAATACTCATTTTTACTATTTTACCGGACATTATTTAACTCTATAAATTCCGTTACGCTTTTTGGAATTTCCAATCCGTCTTTCAATTTGGTGTCTGGTATCGGAGGAAATACCATTTTTTTCAAAGGGATTTCGCCAGCCCAGATATCCAAAATATAATCCTGATCATCATCTATTGGTTCGCCGATCCTGATTTTCGCAGAGGCCTCCTCAATAGTTATTTCCAATACCTTTGTGGCTTTAAGCTCCTTGGCATTAGGTGCCCGAACTTCTTCCCATCTTCCGGGAATCAGGTGATCTGAGATAATTTTTAGAGCATCATTTTTTTCATCATCATTTACGATTGCCGCTTTACCAAAAATAACTACAGATCTGTAATTCATCGAATGATGAAAGGCAGATCTCGCTAAAACCAATCCATCAACATGTGCCACACTCAACGAAATATCAATGCCTTTTTCCAACTCTACGATTAACCTGCTGACTGTGGCTCCATGGATATAGAGCTTATTATTCAGCCTTCCATAGATGGTTGGTATGACCACCGGTTTTCCGTGATGGATGAAACCAACATGACAAATCTGCCCGGAGTCTAAAATTTGGTAGATCGACTTTTCATCGTAATGACCTCTTTTTGGGGCTCTTCTAATTTTTGATCGGCTTGATTTGTTCATAGTAGAATTGAGAATAAATTTTAATGAATGCCGAAAATATGCAATTCTTTACGAATCAACCATACGGATTCTGAAAAAGAAGAAAAAACACACGCTGAAACCAATGTAAAACCAAACAATCAATTAATTCACAAACTCTCATTTCCAATCAGCTCAGGTACATTCAGCCTGTCTTTTTCAGGGCCATTCTCCAGCCTGAGCACTCCCCTGGGGCAAACAGCAGAACATATCCCACAACCTACACATGAAGAACGGACGATATTTTGCCCGCGCTGTGCGTACCACCGGACATCAATGCCCATCTCGCAATATGTAGAGCAATTCCCACAGGAGATACATTGCCCGCCGTTGGTGGTGATGCGGAATCGGGATTTGAATCGTTGAACTATCCCAAGATAAGCGGCCAATGGACAGCCAAACCTACACCAGACACGATTGCCCATCAATGGATAAAATCCGGTGCCGATTACACCGGTGAACATAGAACTGATTAGAAACCCATAGCTCGTTTTTATACTTTCTGTGCTAATACCGAGTAGAGAATAGCTACCGGTAAAAAAGGTATAAAGCACAGCCCCTGTGTTGATTATCGCAAATATCAAAACGGAATAGATCATCCATCGTTCTATTTTCCAGGCTTTTAAAGATTTATTGGATAATTGCCGAAAAGGGTCGCCAAGGGTTTCTGCCAATCCTCCACAACCACAAACCCATGAACAATACCACCTTTTTCCAAAGAAATAGGTAATCACCGGTACAGCGATAATTATTAGTGCAAGTCCCCAGCCGAGCATGAACCATCCAAGGAAGCCGCTTTCCATCAACTCATTCAGGTTGTAGCTATAAAAGAAATCATAGTCCAGTGGCCAGATATTTTTAAAGTCAATAGCCGGCTTATTCAGGGCAGCAAGGATTTCCGGTATAATAAATGCGAATGCCGTTTGGAAGAGAATCACTGAAATAGTTCGGATGATCTGGTAGGTATTGTGCCTGTATTTCAGGATCATGCGGATACCCATCACTCCAACAGCCAGGGTATATAAAAAACCATATAGAAACCAATGACTTGCAGGGCCGCCATTGAGTTTGTAACTGATAGGGTCCATTAGCAGCACCCAGTTTGTGAGGTATTCCGGATAGAAATACAGGAAAATATAAAAGGCGATCATAAAAGTACCCAAGGCAACACCCAACCATCCTTTGTTGGTAATGGCGTCCATAAAAATTTGATTGTTTTTGATGCCCGCGGGAACATCGGAATATGTGCCATAGAAATAGGTAAATGCCCCAATGATCATCAATCCAAAACTGAGGAAAAGCCACAGTTTCAAATTGCCCTTTAAAATTCCAAGGCTCGAAGCTTTTGTTATGGAGAAAACAAGGTTTTTTGCAGAATAGCTATCAAATGCTATTTGATAGGAGATAGCGTTATTTATGCTTTGGATACTGCCAGTAAGCTCTTTTGTCAACGCTTCTTTTGTCGAATATTTTTTGCCTTCCATCCAACCTGTATAATCTTTCAGGCTTTTATTTTGGTAGGTGGAGGCTTCGTCAACAGCAGGCAGTAACTCATCAATGATAGATTGCTTATAAATGAATTTCTCATCTTCTCCTGCCCGTTCAGAAATTTTTGCAGCTAAATCCATAGAAATACTATATTTTTCTATGATGGAATTATTGGCATTTTCTATCGTAGTCCGGAGATCGTTGATAAAGGCAATATTCGATTGGTAGGTGACACCCATCATCGATTTGGATGACTCCATCAAAGCTGTATATTTTTCTCCTTCGCCCTGGTCTTTTATAATTATTTCAGAAAGCTGATAATCACTCATGGTTAGTGATCCAACAAAAACGAAGAAACCTATAATAAAAATCCCAAGCCCTGTAAATGTGAAGTATTTATTCATGGTAATTATAGCTTAGTTAGTAAAGACAGCTAATAGCCCTCTTTTCGATGTTGAGTTGAGTTGATCATTCGGAAATTTAGAATTATAAATGTTCATAATTTCATCCTCATACTCTTTATAAAATTCAGGATCAAAGTTGGCTTTTTTCAAATTACTGATCACATTTTTCACTTCTATGCCATCCTTTAGCCATCGATCAATAACATCATGCCTGTACCTGACTCCCATCAAATTTATTCCAATGAGCTTTAATGTGGATTCATTATAGACAATACGGATGGCATGTTTACCATTCTCATGTTCCCAATAGATTTGATCTTCATCTTCTTTGAGATGATTATTAATAATTCCATATACCTGATATTCTATATCCAGGAATTTGGCTGAGTTAAACCAGGGCCCTGGTTTGTAAGCTGTTTTTTCTCCACAGATAGTCCGTGCAAGAGTCTCTCCATGCATTCTCCCTGTGTACCAAACCTGCTCAATTGGTCTGCGATCTGGCAGTGGCGTTTCGAATTGTGCACAATCTCCAATAGCATACACATCCGGAATATTTGTTTCAAAATATTTATTGACAACAATGCCTCTTTGCACATTGATATTTGAGTCTTTTAGAAAGTCAATATTCGGACTCACTCCGGCAGTCAATCCAACAAACTGGCAGAGCATTTCTTCTCCATCACCTGTGATGATCGCCCGGACTCTTCCATCATTGTCAGAAACAATTTCTTTTAACTCAGTTTCCAGCCGCAAGTCTATGTGATGCTCCCGAATATGCCTGTTGATCATTTCTGACTCTTCCGGAGGTAGTATGATATTCCAAAAACTTTTTTCTCTTACTAGAAAAGTTACCCGGATATTTCTCGACAACAGCATTTCCGCCAATTCTATACCGATCAATCCTCCGCCCACGATAACTGCATGATCTATATTTTTAGTATAAATCTCTATGTTTTCAAGGTTTTGGTAAGAATACATACCTTGAACGCCATTCAGACCCTGGCCTGGCCAGCCGAATTTATTCGGTTTGGATCCAACTCCGAGAATTAAGATATCATATTCTATTTCTCCGGTATTTTTCAGATGAACTTTCTTTTGGAATGTGTCAACAGAACTGACAAGCCCACGAACGAGGTTAATCTTATTTTTCTCCCAGAACCAATCCTCATATGGTTTGGTATGTTCATATTTCATGTGGCCCATGTAAATGTACATTAGCGCTGTCCTGGAAAAAAAGTGATCTGTTTCTGCGGAGATTACAGTGATTTTGTGATCACTTAACTTCCTGATGTTCCGGGCTGCTGTAATCCCGGAAATTCCATTGCCGATAATGACTATATTCTTCATTGAAAATCAGTTAATGATACAGATAAAGCTAAGTTAACAATTAATCAAAAAGAGAGCTTTAGAATAAACAAAAAGAAAAATTATATTTATATGATAGTTTCATATTAATCTGTGCAAAATTGATGTTAATTAATTTTTTACCAGTCATGAAGAGGACAATAAGCTTTGTTTTGGTATTAGGAATATGTGTAAATGTCTTCTCGCAAGACAGAATTACTGGAAAGACATTCGCTACCCGGTCAGAGGTGATCGCACAAAATGGAATGGCAGCGACCAGCCATCCACTGGCAACACAAGTGGCATTGGATATCCTAAAGAAAGGAGGTTCGGCTGTTGATGCAGCGATTGCAGCCAACGCATGTCTTGGATTGATGGAGCCGGTGAGTAATGGTATTGGAGGTGATTTGTTTGCCATTGTGTGGGATGCGAAAACACAACAATTATACGGATTGAATGGAAGCGGAAGATCGCCAAAATCATTGACTTTAGATTATTTTTTAGAAAATGGATATAAAGAAATACCTCTTTACGGTCCTCTTCCTGTTTCAGTACCTGGCTGCGTGGACGGATGGTTTGAATTGCATAAGAAATTCGGGAAACTGAAAATGAAAGAGATTTTACAACCAACTATTGACTATGCGCGAAATGGATTTCCCATGGCGGAATTAATTGCCTACTATCTGGAAGGAAGCGCTCCCCGATATAAGAAATATCCCGGGTTCAAAGAAGTTTTCATGCCAAATGGCTGGACGCCGGCTAAAGGGGAAATCTTTAAAAATCCGTATCTGGCCAATACCCTGGAGATTATTGCAAAGGATGGGAGGGATGCATTTTATAAAGGAGATATCGCTAAAACCATTGCAAAGTATATGAAAGAGCAAGGTGGGTTCTTAAGCTATGAAGATCTTGCGACTCATAAATCTGAATGGGTTGATCCTGTTTCTGTAAACTATAGGGGGTATGATGTATGGGAATTGCCCCCAAATGGCCAGGGGATAGCAGCTTTACAAATATTAAATATTCTCGAAGGCTATGATCTGAAATCCATGGGATTTGGAAGCGAGGAATACATGCATTTATTTATTGAAGCAAAGAAACTCGCCTTTGAGGACCGGGCAAAGTACTACTCGGATCCGGATTTTAATGATATTCCAGTTGATCAGTTAATTTCTGAGGATTATGCTGCCGAACGGCGAAAACTAATAAATCCAGACAGATCTGCAAGAAGTTATCCTGCCGGAAAACTTGGCAGCGGTGAAACCATATATTTAACCACAGCAGATAAAGACGGCAATATGGTTTCCCTGATCCAGAGCAATTACCTGGGTATCGGATCGGGCATGACACCAACAGGGCTCGGGTTCGTGCTTCAGGATAGGGGCAGTCTCTTTGCTTTAGACAAAAGCCATATGAATGTTTATGAGCCGGGCAAGAGGCCATTTCATACAATTATCCCTGCATTTGTTACTAAAAACGGAAAACCTTTTTTCAGTTTCGGTGTAATGGGTGGAGCCATGCAACCACAGGGTCACGCCCAGGTTTTGATTAATATCATTGATTTTGGGATGAATATCCAGGAAGCAGGCGATGCTCCAAGAATCAATCATAAAGGCTCTTCACAACCGACCGGTTCTGAAATGACCGATGGGGGGACAGTACAACTGGAATCTGGATTTAACTATGAGGTAGTCAGAGAATTGAAGAAAAAAGGGCATAACGTTGTTTACAGTGTTGGACCTTATGGCGGCTACCAGGGCATCATGTGGGATGATAAGAATAAGGTTTACTACGGAGCTTCCGAATCGAGGAAAGATGGACAGGCAGCGGGGTATTAATTACTAAATATTGCTAATATTTTACAGGATAATGTAATACGAACAGTTGAACAAAAGAATAGCGAATTATGAATTGCCTTTGGATGTAGCTTGAATGCTGTTTACAAAAATCAGCAGTTAGCAGTCAACTCTTATGATTCCTCTTTCAATTATTTAAAAATGATTGCTAATTGAAATCTCATATTTCGAAAAGCTCAAAATCCGCACCACGTCCATATCGGATGAGGTCGCCAAACAGATAATTATCCAGCGTAAGGAGGTCTTTGATTTTGAAGTCATCTTTCCCTGCAGTTTCCAGAACCAAAAAACTTGCCGTTTCTCCATGATTTCTAAGAAAGTATCTTTTACCCACTCTCATGTTATCATAAGACATGGTTTTTTTACTCGTATTGGCCATTTATTATCGAATTCAATTCAAACGCAATTATAACTCTTTAAGAGTTTTATTTGTTTTAGTAGAGTAAATTTATTGTAGGAATAAACCTGATTAGCATGCTTATGTAGATTTGAGAAGTCCATTTAATTTTTTTCACACTCATTAGGTATTTATATTTGTATTTTTGGCAGTCATTTATAGATATGAGACATACTTTTTTAACGTTTATCTTAATTGCATTTTTTACAACATTAAAAGCTCAGAATAATAACTTAATAATTGGTATAAGTTCTTCTCTAGATTTTAACTCATATGCTTTTGTAGAAGATTTTGGTCCAATTGTTTATGAAGGAAAATTAAATTATTCAGCTGGAATAGTTTTAAAATATAGTCTTAATGGCAGATTTTCAATTTCTACAAAAGCTCTTTTTTCCACAAAAAATTTCCAAGAAATAATAGATTTCGGCCATTATAGCCCCATTGATCCAAATGATCCATTGTTAATCAGAGACGCTGAACTTGCTATTAATTATTTAAATAAATTTCTTGATATACCATTTGAACTTAATTATAGATTAAATCGGGAAAGAAAATTAGGAATATACTTATCCTTAGGTTTGGTTAATTCTATCCAAATTGACAGTGATAAAAAGGCAAATTTTGATACTCCAATAAGTGAATCAAAAAGATATAATGATTATTTATTAAGTGCAAAACTTGGTTTAGGACTGTTCATTAACCTGAGTAAATTAGGAATATTTATTGAACCACAAACCAGATTTTACTTAAATGAGGTTCACAATGAATTTCCTAATGAAAATCCTATTCATTTTGGAATTGAAATCCAAGTACTTAAAATTTAAAACAACCACCAATAGCGTGTAGCAATAGCTCCACAAAGCTGACCCGCTAAGCCAACTACTGCAATTAGCATGATGGATCTTGTTAAGACATATTTTTTATTGACTCATTTATGAATAAGGAAATGAATACTTTGGATGTACATTTATAAAATGAAAAGGGAAAAAAGGTAATAGCATAATCATGAAACAAATAACAATTCATATCCCGGATAATAAGTTCACTTTCTTTATGGAGCTTATCAAAAGTCTAAAGTTTTTCAAAAAGGTTGAAGCTGAAGAGGGTATTTCTAAAGAACAAACCATGCAAGGTTTGCAAGAGGCTGTAGATGAGGTAAGCCTTATCAAAGTTGGTAAAAAAAGGCACAACCTTTAAGTGAGTTTCTCGATGAGGGATAAAATATATTCAATGTCGCTTATCGTGAATATTACGAAACCTCCTGACCTCCTTTTTTAAGGATTCATACCGATCTTCCAGGGAAATCAATTCTTTGTAAAGATCTTCTGAAACTACTATTTGGCGGTTTCGCAAAACTTCGAACATTTTAATCAATACTTCAATATTTTCCGAGTTTGTATTTTTAATCACCATCCTTATTATTTGTTCGTTTTGTAGAGAATTCCCAGGTAGAATACCATCTATAAGAACGACTAAAATTGATTTTTTTAATCTGACTTCTTCCAATTTTTCTAGCAGGCTGTTTTGTGCCTGATGTTCCAATTGATTAAAATTGGTGGAAAAGAAATTCTGAACTATATCGTCTTTCATCAGGGAAACCGGCATATTTTCAATGACGCTTTTAATAAAATACCCACCATATTCTTCTGCCAGAGATAATATTTCGGGTAAAAAAATACTAAAATATCCGGAGTCAATATTTTCAATAACAAAGAATAGTTCTTCTAAATTCTTCGATCCTAGCAGTTTATGAATCAATGGTTTATCAAGTTTTTTGATGGTATGCTCTTTAATATTGAATATGATCTCACCATTGGCTATATGCCAAAGCGTATAGCATGTGTAAATTGCTCCTTCCACCATATCCTCTTTAACTTGAGTTACGGTGGCGGATGAAATGCCATCAATTTCAAGAGCGTTTTCATCAGTATTTTTGCTAACTAATTCATTCCTTTTCAGGTAAACAAATGAGGGAGTCTGGTTTAATAATATATCCATCAATTTCCCGTAATCAGATTTACTAAATGGGACGTGATCCAGTTTGGTCAATGGTCTATCAGGCATCAGTTTAAACTCTGCAAAATTACCTGTTATATTCCAGTAAAACTCCAGCTCTGCCTTGTAGCAAAGACTGTCTTCGCATACTGGAGTATTTACGTGAGCCGTATATCCATCCAGCAGGCCTGCGGCATCGTAATACTCGTAAATATCCAATCCAACCGAATCATCAGTCAGATACTGAAATGCAATTACTGGATTTTTAGAAGCCTCTACATAGGAAAATGATAGAAATAGTAGTCCATGAAAAATTGTGTAAAACAAATATTTACAATTAGTATTCACTCTAAAAAGCACTATTTCGTCAATAAGATTAGTTTCATGGAAATGATACAGCAGTTATTTCTCATTCTATCATTTCCTCATTCTCACATTCATTTATTTACCAACCGGGATTCCCAATTCCTTTTTCCATTAATTTTTGAAGTTCCGTAAAATACTTTGAGTAAACATCCCGGGGTAGGGCATTTTGTTCTTTGCAAACTGAAGCTGCCATACCGACAACTTCTCCCATCATTCCTGTGGTTCGTTGCACACGCACAGTTCCCAGCGCCACATGAGTGACGCTGATATCACGGCCTGCCATAAACAGGTTATCTACATTTCGCGAATAAAGACACCTGTAAGGCACCTGGTAAGGTTCTATCTTCCTCATATCAGCTCGTGACCGAAAAGGTTCGCCTGTAAAATTATTAGAGCGAATTGGAAAATGCAGGTCAACATCCCAGGTAGTTGTAAAGGTCCCATCAGGAAATTTTATTCCTTGAATGATATCCTGCTCTTTCAGGATTACATCTCCCAAAAGCCTTCTGGATTCTCTTTTACCACCGATATAGGCGACCCAAGTCAGTTTACGGTTGGCAAACTTTTCTTTTTCAACACTTTTGTTTTTTATAAAATCCCAATTGCCATAAACTACACGCAAGGCATAATCGCGTATAGTCTCTATCTCCACGACCTGGTCACGATTTGCGCCGGTCTCCCAGTCCCAATCACCTTTATTTACCTTGTGGGATGTATTTTCATTAAATTGTACCGCCCATGGGTTAGTATCAGGAAATGGGCTAAATGTATCTTCTTCTACAGAATTCCATTGTACCGAAGTACCCATTACCAACCGGTCTGCTTGAGCAGGAGCACGGTCTTCACCAGTCTGAGATTTTGATTCACGGCCTACTCTGAAGTCTGCATTTGCCAGAAAGCCCAGATTGCCATCACCTGTGCAATCGGCAAAGAGTGCTCCTCTGAATTTATACTCCTTTCCTGTAATAATACTTTTACCGGTAACCGAAACGATTCTGTCGCCTGCTTTTTCTGCATTCATCACATGGGTATTTAAAAAAAGACTTAGATTTTCTTCAGTCAGTACAATACGAAGTTTTTTAGCATCATTATAATTGTCTGCAGGTCCGGCATTATGTTCTTTTTTCTCCGGATTGTTTTTGATGACCTCAAATATTTTTTGACTGCGAACAGAGTTAGAATCCTGCTGCGCTTCCCATAATTTCCAGTGGCCGACAGGACCAATTTCATCTACAAGGGAACCAAGCTTTGTATATGGTTTCTGATAAATGAGCCCGGAGAGCCCTACCCTAATTTCCGAGCTGTTATTACCTCCCAACACGGGTCGATTCTGGATTAATGCCACCTTGCAACCCAGCCTCGCAGCCGATACCGCAGTACATATTCCGGCCATCCCTCCACCAACCACAACCAGGTCATACTTACCGGCGTCTATGGGTTTGTCAGTAAGGCCAAGGTATTTATGGCGGAAATTTGCTAATTCTTCCGGTTGGTTTGGAGGATAAAATTTCAGGTCATTTGTTATAACAATAGCATCACATCTACCTTCAAAGCCAGAGAGATCGTGCATGGAAATTTTTGAAATCCCGGATTTGAGACGGATGTTGCCGCCATCCTGCCAGTGCCATTCAGCGCCTTCTGTACCAAATGTGGTTTCTATCTGTTGGCCATTGATCAACAATTGAAATTTTCCCGGAGATCCTTCTACTTTCCATGGTGCAACCCAATCACGGGTGCGTACCCATATCCGGTATTTACCTTTGGTGGAAACTTCAAAAGTTGTATGTGCATCAGCTACAGGCGCCCCCATGCCATGAGCCAACATATAAGCAGAACCCATGACGTCCATAGATTGCTGGTCTATCACCCAACCGCCGCGGTCAGAGAAACTTTCAGCCTCGATAAAAATAATATCCCGGGCCATGCAAAAAGCTATGGAACTTATAATACTAAAAACTGCGATAAATATATTTCTAACGATATTCATTATATCATTTATATGAATGATGCATTGCCTGTTAAATATCTAAAGATAAAAATACATAAATTCAGATGAATACATTTTTTACCCAGTGGAATAATCTAATAATGCGGTATTTTTCATAATTATACTTTTATATATAAACATATGTTCATATGTTTGCGTATATACTTGTAATCAATTCCCATAGCAAAGATGAAAGTAGAAGAAATACAATTAAATGATAAGGAGATAATCAATAATCTCGATCCTGAAAAGATGGAGCAGGTGGCATTTATTTTGAAAACCATCGCGCATCCATTGCGAATTAGCATCATAAGTTTGCTTGTAACCAATGGAAAACTTTGTGTCAATGATATCTGTAAATTATTAAATTCCGAACAATCACTGACTTCTCACCACCTTTCAAATATGAAGTTGTCCGGAATACTTGGCAATGTGAGAGAGGGGAAAAACATGTATTACTTTCTTAAATTGAAGGAGGTTATTACCGTAATTTCATGTATGAATAAATGTGAATTGATTTAAATGATCGGCTATTATAAGCTAAAGGTTATAAGCTGATCATGAGCAATATTCAGACTTTGACCATTATGGGGAAGATTAAATGTATTCTCTGAAAATCCAAAACCCAACTCATTAGTTCAGCAATAAAAAGTTTCTACCAAATTTATTTAAACACAAAAACAATCCAATTATGTACGTAGAGCAACTATACACAGGATGCCTGGCAGAGGCTGCTTATTACATTGAGTCAGATGGAGAAGCTGCTATAATTGATCCGGTGAGAGAGACCGAGCCTTACCTTGAGTTATTGGAAAAGCGAGGGGCTCGATTAAAATATGTCATGGAGACACATTTTCATGCCGATTTTGTCTCAGGCCACCTCGATCTGGCAAAAAAGACCGGAGCTAAATTGATCTTTGGCCCGACTGCCGAACCCAATTATTCCAGCTACATCGCAGAGGATGGCGAGCGGTTTGAACTTGGCAATGTCGAATTCCAACTACTGCATACTCCCGGTCACACTAGGGAATCAAGTACATATTTGCTGATTGATGAAGATGGGAAAGATAGCGCTGTTTTTACTGGTGATACGTTGTTTATTGGAGATGTTGGCAGACCGGATCTCGCAGTAAAGACTGACCTGACCAAAGAGGATCTCGCCGGTTTGCTATATGATTCGCTGCAAAGTAAGATTCTTCCGCTCTCTGATGAAGTCACGGTTTACCCTGGTCATGGAGCAGGATCGCAATGTGGGAAGAATATGAGTGATGAAACGGTATCCACAATAGGAGCGCAGCGCAAATTTAACTACGCGCTTCAGCCAATGACAAAAGAGCAATTTGTCGAAGTGGTTACAGATGGTATTGCCCCGCCTCCTGCATATTTCCCTGAAAATGCGAGAATTAACCGTGAGGGATATCAAAATATAGATGAGGTAATGGAACGGAACTTAAAAGCCATAAAGGTTAATGAGTTCGAATCCGCGATTCGCAATGGCGCCCTGGTTTTGGATACCAGGGATGAAAATCTGTTTGAAAATGGTTCAATCGAGGATTCTATTAATATACCCCTGAATGGTCAGTATGCAATATGGGTAGGATCACTAATCCCTATTGACAAACCGCTGGTTTTGATTACAGAACCCGGAAAAGAATATGAATCTGTTTTACGATTGGCCAGGGTTGGTTTTGAAAATGTTTTAGGCTATCTGGAAGGTGGATTTGATTCATGGCTGAATTCAGGAAATCCCGTTCAAATGATCACATCCATTGAACCGGTAGAAATGATGAATTATGTCAACAACGGGTACGAGGTATTGGATGTAAGGAGAAGTACAGAAGCAGAAGCCGAACATGTAGCAGGGGCAATCAATATTTCCTTGGTGGAATTGGAAAATAAATTGCATGAATTAAATCCTGAAAACAAATATTTAATTCATTGCGCCGGAGGATATCGATCTATGATTGCAGCCTCCATTTTACTTAACAATGGAATAAAAAATATAATCAACGTACATGAGGGATTTGATAAAATCCACTTGTTGCCAGAAGTCCCCTTAATAGCTGGAAAATGCCCGACAATGTTGAGGAAAGAAAAATTGGCGAAAATGGAGAGCTAATTATTGGCTTTTGTCAATGTGGCACAGCAATCTCCTTTTTGTAAAACATTAATTTTAAAGGAGGTATTCAATTTGCAATTGCAGATAATTGCCGGATTTATTCCGGCATCTCTTGGTATCTGCAATGATCTTAGCTGTATGAAAGGCATCATTTTCCACGATGAGATACAGTTGAAATTTGTATGATTTACTATCTACTAGAAATCATAGTTATCTTATAATCAAACCAATCATAGTTCAGACAAAATCCCGGCGATTACCAGGCTTCTTTTCTCATTTCATATTTTCTTTCTGTACTATAGTTTACGAGCAGACACTTTTTCTGTAGCAAGGTCTTAGGATCGCTACGCTTAACCTAAGACCAGTGGGGTTCGAAGACTCCGAATAGCGGGGGCAAATCTCGCCAGGCTTTTTATCTTTTCATATTTAATCTGCACACTGATACCCCGCAATACAATTGCTCCCTTCCATTTCGTCCTCGTTTCCGCTATCGCTCAAACGAGGACGAGTGGAGGGTAAAGTTCGAAGTTCGAAGACTCCGAACAGCGGGGGCGCTTGTACTGATTTAGAAGACGATGAAATTTGAAAAATTGCTATCGGCTAAATTTATTGAAATCCCTTCGAGCAACTCTTTTGGGGTAAATATGCTGGAAGTTTGTTTATTGAGATCAATAAAATGATACTCTCTTCCCGGCTCCACCGTAAACCACTCCGGGAACTGGTTGATTCTCGGCCAGTCCATGGGAAGATGCATGTTTTCTTTGTACCTCTTTTTATCAAAATACAATTTGCCGTTCCACGGCTTATCCGTCTTTATGGTCAGAAGCAGGGAATCTCCTTTTTGCTCGGCTCCCAATATCAAATCATCTCTCCATGGTTTGGCATATAATCCCTTGCTCTTCCACAAGTTGTACATGATAGTGGTCCGGGCAAAATTACCATCCCCATGCCAGCCCTCAATGATGCCGCTTTCTTTTTGTTTGCCCCACATCACCTGAATTTCACTATCTATCCAGTCTGCAACCCTGGGATCTGGTATTCTGTTGTAAAGATTGAGCGCACTCTCTATAGCATCTGCATAGCCGTCAGAACTCCCATTTTCCCAATCAAAACTTTTATACTTGTCCAGGTTGCTGAATATTTTTAATACAGCGTCTTTATATTCCTCTTTCCCATCAACCAGGTAAACTGAATAATAGCCGTTGAGTGTATATCCCCAGGTATCCGCTATCCGCTCCTGCTTTATTTCTCCGGTAATTGGATTTATACCGTCATAAAACATTCCGTCTTCATTTCTGCCTACCTCCAGTATTCTGTCGAGCATGTCATACAGCGGTTGCTGATACTCCAACTTTTTAGCAGTATTGGCAAAACTGGTGGTCACATACAATTCGCAAAGCCCGGATATCAGCTCACATCCATGATCCCGAAGTCTTAAATATTCTAGGTTTTTAGTGGGGTGATGATCTCCCAATAGGTAATAATCACCTATCTCTATGGCCCAGTTAAGAAGTTTTTCATCACCTGTCATCCAATAAATTCTCGAAAGTATCTGGAGTAATTCGCCATTTACCTCTTCTTTTGCGGCACGGCCAAAATCTTTTTTTAATCCATCAGCGACATCAATTGCTTCATTCAGATCGTATAGCATCTCAATCATTCTTTCTGACCAGGGGCTTTTCCCCAACCATTCCGTCAAGGGAAGTAAACCGTCTTTTATATATTCTGAAGTACCAAACACAATTTTCCCCATATTTATCTCTTCATTCAGGAACCCTTCTTTGGAAAATGAATAAGTATCCGGCATAGATTTAACACGTGATGTGAGCTTTCTTTCCGAATTCAGCATGTCCATCATTTTCCCGTTGAATAATTCTTCATCTACAAAAAATGACGTCAGCACCATGAATGGATAGTTATCCGCTGCGGCGTCCCTGGCATTCCAGAAGTCTTTTCCGCTATCAATGTTCCTCGGGATCAAGCCTGATTTAGGATCTGCTAACTGCAACCAGGCTGTTGTGTAATTCTGACATTTAACAAAACCATCATTTGCCAAGGCTCCATTTTGCTTTGATTTTTCAATTAATTGAATATCTCCATTTGTTAATTGATATGAAGATTTATCTGAACAGGCTGATAAAATCAGAAGTGCCGGTATAAAAAGATATTTTATTGTCATGCTAAAAAGTTATTTATAAAATTAATACGCTGTTATTTCAATTTTTTTCACCTTTATCGGAAGCCACACGGCCATTTCTCCAATACCCCTGTGCGACCATGCATAATACGGAATTGCAATTAAATGATGATTTTCTGTAACTACCTTCGCTCCATTATTAACAACTGCAAACGAGGGTACTTCTGCTTTGATAATATTTATACCTCCTAAAAGATCTCCTTTCCATTGTGTATTGGTAGGTGTATTTTCCGGCATCAACAAATTAAATACCTCTCCCATATTATCAACGCCTTCTACACAATAAACCACCGGTCCGCGTTCTATCGCTACCCTGTTTCTGTTTTCAATTACCTTTTCACTACTCTCCACAAGCCTGACATCCATTGGTAAAATCAATTTCACGACATCTCCTTTTTTCCACCTATTTTCAATGGTTAAATACCCGTTTTCTATCTCCAATGCTATATTTTCAGCATTGAGTGTAGCAATTACTCCGGCGTCACTTTTTTTAATGAAATTGTACAAATCACCGGGGAGAGGTTGATTTTGGGCCCATCCGGGGATTCTCAATTTCAAGTTAAATTTCAAAGTTTTTTCGGGAATTACCTCAATGGATATTTCACCATCCCATGGGTAATTGGAAGTTTGAATAATATGCACGGATTGCTTAGCAATTTCTATTTCAGCTTCATTGCTCATATATAAATTCACAAATAAATTATCATCTTTGGTCGCATAAATATACCCTGGCAATGAAGGTAAAAACCTGACGATATTTGCAGGGCAACAGGAGCAATCGAACCATGGTTTTCTGGTTAATGCCCCCTGGTTGAACGAATAGTTGGCATCACATGCTAAAGGGTTGGGGTAGAAAAATTTATCTCCTTCAATAGAAATTCCCGATAAAAGACCATTGTACAATGTACGCTCCAATACATCATAATACCCTGCATTACCTTTCAGCAAAAACATGCGGTGATTCCACATACAATTTGCAATTGCAGCGCAGGTTTCGTTATAGGCTGTTTTATTTGGCAATTCATAGTCATCACCAAAGGCTTCTCCGCGATGCCGGGCGCCGATACCTCCAGTGACATATATTTTTTTATGAACAACATTTTCCCATATTTTATCAATCGCCTTAATATAATTTTCATCCCCAACAATTGCAGCGACGTCTGCCATTCCGGAATACATATAAGTTGCTCTCACCGAATGACCAACCGCCTCGCTTTGCTCAACAACAGGAATATGGCTTTGCAAATAAATATCATGCCGCTGAGGATAAAGCACATTTTCAACCTGTTGTCCCCTGATATCGAGAAAATACTTTGCCAGATTCAGGTATTTTTCATCGCTTGTTACTCTGTAAAGCTTTACCAATCCAATCTCTATTTCCTGGTGGCCGGGCACTCCATATTGCTTATTGGGGCCAAAAGTGTCTGCGATCAAATTGGCATTTTTAATAGCTACATTGAGAAAGGTCCTTTTTTCCGTGGCCTGAAAATGAGCTACAGCTGCTTCATACATATGACCGACATTGTAGAGTTCATGGCTTTGATCGAGGTAGGACCATCTTTCTTTTCCAGCATCCCTGGCAGGATGATCCGGATCAATTGTACGGGCCGTATATAAATAGCCGTCATCTTCCTGGGCGCCGGCTATTTTGGCGATTAGGTCATCAAGATATTTCTCAAGATCCGGATCAGGGTGATTGGCCAGGGAATATGCTGCGCCTTCCATAATTTTAAATACATCGGAATCATTGAATCGTATGCCGGAAAATTTACCTTTTTTCATTCCCGCCGCAATTTCAAAGTTCTGTATGCGATCGGTCTCTTCACATTTTTGAAAATCATAAGGGATGGTAACTTTTCTATTGGTTTCCAATCTTGGCTTCCAGAAATTATCATTGATCTTCACTTTTGTAAAAGAAACCGGGGTGATGGGGTAGTCATTCATTTTTTGAGCATTGACAATTGAAAAAATGAAAACAAATTGAATAAGAATAGAAATTTTTATCAGCATATGGATATGAATTAATTTGAGTCTGACTATCAACTCGGTGTCTGATTCAGAAAGTTCGCTATCAAGGCTTGCGTAGTTCGAAAAATGTGAGTTTACATTTAGTAAATGACCATTTTGAGAGCAAGCGTAACGAAGATAGCGGACTTTATGGACAGACACTAATTAAAAGACAATTTAACCATCAATAAAGATGAAAATCAAGATTGAACAGGAAAACCTGCTGATTCAGGTTTATTATAAAAAAATGCTATTACCAGGAAGATAGTTTGCTTTTGACAATTACGTCACTCAAGCCGTCCATATTTTTACCCATTACTACTGAAATCTCAATCTTTTCCTCGTCCAAACCTTTATTCAATTCAAAAAATAAAAGACTTTTTCCGGCATTATCTTTAGCTTCCTTGTGGTAGGCTTTTGCAGGTTCTACCTGAAAAACGATGTCTTCTCCTGAAAATGCTCTAATGAAAAACTTTTTGCCATTTTTAGTAAGCACTACTTCCTTGCCTTTCAATTCTACACCTGCATCAGTCATCATTTGCCATCTGATACTGCTGGGGATTCCGTCAAACAATATTTCATCCCTTATCAATATCTGGTCATCGTTTAAAAGTTTAAACCCTCTTTCAACTTTTACGGCCGGGGGATAAATTTCTGATAAATCGAATATGCCAAAGGGTTGATTTATTTCCCCTTCAAAATCAATTATTTTACTCTCACCGTCAGGGTTTTGAATTTCATCACCAATAACCAGGGTACTATGACTTTTATTGGTATTCCGGTAGTAGGTCCACCGTGTTCCTCCGACAGATTTATCAAAAAAATCCGGAAGAAAATAATTTTCTGAACCGAGATCAATTCCCCAACGTTCCCCATCTGCATCTATAACAAATGTCCCCACATCCAATTGTTGGTGATGTAAAGTGCCTTTTCCTCCTTTTGCCGCAAGGTATAGCGCATCATGGCTACCTTCCTGGCTTTGTAAAAACAACAAATTTACCAGCCCCCTAAAATACTGTGCTCTCGGTGTCTCAACTTTCCCATCTACTTTTTCATCAAACCAGGGCAATGCAAGATAAAAAAGGCGTCCCCTGCCTTGAGCATATTCGGGATCTGAAGGATTGATGTTTTTCTCCAGCATTTCTTTATAATAGGCAGAGACATTGGATAATTTGTATTTTTTACTAAACCAAAACAAGGCCGAATTCATGGATTGTTTTGAGGTACTCGCATCGGCAAAATTGAAAAGCTCTCCAGTAGGACTCACAGAATTCACATAAAAAGTAGCTGTTTTATCAATACCAGGTCTTTCGGAAAGGCCAAAATCATGTTCCATTGCTGACTGAAGAGAAGAAATTGCCATGGCCAGGTAAGAATTTGCATATCCCCAGTAGGCCGGGCCTTCATACCAAACGCCATCGGGTTCATACAATTCTAATGTCGGAATCAGATTTTTAACTGCCAGATAGACCATATTATTCTTTAAATCCGGGAAATCTTCGCCAACAGCAAGTGCTCCCATAATTAAGCCCCCGGCACAAACCTGGTTCCAATTATTTTTCATTTTATACCACACATTTGGCTTGTCTTCAGGATTTTGATAAACTTCCAGTCCGGGTTTCAAGCCATATTCCACAATTTTGTTTCTTATGGTTTCCCGCTCCCTGAGATTCATATGATAGAAATTCCAATCATAACCAATTGCCAGTGCTGTAGTCATCTCAGCAACATCCAAAAAATGCTGTGGATTCCAATCGGGAAAGGTGCAGACATGGAGCATTTGTTCAATCGCTTCATCAGAATATTTGTCATCTTCAAAAATCCTGTAAGCCATGGACAAAGTCAGGATTCGTTTAAGATACTCCTGGCTTATGTCAAGCATCGTGTTTCTGCGATCAAGCTTGTACTTTATGTCTTTACTGCCGAGTAGATTATCCGCATCTTTTTTCAATTCATTTTTCAATTTACCGGCAAGACTGTTTTCCATCATCGTAAAACGAAGCGCCAGTTCATCGTATTTGGTCATGATGATTCTCGGATGCCCCACTTTCAAATCGTACGGATTTTCCTGTCCAAATGCCTGGTTTTGATAACTCCCAATGGACATAATCAAGAGTGCGAAAAAGCAAAAAATTCTCATCAGCAACTTCCTTTCACTTTTACCTATAAATCTTAATATATATGCGGAACTCATTATAATAATGAATTTATAGTTAAATTTTTAAATGAACTATACACCTCATGAAATGAAAACCCATGAAAATTTACATTGAAAGGAATCAGATGGAAGGACTTATAATTCGTATTGCCCATAATACAACAATATGGTTTCATTAAGTGTTGTGGTTCAAATGTTTAAAACCTTTTAATTTTTTATTGCTGTGTCCGGACCAAAATTACCGGGGGAATTTTATACCCCTGTTTATTTTCTGAATTGAAATATACAAATATCAATTCAAATATGGCGCAATCTACTAAATTTCAGTTGAAACGGCTATTTTTTGTGATGAAAGTACAATTCTCCGGACTTTGGTTTTTTAATATAAAATTGTAACAACTTTATATCAGGATTTCTTCTTTTGTAAAATAATATATATAACTACTTTTGTGCCTCAATTTATAAATATGCAAATAGTGGGTTATTTTTCACATTTCCCTGCCTATCCTGCCTCGCCTGCAGGCGGGCGGACAGGCAGGCATCATTGTCATCATTGTTCCTGACCGGAACTATGAGTACTCAATATTTCCCCAACTATAAATTTTATTTCACATGACAAATAATACAATTTTAAGGCTTGCAATTCAAAGAAAAGGACGATTGAGTGAAGACTCTCTGAGCCTCATAAAAGAAAGCGGAATTAAGTTTAGCAGCGGAACGGGCAAGCTTAAATCAACCGCGCAAAATTTTCCCATCGAATTTCTATTTTTAAGAGATGATGACATCCCGGATTATGTAGCTGATGGAGTAGCTGATATCGGCATTGTTGGTGAAAATGTAGCCTTGGAAAAAGGTAAGAATATCGATCACCTGAAAAAACTTGGCTTTTCGAAATGCAGACTTAGCCTCGCAATACCAAAGGAAGCTAATTACAAAGGATTTGAATATTTCCAGCATGCGAGCATTGCGACATCTTATCCTAAAATTCTTCAGGATTTTCTGACCAGAAACAATATCGTCGCCAATATTCATGAAATTTCGGGATCTGTAGAAATTGCACCCAGCATAGGACTTGCGAATGGTGTTTGTGACATTGTAAGCTCTGGGAGCACACTTTTGAGCAATGGCCTGAAAGAGGTGGAAACAATCCTAAAATCGGAAGCCATCATTATTGGGAATCAGCAAATGTCCGATGAAAAAAAATCTATTCTGGATAAGCTTATTTTTAGAATAGAATCTGTTCAGAGGGGGAAAAATAAAAAATATATTTTACTCAATGCGCCGAATGAAAACCTGGATAGTATTATAAAATTACTCCCCGGAATGCGCAGCCCTACCGTAGTTCCATTGGCGGATAAGGGTTGGAGTTCCATCCATTCTGTCGTCAATGAAGATGATTTTTGGGATGTTATTGAAAAGCTTCGAAACGCCGGGGCAGAAGGAATTCTCGTTGTTCCTATTGAAAAAATGATACTTTAACCATGAGAATTTTAGTTGATCCCAACGAAAAGGAGTTAAAGGCCGCTTTGAAGCGCCCCGTGAAAAAGCTCAAGAATATCAAAAAGATTGTAAAACCAATCTTAAAGAATGTGAAAAACAAAGGAGACAGGGCTCTGATAAAATACTGCCTTGAGTATGACCATGTTCAGATATCCAACCTTGTAGTATCTCAGGAAGAAATTGATTCAGCATGCAAACTTGTAGCCAAAGGTTTAAAACAGGCCATTCAAATTGCCATTGAAAATATCACTAAATTTCACACAGCCCAGATAACAAAGGAGATAGAGGTAAAAACTTCTTCCGGAGTTATTTGCAAACGAAAAAGTGTCCCGGTGGAAAAAATCGGACTTTATATCCCCGGAGGAACTGCACCATTGTTCAGTACAGTATTAATGCTGGCTATACCGGCAAAAATTGCGGGCTGTAAGGAGTTGGTGCTTTGTACTCCTCCCAATAGTAAGGGTAAGATTCACCCCGCCATCCTATATTGTGCGCAATTGATTGGAATAGATAAAGTCTTGAAAATAGGTGGAGCTCAGGCAATAGCGGCAATGGCTTATGGTACTGAAAGTGTTCCTAAAGTTTATAAAATATTTGGTCCGGGAAACCAGTTTGTTACCGCAGCTAAGCAAATCGTAGCAGAAAAAGGAGTGGCAATCGATCTACCGGCAGGGCCATCGGAAGTTGCTGTTTATGCAGATGAAACGGCTCATCCGGAATTTGTTGCAACGGATCTGTTATCTCAGGCCGAGCACGGGGTGGATAGCCAGGTGATTCTGGTGACTGATAATATTGAATTCGCAAGAGATGTTCTTGATGAAATTAACAAACATCTATCTGACTTACCAAGGCGTAAAATAGCTGAACAAGCACTCGAAGATAGCGTTGCAATTATAGTGGATTCTGAAAAGCAAGCCATTGACATATTGAACAGATATGCCGCCGAGCATTTGATCCTTTCTGTAAAGAATGCAGAACAAGTTGCTGAAAAGATTGTCAATGCAGGATCCGTCTTTTTAGGCAATTATTCTCCGGAGTCTGTCGGTGACTATGCCTCCGGGACTAATCATACACTGCCTACAAATGGGGCGGCAACGGCATACAGCGGTGTTTCTATGGATAGTTTTGTAAAGAAAATTACATATCAGATCATCACAGGAAAGGGATTACAGAATCTTGGCCCCTCTGTAGAAAAAATGGCGGAAGCAGAAGGTTTGCACGGTCACAAAAGAGCTGTATCGGTCAGGTTGAATTATTTAAAAAATAAAAATGGAAATTAAGAAATTTCTAAGACCTCACCTTATAGGTTTAATTCCTTATTCTTCCGCGCGTGATGAATTCAAGGGCAAAGCAAAGGTTTATCTTGACGCCAACGAAAATTCTTTTGGTTCTACTTCCAGGGAAAAATTCAGGAGATATCCTGACCCGTATCAATTTGAATTGAAGAAGAAAATTGGAGAGTTAAAAGGTGTGGATCCCGGAAATATATTTTTGGGAAATGGTAGTGATGAACCTATTGATTTACTGATCAGGGCCTTTTGCAACCCGGGTAAAGATCAAATCATCATTAACCCTCCCACATATGGTATGTACGAGGTGAGCGCCAATATCAATGATGTTGGAATTGTTAAAGTACCACTACGACCAGATTATACTTTGGATATTCAGAATGTCATCGAAGCCATTGAGCCCGGAATAAAAATAATATTTCTGTGTTCGCCCAATAACCCAACCGGCAACAGTATTGATGCGGAAGATATTTTCACGATTTTAAAAAAATTCCAGGGATTGGTAGTATTAGATGAAGCGTATATCGATTTTTCATCGAATCCCAGCTTGATCAGTGAATTGGAGAATTTTGAGAACCTGATCATACTACAGACATTCAGCAAAGCATGGGGGTTGGCATCGTTACGGTTGGGAATGACCTTTGCAAACTCAGAGATTGTTGAGATTCTGAATATGATCAAACCTCCATACAACATCAGTGGAGCCACCCAGGACCTTGTGCTGAAAGCGCTGGAAAATGAGGGGAAAATGAAAAATATGGTTGCCGATATTCTGGAGCAAAAAAAGCAACTAGAGTCCATGCTTTCCGGGATCAGCTCTGTATTGAAAATTTATCCGGGTGATGCAAATTTTCTGCTTGTAAAAATGGAAAATGCTCGTGAAACCTATATGAAATTGATCGAAAAAAAGGTAATTGTAAGAGACCGGTCAAAAATGGAACTTTGCCAGGGGTGTTTAAGAATTACAGTGGGCAATGAAAATGAAAACCAGATATTAGTGGAACAGTTAGAAAGTATAATCTGACCAACCTACCTCGCAGAATAGTTTAATCAAAATTGAGATCGATGAAAAAAATATTATTTATAGATCGGGACGGAACGATTATTAAAGAACCTGAAGAAGATTATCAAATTGATTCCCTGGAGAAACTGGAATTTTTACCAGGAGCGATTTCAAATCTGAAAAAGATCAGGGAAGAGTTGGATTTCCTGTTCGTTATGGTGACAAATCAGGATGGTTTGGGAACGGAATCTTTTCCTGAAGATACCTTCTGGCCGGCCCATGATAAAATGCTTAAAACACTCGAAGGTGAAGGCGTGGTCTTCGATGAAATATTGATCGACAAATCATTTGCTCATGAAAACCTTCCAACAAGAAAACCGGAGACCGGGCTACTCAAACATTATATCGATGGTCCATATGACTTGAAAAATTCACTTGTGATTGGCGATAGGCCGACGGATATTCAACTCGCAAAAAATATTGGTTCGAAAGTTATATTTAAAAACGAAAACACAAATGACGCCGCTGATTTTACTACAGATAGCTGGGATGAGATTTATAACTATCTAAGGCTGCCTGACAGGAAATCTGCGATTAACCGGAAAACAAATGAAACAGATATTCTCATTGAGCTGAACCTGGATGGAAGTGGAAAGACCGATATGAAAACAGGGCTTGGTTTTTTTGATCACATGCTCGATCAGATCGGCAGACACGCGGGAGTAGATCTCAAAATTCATGTGAAAGGTGATTTAAATGTAGATGAGCACCATACAGTAGAGGACACCGCAATTGCGTTGGGCGAAGCATTTTTATCAGCGTTAGGAGATAAAAAAGGCATCAACCGTTATGGATTTTTATTACCAATGGATGATGCTCTGGCCCAGGTGGCGCTTGATTTTGGAGGGAGACCCTGGCTTGTATGGGATGCGGAATTTAACAGGGAAAAGGTCGGTGATTTACCAACGGAAATGTTTTTTCATTTTTTCAAGTCTTTTTCCGATGCATCAAAATGCAACCTCAACATCAAGGTAGCAGGCGACAATGAGCATCATAAGATTGAGGCAATTTTCAAAGCATTGGCCAAATGCATAAAGATGGCTATAAAGCGCAATGAAAATGAGTTGAATAAATTACCGAGTACGAAAGGGCTCCTTTAGTTATTTGAAATATTTATTAATTATCGACTTCCAACAAAAGTTAAATATTATTTTTGCAGCATGTCTGAGCAAATACTGATCATTGATTTTGGATCTCAATATACACAGCTGATAGCCAGAAGAGTTAGAGAGTTGAATGTATATTGTGAAATCCATCCCTACAATAATCTACCTGAGAAAATCAATAATCTTAAAGGTGTAATTCTCTCGGGAAGCCCTTGCTCTGTCAGAGAAGAGGATGCCCCTGATGTGAATCTTGATGCATTTCGTGGCAATATTCCCGTACTTGGTGTTTGCTATGGCGCTCAACTGTTAGTACAGCAAAATAATGGATCGGTAGTACCATCGAAGATTCGGGAATATGGCAGGGCTCGATTAGAGAAGATGGATCAACATTACGATTTGCTCAAAGAGATGAATCCTGGAAACCAGGTTTGGATGTCCCATGGAGACACGATTTCTAAATTGCCCGGTAATTTCACAAATATAGCCAGTACTGAAGATGTAACAAACGCGGCATTTAAAATTGAGGGAGAAAACACTTATGGTATTCAATTTCACCCGGAAGTAACACATACTGAAGAAGGGAAGATTCTTTTAAGAAACTTCGTTGTTCATATTTGCGGCTGCAAGCAAGACTGGACGCCGGATATATTTGTCGAAAGTACGGTTGCAAATCTGAAAGAAACGCTCGGCAATGATAAAGTGGTTTTAGGCCTTTCCGGAGGAGTTGATTCTTCAGTGGCTGCAATGCTCATCCATAGAGCAATTGGAAAAAATCTTTACTGCATTTTCGTGGATAATGGGCTATTGAGAAAAAATGAATTTGAGGATGTTTTGCATTCATATAAAGACATGGGGCTGAATGTGAAAGGTGTCGATACAAAAGACGCCTTTTATAAAGCACTTGAAGGCCTGACCGATCCGGAAGATAAGAGAAAAGCCATAGGAAGAACATTTATTGAGATATTCGATGATGAGGCCCAAAAAATAAAAAATGTCCGATGGTTGGCGCAGGGGACTATCTATCCTGATGTGATAGAATCGGTTTCCGTCAAAGGCCCTTCCGCAACAATAAAGTCGCATCATAATGTTGGCGGATTGCCGGAAAAGATGAATCTGAAAGTTGTGGAGCCGTTGAATACCTTGTTTAAGGATGAGGTGAGGAGAGTCGGAAGGGCACTGGAACTTGATGGGAATATATTGAACAGACACCCGTTCCCCGGTCCCGGCCTTGGTATCAGGATTATTGGTGATGTAACTGCAGAAAAAGTCAGGATACTTCAGGAGGTTGACCATATTTTCATTAATGGGTTGAAAGAGCGTGGCCATTACGATGAAGTATGGCAGGCATTGGCTGTGCTTTTACCGATACAATCGGTAGGTGTAATGGGAGATGAACGGACCTATGAAAATGTGGTGGCTTTAAGAGCCGTAGGGAGTTTGGATGGTATGACTGCCGATTGGAGTAAATTACCCTATGATTTTCTCTCCGATATTTCTAATAAAATAATTAATAATGTGAAAGAGGTGAACAGAATCGTTTATGATATAAGTTCTAAACCTCCTGCAACAATTGAATGGGAATAAAAATTTGAATTGATGAAAAAAATAATTCATATCATATTATCACTGGCCTTTGTCTTAATTCTTAATAATGCGTGGTCGCAAAAATATGATTATAGGCACGCTGATTTTACGAACGGAAAAGAATTGCTCAAACTCAAGAAGTACGCTTTGGCCATGCAGGCATTCAAACCCCTGACCAGTGAATTCGAGGATAATCCTTATGAGAAAATGGCATCATTTTATTATGCCGTGGCAGCATATCACGATAATCAGCCAGTTGTTGCCAGAAGCATGTTTCAGCAAATATTGCAAAAACATCCGGGTTGGAAAAAGAGTGATGAAGTGAATTTGTGGTTGGCAAATATTTACATGGAATCAGGAGATTATTTTAAAGGATTGGATTACGCATTAAAAATAAAGGATAAAAAAATAGCGGAGTCTGCTGAAGGACTGAAAGGAAAATATCTTAATTATTTGGACTATAATCAGCTCGACAGCCTATACAAAGCGCATCCATCGGATAGGTCTATCGCAGTGAGCCTCGCCGATAAAATAGCCGAATTGCCAATGTCGGCTCAGGACCGGTTTCTTCTTGAAAGTATCGTCATAGAACATAAGCTCGATAAATCTAAGTACCGCATTGTGGAGCATCTTGAGTCTGAGAAAAAAGACAAATACCAGGTTGCAGTCATGCTCCCTTTTATGTTTGATGAAATAAAATCAAATCCAAAGCATTTATCCAATGAATTTGTAATTGAACTGTACGAAGGGCTTTTGATTGGAGCGGCAGATCTTAAGAATTCTGGCATTGACATTTCACTTCACCTTTACGACACTAAAAAGGACAGCGTAACCACAAAATCTCTCACAATGCTGGAGGAGTTGAAATTTATGGATTTGATCATCGGCCCACTTTTCCCGGGACCTGTAAAAGTAATTTCTGATTTCGCATTTAAGAATCAAATGAATATGATCAACCCGCTTTCCAGCAATTCCAAAATAATCGGGAGTAATCCTTTTGCATTTTTATTTATGCCTTCGCGCGAAACGAAGGCCAGGGTAACTGCTGATTATTTAGCCGATCGTTTTGTAAATAAAAATGCCTTTGTTTTTTATGGAAAAAGTGAAAGAGACTCCGTGCTGGCATATTCCTACAAACAAGAAATAGAATCAAAAGGATTTAATGTTTGTCATATTGAGGGTATCGCAAAAGAAGATGCCAAAAGCATCCTTGATATTCTCACAAATACAGTCACAGTGGAGTTTGATGCAAGTGAATTTGATTCCCTGCTCGTTGATGATACGATGGAAGGTAATTTGAGAATTACCGAAAAAGATTACCTGGTTCTTCAACCTGATAGTATAGGACATGTTTTTATTGCCTCAAATGATCCCTCTTTAGTTGCCAATACAATTACTGGCCTGGAAACACGTGGAGACACCATTGCCCTCATAGGATCCGAGAGGTGGCTGGATCAAAGAGTGATTTCCATCGGAGGGTTAGACCGCTTAGATACTTATCTGATCGCTCCTACATTTGTGAATAAGAAAAATCAAAAATATGATAAATTGAAAAGTATTTACATGGAGTCGTTCAATTCTTATCCTCAGAGATATTTTTATATAGGCTATGAAGTTATTATGACCATCGGCAAGCTGATGAACAGTTCTGGAAATCTGTTTCAATTCGATCGGGGAATTAATGATTTTATCCCCGGAGAAATATTCCAGGGTTTGACATTTGGTGCAAATAATTGTAATCAGATTGTCCCAATTGTAAAATTTATTAACTCAGAACCTGTAGTTGTAAACCAAGATTATTAGGAATCATGCTCATTAAAGAAAAAAGCAAATCATTATTTGAAAAGGCAAAGAATCTAATCCCCGGGGGAGTAAATTCACCAGTGAGAGCATTTAAAGCTGTAGGTGGAGATCCATTGTTCATCAAAGCCGCAAAGGGTGCTTATCTATACGACGAGGATGGCAATAAGTTCATAGAATTAATCAACTCATGGGGCCCAATGATTCTCGGACATGCCCGTGATGAAATCGAAAAAGCGGTATCAGAATCTTTAAAATTATCACCTTCTTTTGGAGCACCAACTGAAAATGAAATCAATGTTGCTGAGCTAATTGTGGAAATGGTTCCATCGATTGAAAAAGTCAGGATGGTGAATTCTGGAACTGAAGCCACTATGTCTGCCATCAGGTTGGCAAGAGGATTTACCGGACGAGATAAAATTATAAAATTTGAGGGATGCTATCATGGTCATGGTGATTCATTTCTAATTGCTGCGGGAAGTGGCGTTGCAACAATGGGAACTCCTGATAGCCCTGGAGTAACGAAGGGCACCGCTGCCGATACATTGACAGCGCCATACAATAATTTAGAGGCCGTGGATAAACTTATCCAAAACAATAAAAGAGAAATTGCAGCAATCATCATTGAGCCGGTTGCAGGAAATATGGGCTGTGTCCTTCCGGGAAAAGGTTATCTAGAAGGCTTGAGAAAAGCTTGTGATGAAAATGACATTTTACTCATATTTGATGAGGTCATGACTGGGTTCAGACTGGCTAAGGGCGGTGCGCAGGAAGTATTTAATGTAATGCCCGATCTCACTACCTTAGGAAAAATAATTGGTGGAGGAATGCCCGTTGGTGCCTATGGCGGTAAAAAAGAGATTATGGATCACATATCTCCTATCGGACCTGTTTACCAGGCGGGAACACTTAGTGGAAATCCAATTGCCATGAGCGCCGGATTTGAGATGCTGAGTTATCTCAACCAACATAATGAGGTTTATACACAACTTCAGGAGGTTGCAACAAAAATAGAAAACGGTATAAAAGATAATCTACATCAGCTCGGTATGAGTTATTCAATAAACAGTATTGGATCCATGATGACTTTATTTTTTACGGAGGAAAAAGTCACCAATTTTGATTCTGCAAAAACTACGGATACTGCGCTCTTTGGCAAATATTTTAATGCGATGCTGGAAAATGGAGTCTATATTGCCCCGTCACAATTTGAATCCTTGTTTTTATCAACTTCAATTGATGAGAAACTAGCAGATCAGATAATCGATGCGAACTTCAAATCATTAAAAAGTATTTTGTAAAGTATAGTAGTTGGCCTTTTTATTAAATAGCATCAGCATGGTTGTTGATCAAATATTTATTTGGCAATCTATTCACTTTCAATCCATCGATTATAAAGATTTACAGCCTTTTAGCTAAACTGAACTATTAGTACTCAGTATGTTTCCAATGAATTTGAAAGTGTTGAATTTGTACATATAATTTTCATTTGAAAACTTACATGCGCTTCAATAACAGTTATCATCCATCATTTCCTTCCTATTAATTAATAAATATATTTGTTGTGGTCATTGACTAAAACAGTAGTCGTTTTCCATTAATTAAATCTTTTTCATGGTGAAAAGAATACTAATTTCGATTTCAATTTTTTCGGTTTTTTATGTAACCACCGAGGCTCAGGCGCAAAATGTAAATCTAAATACAAATGCCAAAACCCTGACTTATGAAGAGGTGTATGATACTCCAAATGATATAAACAAGCTTTTTCTACACTTGCAACCAATGTATGGTGAATTATTTACCACCAATGTTACCGTTGGATGGGGAATTAAAGCTCATTATTATTGGAAAAACCTCGCTGATTTCGAGGCTCATGTAAGAACACCTTATGCGAGAACCTTTGATTTAACGAGAGATGCAGCATTTAAAAACAGCACTGTTGATAATGAAGCGAAGCCATTTGCATATTATGAACTTCTCGGTACCTATCATATAAAAGATGTAGAGGAAGACACTGAAACTAAATTTATTTTATATTCTAAAAGGTACAAAGGGGATAAATGGGCTGTAACTGTACCATTGCATACAATCATTCCGACAAAAGTTAGAAAGATCTATGGAGCCAGGTTTGGGGGCATGGCCTACAAAACTTCTGTTGACTTCAACAGGATTATGGATAAGCAGGGCGTTACCCTGATCGGCGATGAAGGTGGAGAAATCGGACCTGAAGAATCTGTTTATGGCAACATGTCAACTGTTGGGTTTTTTATTGGAACATCCATGACGCTGATTAAAAATGTAGCTGTACAGCCGGATAAAGTTTATGGCACCCTGGTCAATGATCTTATTTTCACAACATTTTTTGATATTAACTTCACACCTATGGTTACTATTGATGACATTTATAATGACGGTGTGAGATTTTCATCAGAGCCAATCCAAAAAAGCGTTTTAGGCTTCAGAGCTGGTATAGAAGGAAAATTTAATAGAAAATTCAGTTGGGCTTATGGAGGAGAAATTGGCTACAGACCAGGGCTTAAACAAAGTGGTTTTTTCGTTTTAATGAAAATATCATTCCCTGTTTTTGCATCCCAGTTGAGATACCAGGTGGAAAGTTTTGGGAAGTAGAAAGGTGTCTGTTAAAACGCCTTTAGTGAAATATCATCAAAAAAGACTGTACCATCTGTATCGGTCAATAAAACCAGAAATACAAATATTTTAGTGACCTCCTCAGGAACTGCATTAATCATTTCAACTGAATACCTTTTCCAATCCTCGCTTCCGGCAATTAAAGTCTTACCCTGTGTTGTATAAAAGAAAATACTTTTTTGATTGGCGTCATCTCCCCTCAAAGCTATAGAAACACCTGCTCCTGTTACTTCTTCTAATTTTATATCACAGCTTAATCTTAACTTTTGGCCAAAAGGTATGTTATTCGCAACCGATTGTCCCCAATATCCAAATTTGCCTACACTTATATCAGATATTATTTCCAAGGAACGATTACCTTCAGAAGACTGTAATTCAGACCATTCACTTTGATAGTCACCATTGACTACAAACCAGCTAAAAGGCGATTGATTTCCTTCTTCAGCGGAAGTATTGTCAAGTAATTCAGATGGTCCAACATCGTTAGAATCATCACAATTAATAAATGAAATTGAAATAAAAAGAAGTAGTAATGCAGATATTGAATTAGAAGTTTTCATTTTGGAAAGTAGTTGGTTAAAAAAATATATAAAGCAAGAATTATACCATAGGGCTATAACTTGAACTAATTAATTTCCAAATATTTGATACAAACTGGTGATGGAACAGGCAGGTATCTCTCAGTATCTGAAAGAGTTCCATCCTTTTCAATATTGAAAATATTAATCTCATCAGAATCCCTGTTTCCCACCAGCATAAAGTCGCCTTTCGGATCAGGTAAAAAACTCCTTGGTCTTTCACCAATTGTTGGCATATAGCCAATATTTTTCATTTTACCGTTTCGATTAACTTTAAAAATAGCCAATCCATTGTACCCCCGGTTAGAAATATATACAATTTTCCCATCGGAACTGCAGTGTACGTCTGCGCTGGAATTATCGCCAAAAAACGCAGAAGGTAATGCCGGTAATCTTTGGACTAATTGCAAACCGCCATTATCCTTATTTACCGTATAACTACAAATTGATGAAGAAATTTCCTCTGCCGAAAATGCCAGATCACCTGTTGCATTCAAAGCGAGATGCCTCGGACCGGCTCCCGGAATCGTCCTGATAAATGCTTGTTCTGCCGGTTGTACAGTGCCATTCGATTCATCAAATTTATAAATCAGGATTTTATCCAATCCCAGATCAGAAACATAAAGAAATCTGCCGTCAACCGAAGGAACAGCAGAATGAGTATGAGGCCGCTCTTGTCGTGGCATAACAGTACCTTGCCCTTCCAGTTGAATATTGTCAGTAGGCTCACCTATATATCCATGCTCATCAATGGGAAATACAACAAAATTCCCTCCTTTATAATGGCTGACAAAAATATATTTGCCCGAAGGATGGACACTTACATGACAAGGGCTGTCGCCAAAAGAGAAATTTTCCCCGATCACCTTCAGTTTACCAGAAGATTGATCAATAGCATAGGAAGTCACAGATCCCCATTCTTTATTATCTTTGATACCCTCTCTATTTACTGAAAATAAATATTTACCATTCGGGCTTATCTCAATAAATGAAGGGCTGCCCTGGGTTAAAATAGTCTGCTCCAAATCAAACCTCATTGTCTCCCTTATAAAAGAATATACATAGATTCCGAGACTTCCACGCTCAGAAAAAGTTCCCACATATATCATTTCCTTTTTCTCATTTACATGATTTTCTGCCTGTGAGAAGCCGAAAACATTAAATAGAATAAAGGTTGAGATTATAATTGTAAGAATACGCATGTTTATAATTATCTATTGTACTAAGGTTATAATTTTAATTGAATTATTCAAAGAATCAATTCACTCACTATATCCATACTGGCTTTTGAATCCATTATACAATACCGTTTGGGCCCTCGTTTTTAATTATAAAATATCAAAAGATTAAAAGGTATCAATACCTAACTTTTCTTAATTTTGCCGTGAATTTTCAATCCGCAAATTTTCTATTTATATGGTATTATTCTTCAGGTCTTCTTCCGCATTTTTAGCTGTCAAAACAAAGATTGACATGAGTGAGTCTGATATTAAAAAATTAAGATGGCTTTTTGGCGAGGCACATTTTATTGATACTGACGTCATGGAAGGCACCTTCATTGGCCCCAGAAAAGAGATGATTACTCCATGGAGCACCAATGCAGTAGAGATTACCCAAAATATGGGAATAACGGGTATCGAAAGAATTGAAGAATTTACAATGAGTGAGGAAACCGAGCCGGAATTTGATCCAATGCTTCAGCAGGTTTATCATGAACTGAATCAACACATTTTTACAATTGACAAAAAGCCGGATCCCATACAATATATCGATGACATACACGCATACAATAAACAAGAAGGGCTTGCATTGAGTAGTGAAGAAATTGGATACCTGGAAAAATTGGGCAAAAAACTAGGCAGAAAACTTACCGACAGCGAAATATTTGGTTTTTCCCAGGTTAACTCAGAGCATTGCCGCCATAAGATTTTTAACGGGACCTTCATCATTGATGGCGAAGAAAAGGAGCTTTCACTTTTTCAATTGATCAAGCTCACAACCAATAAAAATCCAAACCGGGTAGTCTCCGCATATAAAGATAATTGTGCATTTATCCAGGGCCCCGAAATCGAACAATTTGCACCCGTCAGGCAGGATATCCCCGAATATTTCAAAACAGAAAGATTTGAATCCGTACTGTCTTTGAAAGCTGAAACTCACAATTTTCCGACCACTGTAGAGCCATTTAATGGAGCGGCGACAGGTAGTGGCGGGGAAATCAGAGATAGAATGGGCGGAGGAAAGGCCTCTATGCCATTAGCGGGTACAGCCGTTTATATGACCTCTTACCCGAGATTGAGTGGTGGCCGGAAATGGGAAAAGAATATAAAACCAAGAAAATGGTTGTATCAATCTCCCGAAGAAATACTGATTAAAGCATCTAATGGAGCCAGTGACTTTGGCAATAAATTTGGCCAGCCGCTCATCTGCGGTAGTTTATTGACTTTTGAACACTTTGAGGATGGAAAAGAATACGGATACGACAAGGTTATTATGCTCGCGGGCGGGATTGGCTATGGTAAGAAAAAAGACAGCCTGAAAGATGACCCAAAAAAGGGGGACAAGATCGTATTAATGGGAGGTGACAATTACCGTATTGGCATGGGAGGAGGAGCTGTATCCTCTGTCGCTACCGGTGAATATAATAATGCGATAGAATTGAATGCAGTTCAAAGGTCCAATCCTGAAATGCAAAAAAGGGTTTCCAACGCTATCAGGGCACTGGCAGAGTCAAAAAATAATCCCATAGTTTCCATACATGATCACGGTGCAGGGGGACATTTAAATTGTCTTTCTGAATTGGTGGAAAATATAGGTGGCAAGATCCGGATTGAAAAATTACCGATTGGCGATCCGACGCTTTCCGATAAGGAAATTGTTGGAAATGAGTCACAGGAAAGAATGGGTATGATTCTTCAGGCAATTGATATAAAGCTTTTGAAAGATATTGCTGCACGCGAAAGAGCCCCAATGTATGAAATTGGAGAAACTACCGGCGACCATCAATTTACATTCGAACACGAAGATGGAAGCGCCAGGCCTATTGATCTGAAGATCGAAGATATGTTTGGCAATCCTCCGAAAACCGTCTTGAAGGATTCTGGTATTGATCATCAATATGATGCATTGAAATCTGATATTTCAAAAATCACCAGTTATATCGAGCAGGTTTTGCAACTTGAGGAAGTTGCTTGCAAAGATTGGCTGACGAATAAGGTTGACAGGTCAGTAACCGGTAAAGTTGCAAAACAACAATGTGCAGGTCCATTACAATTGCCGCTGAATAATCTTGGAGTAAGTGCCCTTGATTACCAGGGAGTTAAAGGCTTGGCTACCGCCATTGGCCATGCTCCTGCCGCAGCTTTATTAAGTCCAAAAAATGGATCGGTACTCTCCATTGCTGAGTCATTGACGAATATTATTTGGGCTCCAATAGAAGGCGGAATTGGGGGGATATCATTGAGTGCCAATTGGATGTGGCCCTGCAAAAATCCAGGAGAAGATGCGCGGCTTTATGAAGCTGTGGAAGCAGCCTCTGATTTTGCTCTTGCCCTTGGGATCAATATACCCACCGGGAAAGATTCGCTATCCATGACACAAAAATATGGAGAGGATGAAGTAGTCTATGCCCCTGGAACGGTCATTATTTCCGCTGCCGGGGAAGTGACGGATATTAAAAAAGTTGTCGAACCGGTCATACAAAATGTTCCGGATTCGGTATTGATCTACATTGATTTGTCAAAAGACAAATATAAACTCGGTGGTTCCTGTTTCGTCCAAACCCACAATAAGCTCGGGGATGAAACCCCGGGAGTTACTGATCCTGAGTATTTTAAAATCGTTTTTAATACCATTCAAAAATTAATAGGAGAAGGATTGATTCTGGCCGGGCACGATATTTCTGCGGGAGGGATGATCACCACCTTATTGGAAATGACATTTGCTCAAAATGAAGTTGGATTGAATATGAATCTATCCTCAATTCATGAACCGGATTTAATAAAGACTTTATTCAGTCAAAACCCGGGATTGATACTACAGGTCGATTTAGATAGTAAAGCGTTTAATATCCTTGAAGAAGATGGTATAAAGTACGGAAAAATCGGAAGACTCCACGATGAATATAAAATCAGGTTCATTGATATTCATACTAAGTTCGAACTGGATATTGAGGAAATGAGAGATGTTTGGTTTAAAACTTCCCATTTATTGGATACGATCCAAAGTGGTGAAAAACTGGCAACAGAACGATTTGAAAACTACAAACTCAATTCGCTGAACTTTGATTTTCCCGCTTCATTTACCGGAAAATTTAGTCAATACGATATTGATCAACATCGAAAGAAGACTTCAGGAATTAAGGCTGCCATCATTAGGGAAAAAGGAGTTAATGGAGACAGGGAGATGGCCTGGATCATGCATCTTGCCGGTCTGGATGTGAAAGATGTGCATATGACCGATTTAATTTCCGGGAGGGAAACATTGGAGGACGTCAATATGATTGTCTTTGTAGGTGGGTTTTCTAACTCCGATGTATTAGGTTCTGCCAAAGGTTGGGCCGGAGCATTTATTTACAATGCAAAAGCTAAGAATGCACTGGATAAATTTTACGCCAGAAAAGACACGCTGAGTTTAGGCGTTTGCAACGGTTGCCAGCTCATGATCGAACTTGGTGTGGTTACGCCTGATCACGATCAAAAACCAAAAATGCTGCACAATGAATCAGGCAAATTTGAATCTGCTTTCCTCAATGTTGACATCCGGGATAATCACTCGGTGATGCTAAAATCATTGGCTGGCAGCAGGTTGGGAATATGGGTTGCTCATGGCGAAGGCAAATTCAGCTTACCTGAAGATGAATCAACTTATCACATTCCAATGAAATTTTCCAAAGGCACTTACCCGGCAAATCCTAACGGATCTGACTTCAATACTGCCTCATTGTGCTCTGCCGACGGCCGCCACCTCGTGATGATGCCACACCTGGAAAGGGCTACCTATCCGTGGAATTGGGCCTATTATCCATCAGATAGAAAAGATGATGAGGTAACGCCATGGGTAGAAGCTTTTGTGAATGCGAGGGAATGGAT
>JAJRQT010000199.1 GCA_024280115.1 Bacteroidota bacterium | reverse complement strand
AGAGGGTCAGCATGCTCCGGTGGCATTACTGATTTTCAAAACCAGGGGGTCAACATGTGCCGGATTGGCAAGAGCTAATTCGCTCAAAAACAACCGCCTTTTGTCCGGATTTCAGGGGGTCAGCTTAATCCGGATTATCCAGTAGGCGATCGGATAGCGCAACGTGTTGTCAAAAACTACATGGAACCCAGATTAGAAGCCATATTCCAACCGGACTCATATGGTTACAGACCGGGACGAAGTGCCCATCAGGCATTAGAATCCTGTCTGCGCAACTGTAGAGAGTATAGTTGGGTGATAGACTTGGACATCAAAGGGTATTTTGACAACATAGACCATGAATTGCTAATGCAGGCAGTAAGACGCCATTTCGATGAGAAGTGGGTTTTGATGTATGTAGAAAGGTGGTTGAAAGCGCCCATTATCCAAAAGGAGGGGAATAAAGAAGCAAGAGGTCAGGGCACTCCCCAAGGTGGGGTGATCAGTCCCTTACTGTCGAACCTGTTTCTTCATTATGGATTAGACAAATGGTTATCTGTAAATCATTCGCACATAAAGTATGAAAGATATGCAGATGACATGGTGGTACATTGCAGGAGTAGAGTAGAGGCAGAAAAACTTCTTGTCAAGCTCAAAGCGCGTTTAGTTGTATTGAAACTAAGGGTAAACGAAGCAAAGACCAAAATTGTCTATTGTAAGCAAGGGACAAGAAAAGAGAAATATCCTGAAGTTTCCTTTACATTTCTGAGTCATCATTTCAGACCCTGTAAATCGAGAAACAAAGTGGGGAAATATTTTTTAGGCTTTGGTCCCCAAATTGGAACACAAGCAGCGAAGAAAATAGTTTCAGAGTTGAGAGGAATGCGAATACATAAGAAAACGAGAACCACCCTAACCGAACTGGCAGCAGAATTAAACCCCAAATTGCGGGGTTGGATAAACTACTTTGGGAAGTATGGGGGGAGAAAGTTCAAATATGTATTGCATCTCTTAAACACAAGGCTGTTCAAATGGGTAAGATGTCGCTATAAACTCAAGGGAAGGACAGGGAAGATCATAGAAAAACTAAATTTGTTTTACAAGAGAAACCCAAATCTTTTTGCCCATTGGCAATTTGGATTACGTCCACTCAGAGCATGTTGATGCATAAGAAGAGCCGTGTGAGGGGAGACTTTCATGCACGGTTCTGTGATAGGTTTGGGGTGAAATTCCCCTTACCTACTCGACCGAAAGCAAAAATTATGAAATCTCTACTTTGCAAATGGATAGGTGTAATCCACAAACAAACAATAATTTACTGGCATAAGCCGGAATACAATTCCTTTTACAAATGGGTTCTGGCTTGCAATTCCCGAACAGCTTGGGTCTATATTTTTTTAACTAAGTATCCAATTTTCGGATTATCACTCCTGTATTTTATTATATATCCGTTAGGGTCAAGTGAATCTCCATCTTCAAACAATATTTCACGCACATATCTTTTTTCATCTACAACATACTCAAATGTCAATACTGATAGCCTTTTTGATAGAGATACACAATCGATAATATCATATTTATATTGATCTGAAAAAATTGGAACAGAATAAAACACGCTAATATAATCCGGATCGTCTGCTATATATTTAATTAAATATTCCTCTCCATTTTGTAAATACTGAAATGGTGTGTTAGTACCAAAAGTCAAAGTTTCATTTCTAATTTTATACCTAACTTTTAAATATTTGCTTTTAACATCAAAAAGAATACCTGTACTTGATAATCCATTTTCATAAATCTCCCTTTTACTATTAATCGTCATATAGAGTGCACTAAAAAAAATACCTAATGCGAGGAAGAATACAAATAATAAAACAAAACGATATTTCTTTATTTCCATTTCAACTTACTTTTCTACTTTTGACTATATTTTTCTAAAATGGTTTTAATCTTATTGTGGGTTCAATGAATCGCCAAGTATGAGACTCGTACGCTTGGTAGTGTGAGGGGCGCAATTGGCGGTCAAATGACCGTCAGCCGTTTACTCAATTAGATTTCGTTTTATTACTTTATTGAGTCGTCCGCAACTGAATCCAAAGTATTCACGAACTCTTCTAGTTGTTCAGGCTTGATAACAATCTTTCCTGTTCCATTTGTTTTTTCGAGAACTTTTCTTGTTTGCTCTGGCGTTAGCCCAGGAATAACATAAGGTTGACTTGATTCATAAATATCAACAAATCGTAATGCAAGTGTAAATAGTAGAAAGGTCATTACAATTCCCGCAATTAATGCCTTAGTAGATTTATTTGATCGTTCGTATGGACCAGGGAGGTAGGAAGATACCTTTCCTTTGAATCCACTAATTAACCAGAGAGTAACTGCTCCAATGTAATAAATAAAAAAAATTACTGGAGTTTTAGCCATAGTCTAAGCTCTATTGAAATCATACAGTATAAATAAGTGCTATTGTCTTACTTATACTGTAAGATTGCTAATCTAATGGATTTTTAATTGAATGAAAAGTTGTAGAAGCATCATGGATGTAAATATCTGTTGTCCTGGTTGAACTTTGTCTCCACAACTGCTGTACACATCGAATACTTGAATTGGTTTTCCTATGAATGAGCGTAAAACTGATTGAATGCTCCAGCTCTTTTGGATTTGCCAGCCGAAAATAAAAATAACGAAATCTCTACTTTACAAATGGATATGTATAATCCGCAAGCAAGCATTAATTTAATGGCATAAGCCGGAATACAATTCCTTTTACAAACGGGTTCGGAATTGTAAATCCCGAGCAGCTTGAGGTGGACGGGTGCTCTCGTTCTATTTCATCCTCGTTACAAACGAGGATGAGTTGGGGTTCCCAGGACCCACTTAAATTTGATTCCATATTATTAGCATTTCGCAATTCTAAAAATCAATTGGCTAAAGATTTAATTCCAGAGATAGGTCTGAAGGTTTGAATCCGTTGTTGAATTTTAGATTTTCGGAAAGTTCATCTCCAGTCCATTCCAAGCCTGTTACTTCACCTGCCCAGGTGGCTTTGATATATTTTCTGTGTGTCATGAGCTTTAAGCCTTCGATTTCTTCGTGTTCAACTTTCATAAGAAAAGGGGTGTCAATTCCATAATCCATCACGCTAAACAGGAATTGATCTACGAGTTTGGTTTTAGGATTAATATACAATACATAGGTGTCTTTAGCATCCCCGACACCCTCAGAATAGCTGATTTTGACGCGGTAATAATCAAGTCCATCTACTATTTGATTGCTCATTTTTTCATAGGTTATGCCATCATCAAGTAGTTTATAAACCATGGTTAGCCAGTAAAAGTTGGTTTTACGCATAAAGTCTGCTTCATTAATCATTTCTTTGTCATTTATCAACTCTCCATTTAGACTCATTAATGTATTTGTTCCATTAAAGTATTGGATGACAGCACCTTGCTTGTCCGGCATGTATAAATCTCTTTGTTGATATTTCCCCCAGGACAATTCACCATCAAATATGTACCGCTCTGTTGAGATATCTGTCTTGTTCTTTATTAAGTTTTGATACGAATAGGTGTATTCTATATCTTTCAAACTATAAAGTCTATCTCGTCCACCCACGGCATCCACCATTTCAATTATCAACTTATGGCCATCGTTCAAAGGTTGTTCTTCTTTTGATTTAATGTTCTTGCAAGAAGAAAGTATCAGAATTACTGACAGTGTGATCGATAAGAATGAATAGCTTTTTTGTTGAAATAGAATTTGGTTGGATAAAGTATTGATCATTGTTGAATCTACTTTTAACTTCTCTAATTGTAATGAATGCCAAACTAATGGATTTTTAATCGAATTAAAAGTTGTGGAAGCGACATGAGTGTAAATCTCAGTTGTTCTACTTGAACTGCGTCCCTACAACTGCTGTACACATCGAATACCTGGATTGTTTTTTCAAAGAATGAACGTAAAATTGATTGAATGCTCCAGCTCTTTTGGATTTGCAATCCGAAAGCAAAAATTATGAATTCTCTACTTTGCAAAATTGATAGGTATAATCCACAAACAAACAATAATTTAATGGCATAAGCCGGAATACAATTCCTTTTATAAATGAGTTCGGGTTTGTAAATCCCGAACAGCTTGATATTCCCCTGACAATAGCCTGCCCGGTTTATCGGTGGCCCCCATTAGGTTTAGCCTGCTACTGATGCAGATCGGGGTTCAAAAAATTAGTAGAATCCCATGGGCCCAATTAAATTTGATTCCATATTATTGTGCTTAGTATTTTTATTTCAGTTGAACTTTAAGGTTTACATTCAGGTTTTAATTATAACACTCTGCCTTCACTTAAAGCTTTAGCGTCCATAGATCGTCCAATAATTAACCCAATTATCATTCCGATAATCAAACCCAAAGATATACCCAAAGACTGCTCAAAACTTGATAAAACCACAATTCCAAAAAGAATTCCAAAAGAAGATCCTAAACCTATACCCATATTGGTGTAATACCTTTTGGAAGTTAAGGAAAATGTATCCTTTAAATATTTTTCAAATTTAATTAGTGCTTTTTTTAAGTATTTTTTTCCGTTTTCAGGATTCGATTCTAAATTTAAACTATCAAGTTTCGCTTCAATGGATTGAATTTCATCTTTTGAGAACCCCCTTCTTTTCAATTCGGTGAGAACATAAATGAATTTTTTATAAACCTTGATTTCAGACTTTATAGTTGTTCCGATTTTTAAACTTTCAAAAAAGTTATTTGCTTCTTGTAATGTCATTCTATATAATATTTTCTTGGTTAGTGGTTCAAAGCAATAAATGTTACACGTAAAACTTATCTTTTTTTGACATTACTTATATTAGGCGAAAATCCTAGTCGTCGCTGTATTTTATCAAATCCGGGAATTTTTCGTAAGGCTTCACTATCCTTGTAAACCGTTGCAATAAACGGAAGATAAGGGTCAATAATATCCACACCGGTACTAGCCAGTTTATAGGCATACTTCTCTTTGCCCAATGCTGCTGCAGCAATTGCTAAATTGGAAGGAGGCAAGTAATGATCGCGGTATCGGGCCTCCATTTCCTCGAATATTTTCTGGGCTTCGTCATGTCGGTCCATTTTTAATAAGGTGAGTACAATTAAGTGAAGGCTCCATGCATGCCGGCTTGATATTTTCAGAGCAATTTGACACTCTTGAAGCGCCTTGTCTAATTGACCGGCACATAGATAACTATAGCCCAGGCAGTACCGTGCGATCCAGGAGTCGGAATCCAGCTTTACCGCAAATTCACCAGAGGCTATTGCTTCTTCAAATTTACCTCCGGTAGTCAATGTTAAGGCATAAGTACTATGAACATACGGGGATAATGGGTCATTTTCTGCGGCAATCTTGAATTGGTCGAATCCTTCTTCGAATTTATTTCGGGTAAGCGCCAGGTAGATCATGGCATACCAAACCCGCGCTTGTTTATGCGCAGGATTAATTTCAAGCGCCTTCTTAAACTCTCTTTCGGCAGCATCGAAATTTCTGTCGTGAAGTAGGGCAATTAAAGCCAAAGTGTTATGAGTTTCTCCTAAATCCGGACCGTATTTAAAGGATCTGTGGGCAGCAGAAATGGCTTCATCCCAACATTCAGAAGGAGACACATACCCATGAAAACATAGCATTATTAAAGTGTCAGCCAAACCAGAATGGGCTAAAGCGTAATTCGCGTCAATCTCTAAGGATGCCCGGAAGCATTTTAGCGCTTCAAACAAAGACATTCCCCGCTGGTAGAAAAACGATCGACCTTTATAATATAATTGATAAGCTTCGATATTTTTCGTTTGCTGTCTGGATATGGGTACAGATTGAGCATCTGCAAATGTTATTTTTAGTTGCTTAGCAATCTCCGTAGATATTTCATCCTGAATCTTAAAGACATCATCTGATTCCCGATCGTATTTTGTTGACCATAAATTAAAACCTGTAGAGGCTTCTATTAGCTGGGCGGTAATCCGAATTCTTTTTCCTGATTTACGTACGCTGCCTTCCAAAATCTTGCTAACGCCCAACATGTTGCCGACCGAACGAAGATCTTCGTTTTTCCCCTTAAAGCAAAAAGATGAGGTTCGTCCGGCAACTTTAAGATTGGGAAGCTGGACAATTGTGTTGATGATTTCTTCCGATATTCCTTCGCAAAAAAATTCCTGTTCAGGATCGCTACTCATATTTACGAATGGCAGCACAGCAATAGATTTTTCTAATATTTCACGTTGTAAAGAATCGCTTACTTTATCGCTAATTTTTTCACGTACTCCATAAGATTTGATATCCTGTTTTTTAGATGACGCATTCAACTTTCCAGTAATACTTTCTGCTTTTGGTACAGGGAATCCATCGTTAGCCAATACATAAACCTGCATAGGCTTATCTACATTTTTGAATTCAAAAGCTCCTAATAGTTGAGTTTTAAAACGATTGTTGTTACGTATCTTTTGAAAAACATCTTCGGAGAACATTACTGTTCCTGATTGCCCCAATGACTCAATTCTTGAAGCGAGGTTTACGCCATCACCATATACATTTCCTTCTCTAATCAAGATCTCACCGATATGGAGTCCTATGCGAAGTGGAACAATGATGTTTTTTTGAAATTCCAATTGAATTGCCATAGCACATTCCAGTGCAAAGGTCGCACTTGGGTAAATGGATAAGCTACCGTCACCATAAAACTGAATGAGGTCACCTTCAAATTTCGAAACAATTTGTTTAATAATTTTTTTATGGTGTGTAACAGTTTTAATCGCAAGATTCTCATCGCTACCGATCATAGCCGTGTATCCGACAATATCGGTGAACATAATTGCGACGAGCCTTCTAGTAGATTCCATATTGCAATGTAATCAATTTGACACAATAATTGAGATTGGTTTTTACCTCCCTGACAGCGATATAACGATGAAATACATTTGCAGTATCTTCAAAAATGGTGTGTGTTTCAAGACAATTCTTTTTACAAGCGGGTTCGGGAATGCAATTCCCGAACAGCTTGTAAATTCCGAATAGCTAGAACTCTGCAAAGTTCTCAGACTCATTGGCCTTCAGGGGAATTAGGGGTTTTATACTTTTCGGAGTGAACTCAATTTTCATTTATAAATAATTCCGAAGCCAAATTAACTTGTTCAGGATTCCCCAGGATATAAGCGATATCATTACTTTGAAAAACGGTTTTTGGCTCCGGATTTTCGATAATTTCAGAAGCTCTTTTGATCGCCAATAGGGTGACTCCTGTTTTTTTGCGCAAACTAATATCAATGATAGATTTCCCGTTAGCATAAGAATTGTCTTCAATCGAAATAGCCGAAATATTGATATTTGAGAACTGGTCAATTATTGATGGTTGATTGATTAAATCCTTTTCAGTGAAAACCCCTAAATTTAAATTTCTGATGTGTGTCAATATGCGGTTAACTTCCCTTTGTGGATAAAGCCGTTTTGCAAGTATTCTATTAAACAAGTCAATTGCAATTTCAAATTTTTCAGGTAAGACCTGATCGGCGCCAAATTTATAAAATCGTTCAACATTTTGAATATGTCTTGCCTTTACCAGAATGAATGCCATTTTATTTAGTTTCCTGACTTTTTCAACTATTGCCATTGTCGGGATGATGCTTCCAATGGAAAGCACAATAATATCAGCGGTATCGACATGGGCTTTCAACAATATTGGTTCGTTGACAGCATCCCCATAAACAACTACATCTCCTTTTTTAATTTTTTCCTTTGCTGTCGATGGGTCGAATACGATAGAAACATGACCTACATTATTCAGTTTTGCCATCACGGATAATTCTAATGCTGTCGCATCTTTACCAATAATCACAAGGTGGTTTTTTAAATCAGGTATCTCGACTTCCTTCAATGGGAATATCCCATCGACTAAGAATTTGGGGATAGGTAGTTTTAATAGCGTATTGGCAAGTGGTAGTGACAATTTCATTAAAAATGGTGTAGTAGCCATCGTAATAACTGAGACGGCCAGGAATAGCTGATAATAAAATTCAGAGATGATGGAGTAACTGAAACCAATTTTTGCTAGAATAAATGAAAACTCACCAACCTGGCTCAGCGCGAGACCAACTAAAATAGTGCCTCGGAATGTATGCCCTAAAATAAACCCTGTTCCACTTGCAATCAGAGTTTTCAATGTAATTACCAGAAGAACACTGCCGATAACCAAAGGATAGTTTTCAATTACAAAAGACAAGTCAAGCAGCATTCCAATGGATACAAAGAAGAAACTGGCGAAAGTGTCTTTAAATGGCAATAGATTTCCGAAGGCATTATGGCTGTACTCTGATTCGGAAATCATCAACCCGGCTAAAAAAGCACCAAATGCCAGGGACATCCCGAGTTTAGATGTTAATAGTGCAATGGCAAGGCAAATGAGGAAGATGCTCATCATAAACAGTTCTTGATTTTTAGTCATTGCTATCAGGTGCAACAATTTTGGTAATAACCATTTATTGCCGGCATACACCAACCCAATAATGAAGATAGCTTTGAGCACAAGCATTAATAATTCGCTTGGAATATCAATGGAATTGTCGCCCAGAAGATTGGTGAACAGTAAGAGTGGGACCAACAATAAATCCTGGAATATGAGGATGCCTAATACTGTCCGACCATAATTAGATGTTAGTTCAGAACGTTCTTGCAGTAGCTTCAAGACAAGGGCCGAGCTGCTTAGTGCTGCAAGAAAGCCAATGAAAACTGCTCCCTGCCAATCCATACCATAGGAATATGAGGCTATGTAAAATGCACTGACAGTTAACGAAACTTGTAATAATCCTCCGAAAAAAACAATTCTTCTGATTTTTAGCAGCAGTTTTAATGAAAACTCCATTCCTATGGAAAAGAGTAACAGGATAACTCCTATTTCGGCCATAAGCTCGATTTCATGCCTGCCACCAACTAATGAAAGTAAATGGGGCCCGGCAATAATACCCGTCATTAAATATCCTACAATAGTTGGGATCTTTATTTTTGTAAAGACCAGATTTACTAATGTAGATAAGGCAAATATTATTACAATATCTTGTAGGATTGTTAATTCCATTTACATCCTTTGGTATTTAGGCTAAAAATAATCCTTTTAAGGAACTATTGATAATGTTTAACACTAATAAAATGAGAACTCTTTTTGACCAGATTTACCATTCAATTTGTATGTAAAATAAGCTGGTCGTGTAATATGCACATTACCAATTAACAAATAAAAAGGCTTTGGAAATGCCATTAATCACAAAGGATATCATTGGCGATACGGTTCAGTTCAAAAATTGTTGGAGAGGGAATTTCGGAAAGTAAAGGGCATGGATGATAATCAGTCTTTTGCTGATGTAGGCTATTATGTGAATGACGGGGATTTTATACTTAACAACAACATTAGCCTCATCGCAGGTAGTGTCATCGGATATTTCAACCCTTATGAAATCACCCCTTATTCAGAAGGAGCGACAACCCTGGAACTGAACCGCGAAAAGCTTGCCGGAATATTGAAAATAGAATGATTCCCCCTTCTCCCTTTGTTGAAATGCAGCGATGCCTGTGCTTACAAAGAACCAACAAAAAGCACTGTTTTTCCATGGTTATCAACCTTGCCAATTATTTGAAAATTTAGTTCTCAATCTCGCTCATTTATCAAAATCCATTCACATTGACTTTAATAGTAGCTTATGTGAATATGGCAATGATTTTTTTGGAAAACAGGAAAGATGATTATATTGAGGTACATGAAATGCTAAACTCATTTCATCAATTATAAAAGCTACTTACCTGGTTCAAAGAAATAGTCATGAAACCGGCATGCCCGCCTATCGGAGGAGGCAGGACCGGAGCAAATTAAAGACACGTAAGGGTATGATTATAGGCTACGGCTAATAGATGAATATAAAATAAAAACACATGAAAAAGTACATTTTAATAGTTGTTGGCTTCTTGTCTTTATTATTCACAGCATTTATTTCGGTGGAAGAGGTTGACCCGGAACGTCAATGGTCGCAGTTTCGTGGTTATCTTTCATCGGGCGTATTTGATGAAGCAAATCTCCCATTGACATGGGATGTGAAAGCTAAGGATAATATTTTATGGAATATTGAGGTCCCCGGATTAGGGCTTTCAAGTCCGGTTATCTGGGGGGAGAAACTATTTATAACCACAGCAATTAGCTCTGCTGATAAGGATGGATTAAAAACTGGTATTTACGGAGATATCGGTTCTGTTGAAGATGAGTCAGAAAATGAATGGAAGCTATATTGCATCAATAAACGAACCGGTGAAGTTATTTGGGATAAGGTTTCATGTCGTGGTATTCCAAAACAAAAACGACACCCGAAATCGTCCCATGCCAATTGTTCCGTTGCCACCGATGGAAATTTCGTAGTCGTTTTTTTCGGTTCTGAAGGATTGTACTGTTATGATATGGATGGGAATTTGCAGTGGGAGAAAGATTTTGGCGTACTTCGATCTGTCTTTTTCAGGGTAAAATCTGCAGAATGGGAATTTGCCAGTTCGCCTATTATTTACCAGGGAAGCGTGATTATTCAATGCGATGTTATGGAAAATTCTTTTCTGGCCTCCTACGATGTGAAAACAGGTGAAGAGCTTTGGAAGCGGGAACGTGATGAATATCCCGGGTGGTGCACACCAAATATTTACAAAGAAAATGACAAGGTCCGCATTGCGGTAAATGGATATAAACACCGGGGAGGGTATGATTTCGCTACGGGTGAAGAGATATGGAGAATGTCGGGTGGAGGAGATATACAGATCCCGACACCGATTATTGGAAACGAATTGATTTATTTCAATAGCGCCCATGGCCCTGATTCTCCGATATTGGCCATTAAAAATAATGCTGAAGGAGATATCACGATTAACGAGGATCAAGGTTCTCATCCATTTGTAAAATGGAGCATTCCAAGGGGAGGTTCCTACATGCAGACCATGCTGCTATATGAGGGTTATATTTATAATTTAGGTTGGAATGGTCGTCTCGTTTGTTATAATGCGGAGAATGGGGATGAAATTTATAATGAAAAACTGGGTAGATCGATTAGTTTCACCGCCTCTCCGGTCGCTTCAGACGATCGTATTTATGCCGTAAGTGACAAAGGAAATGTATATGTCATTAAAAGTGGGGAAGAGTATGAATTATTATCAAAAAATAAATTAAATGATGTTTGTATGGTAACTCCGGCAATAACTGACAATATCATTTTCTTTCGTACTCAATCGCAATTAGTCGCAGTCTCGAAGCAATAAAAAATGCCATCCAGACTACTTTACTAAGATGGCGAAATCAACCTGTTTTATCCCAAACCCTAAAGGGCAGGCATGAATTTGATGAAATACGAAGTGTCTGCAGACTGCCTTTTCTGTCTGCCCCAAGTATCCGGGAATTTGTTTTTGCGATTTAAGCCAGAATAATCTGAAAGTGATCGAGTTGGTGTCATGGATTTTTAAAGCTTTTCCGATGACCCATAACGTTCCGTGTATGGTGTCGTAGCATCCCGCAGGGTGCTATGCACTATACACATTATTGGCAGCTGGCATTAATAATCTAATAAGTTATTTGATTTTGAACTTGTCATTCTTGAATTTAACTTATCTAGGTTTATTTCTCCTTTTTCTTTGTCAATAACTTGCATCCCTCTCCTGCAAAGAAATATTTTTATCAGTTCATTAGTTTTTGAAAAATTACTCTCATTATTTAATATCGAATTTTTTCTATCAGACACCCTGTATGGTTTTCTATTCGTCAGTTTTAATTCAATTTTATCACTTTTTTTATTCACTTTTTTTATATGTTTAATAAAATCAACTTTTAATGAGTCGTGATATTCAATAAGTGATTGAACAGTTTTTTTTATTTCAGGAATTTTAATGTAAGATATATCTGCTTCATTTTCTACTACATTAATACCAATAGTCACTCTTGGATTTTTAGATTTAATGTGATCTCTTAAAATTCTAAATAATTCCCCTGGATTGTTTACTTTACTCTCAGGGTGGAATGGTATCTTAGTAAAGAGTATTTCATGTCCAAAAGTAAGTTCTTGCCTTTCTAATTTTTCTTGGCCACTAAAGTTAGTATAACTTTCATTTAAGTAATTAAAATAATCAGTTAACATTTTTTTTGTAATAACATTTTCAAAACCTAATGGATCCATACTTCTATATAAATCAATTACATTGAAAAAAGCAGTATTATCATTATGGAATGCAATATGTTTTAAAATATCATTTTGTAATTCTTTTGAATCAAGATAAATGAATTGAGCAGCAAAATATTCCTGTAATGATTTATGTGACCATTTATAGTAGATTCCATCCTTAGAAAATATGGGAACAGTAATTAAAATATCTTTTACAAAGTCAGAAGATTTCACTCCTGTTTCTCCTGCATAAATTAGAGATTCTTCAATTATCTGACCCAATTCATCCCTTGAGAATTCGATTTTATTTTCTTGTGTTAAGCAGAAATATCCAAAAGCCCGTAGGACTCTATGAAACTCATCAGAACCTAACTTAGAATATTTTTCTCTTTCAAAAGAATCTCCTTTTGAAAGGTCATGAGATTCAAATAAAGCATCAAACACTTGTCTATAAAAAATATGCTTTTTAAAGGGGATACTTTGCTTATGTTCAAAAGCGGTGAAGAGTAAAGAAACTTATAGAGGTGTTGTTAGATACTCTTCAATACTTTCGAAATTTTCAGGCTCTTCTATTTTGGAAATAAGTAGAGGTGCAATTTTTTTTGAAGAATCTTAGTTTTTGATAAGTTCGTAAGCCTCATCTGGTATTAAAGGTTTTATTTGGTATTTATTAAAGTCACCAAAAGATGATAGTGATTCTTCAGGTCTAGAAGTTAATACAAATTTATTTTTCCTTGCTTTTGATATGAACTTTTGAATTTCCGTTGTCACTAATGATCTATCAGTCAATGATATTTCGTCAAATCCGTCAAAAAAGAAAACAAAATCACCTCTTTTTATTAAATCCAAAATGAACTGCTTATCAATTGTCTCGTTTATTGGATTTAACTGTTCCAGTATTTCCTGAACAATGTCTTTGTTTTTTGATAGCCTTCTTAATTCAATTAATACAGGAACTCCTTCATTATTATCAATACATGATAGTAACATTTTTTTTGACAAGGTTGATTTACCCATGCCTGCAGTATCTGTAATTAGTATCTTATTGGAGTTTTTAAATAACTCATTATTAAATTCAGTAATGATTAAGTTCTCTTTTTTATTCTGATGATTTTGACATTGAAGAGTGAGAGGCACATAAACTTCATTTAATAGAATCTTTCTCTTTTTAAATGCAACTGTATTTAATACCGCATTTTTTTCATATGATTCATTTAGATAGTCAAGAAATTTATCTTCAAAAGCATAGACTAATAATTTCTTATCTCTTTTCCATTTATCCTTTATGTCTTCAAATTTTGGTTTTAAAAAAGTTTCAAAAACAATCTTTGTTAGTGGTGCTGCAATTGTAGCTATATTCTTTACTGTATCTAATTCCATTTGTTATTTTTTTTGCTTGATGCCAACGGCCCAATGTATGTGGCGTGCCTTTGGTTTCTTACCGGCATAAAAATAGCAATAATTGCGGAGATTCAAATGGCAGCCTTCGTGTCCGGTGAGCCCTTGCCAAGGCATTTGTTGGTTTCAATATCCCGGGCTTCATGATGCCACAAGCAAATATTGCGGACTGACCCGGAGGCCCCTCCAAAAGCATAAGCCTTGCTGACTTGCATGCCTGCATACATCATGGGTCGTTTCATCCGAAGCCTGCCCGGGGCTACGTCCAACTTTTTCAGTCAAAAAGCATCAAAAATCCATGCCTCGCAAGCAGGCATGAAATATCAGGAATCCAAAATACCTGCAAATTGCCTTTTCTGACTGTCCGAAATATCCGGGATTTTATTTCTGCGATTTAAACCAGAATAATCTGAAAGTGATCGAGTTGGTGTCATGGATTTTTAAAAGCTTTTCCGATGACCCATAACGCCCCGGCTAGCAAACGTGCAACCACGATTCATACTCGGAACCGATAAAATAATATTTGCGGACTTTCGAGTTGCCAGATTGCTTGCTTTGTTCAGGCTGTTCCAAGTCCTTGATTTTATCATTAAAGATTCTATTCCTGTCCAACTGCGGCAAGCAAATATTATGGGCTAACTCCATGAGATTTCCAAAAGCAATAAATCATGAAGTTTGGCATGATTGCTCGCCATTGTTGGTGGCAGTTTTTTTAATCACTTTGTTGATATACTTTATATTCTGAGCCTGTCCAATAAAGTAAAACGCTCGATGCTTCAACTTTAATTAAATGAAGAGCGTCACCTTGCAATTCAATTTGTTCAGTTTCTCCTATTCCTATTTGGACTGCTCCCTTTGAGTAAACTTGCCAGGCATCTGACCAATAAATCTGATCAATATTTCTATTTGATATTTTATTACCTGCACCTATTAAAAAACTCTCTGGAGTTAAATTGTGGAAGATTACAATTCCAGTTTTCCTTGATTTTTTGTTGATAACAGAAATAGCATAATCTATATTTTGATCTCCGTTAAAGTCCCCATATAAATAAAATGGATTTAAGTTATCATTTAACAAGTAGTCCTGAGAAAAATGAAGTTCGAATTTTGTTCTTATTTGACTTGGTAAGCTTGATGATAAGACAAATTGTTCGTAGTCTTCATCTTGTGAGAATGAAAGAAGGGGACAAGTTATCAGTATTATTATTAATTTTTTCATAAGGCTCTTTAAGACACCCAAATTGCCACCAACGCCCAATGTATGTGGCGTGCCTTTGGTTTCTTACCGGCATAAAAATAGCAATAATTGTGGAGATTCAAAATGCAGCCTTCGTGTCCGACGAGCCCTTGCCAAAGCGTTTGTTGGTTTCAATATCCGGGCTTCACGATGCCACAAGCAAATATCTCGGACTGATCCGTAAGCCTCTCCAAAAGCATAAGCCTTGCTGACTTGCATGCCAGCATACATATTATTATAGGTTGTTTCATCCGAAGCCTGCCCGGGACTACCTCCAATTTTTCCAGTCAAAAAGCATCAAAAATCCATGCCTCGCAGGCAGGGGAGCCAGGTTGGTTTTCGTCTTCTTCCCTCTATGGATCAAGGGTAAAAAGAAGATGAAAATCAAATGACTGCCCAACTTACTAAAGCAGAACTACACCCTAAATAAAAGTCCAACTTTGGTTTTCTGCCACATTTCATTGTCGCAATAATTTATTCTGATCTCAGCGTGTATAGCAGGTTTTTGTGAAGCGCATTCCGTGTTATCAATATTATCCATATACATCCGTTTAACACAATCAGTGATATGATTAATATAGCTGTTTGCCAGGATGCCTGGACGAACTCAGAAAGTAGTGACGGCAAGGTAGCCACAAAGGCGGTGATGGCCCCGGTCAGTGTTCCGATCAAAAGCAGGATGAGGTGTTCTACTGTGATCATGGAGAGGATGCTACTCTTTTGATAGCCAATGGCGCGGAGGATTCCTATTTCCTGGCCCCGGTCCAGTATATTCCTGGCCAGCGAAACACCGAGCCCTACGGTACCCAAAATCATTGCCAGACCGCCAAGCAACAAAAATATAGAAAGATAGGTGTTTTCGATCTGGTTGAATGTAGCTAAGCGGTCGGCGGCAATTTCGATTTCCAGACCCTCATTCCTGAATGTTCGTTGCAAAACTTTTGTCAATTGTTCTTGCTCTGCCGGCGGGCCATCTACCAGAAATACATGTGAACCGCTGCTCGAAGGAAAATGGGCAAGAAACAGCTTTTCATCAATCAATACATTTCCCTGGAATATTGAATTGGCCAGTCCACCGATAAGCTTCAATTTCATTTCCTGCCCCAGTTCATCACTGTAAATCAGCGTATCGCCAACCTTTTTGCCCAAGCCCCATTGAATCACCGTTTGGTCGGCAATGGCGGGGACTACTCCTCCCGCCAATTCTGTTTTCAACGACACCCATGGGTTTTGCAGATCCAGGTCAGGTGTTGATTTTATAAATGAAAACCTGCCTTTAAGTTCTTGCGAGGGTAACCCAAGTATCCTGGGAGCGGTAACCCTGTTTAGGTTCAGGCAGCTGGCGTCATCGCCTTCACTTTTTCTTAGCTGCACAAATCTCAACGCTGGTTCAATCCCCAGGTTTACTTGTATTTCCCGATCATTCAGGTCCATCAGGACAGGAAGGGTAGTTTCCATAAAAAACAAGAATCCGCCCGTGCCGCTTGTTGGTTTCTCAGACCCGCTGTGCAGGTCTTTTCTGTTCAGTCCCGTAGAAATAATCACAAAAGTACCCAATGAAAAAAGAATGATTATCCGAAGGCTCCTGGCTGAATTCCGGGATAGGTTTTTCAAAATCAGGGATAGGGTAGTTAGGCTTTCAGTTGTTTTAAAACTGCCTTTTCGAATTATAAAAGCTGCGAAAAGCATAGCAGCCAGCAGAAGTAAAGTTCCTGCCGAGAAAAATATGCCGGTATTCAGTGTTTTGCCAAACATAATTTCATACACCAATAATCCTATGGCCATCACTCCTGATATCCAGCTACCCGCCAAAAACCAGAAATTAAATTTCCTGCTTTTCGCGATGTACAGCTCTTTTTGAAGGGAAGATGAGCTGATTTTCAGCTTTTTGAATACATTGAACCCTATGGTCATCCAAACCAAAGCCAGGGCAATCCCCATACCTGTCAACAGCGTATTTGTGCGGACCACTTCCTGCAAAACCGAAGTACGCACGATACCGTACCAGACGGTATTTAGCGCCTTGAATATTATATTATTGTATAAAACAGCCAGCAACCCTCCCGCAGCAACTCCGGGGATGGCGAGCAGCAATCCTTCAAATAATACTATTTTTTGGATCAGGCGATCCGGGTAACCGAGGGCTTTGAAGGTGCCAATTTCTGACATTCGTTTGTCAAGGTGAAGGTTAAAAAGGAGGGCGATCAATATCAACCCGGCCACTAACAGGAAAAAGCTCAAAGCCATAAATAACTTGGAGAAATCAACACCTCCCCTGGCAGCAGTCAGTCCATCTTCTTTTACCGATCGTAAGGAATATCCCAGGTTTTCCGGTGATATAATTGAGGAGAGCCGGGTGTCAATCATATCCTTAGACAGGTCATCCGCAGATAGCCGGATGGCGGTACAATTTCCAAACCGGTTTGCCCATAATTTCTCTCCTTGATGGTATGAAATAAATGCCTTGGGTGTCCCACTGTATTCTTTCCAGTAATCTTCATCTTTATCCCGGATTTTATCCAGCACTACCGGCACCCCGGCTTCCCACTCACGACAATTACCTGCATCGGATAAGCCTGGCAGGTTTGGCATCAGGTCTTTTTCGGCATAAATACCCGCAATAGGAACGATATCACTTATTGTAAACCAATGGCGCTCTTCTGTAAGTTTCCTCAATGGGCCAATAACAAAATATACAATTTCTATGCTGTCCCCCACCGAGGCATCAAGGTCATCTGCCATCCATGAATTTATAACTATATCCTGACCTGAAGTTGTTTGTCGTTTCATAAACGGGCCGGCAGAAATAAACGAATACGGCGTTTCCTTGTCTCCAATCCTAAAAGAATTGACCATATAAGTAAGTATTTCTTTAGCATCCGGATCAATTTTTTTTGCTGCATTTACCACGACATCATCCATAAATACACGCGCTGACCTGATTTCCCATTCCTTACCATCATTGACCGAAAAGACTTCGAGGGCCATGTCTTCCGGCGTCCAGAATTTGCTGATCGCATCACGGATTTTTTCTTCACTACGATTTTTTGTATTAGAAAATAGCAGGCGGTTAGCTTTGCCTTTCAATTCCATTTTATCTACCAGAAATGAAAGTGGCAAGAATACATTGTACGGTGCCGTTTGCGATGTTTTCAGGTTGAACCTCCCCAGTTCTTCAGGGCCTAATATTCTGCCAACCTTAAGCCGAATAGATACAAGGCTATTGGCATCTGATACAAAAGGGGCATTTTTAGGGATCTGACTTGCTTTTTCAACTCGCGATAGAAATGAATCTCCGATCTCTAACTGTAGGCGTTGAGCGAGGTTTTCACTGATATACGCTTCATTTTTTGATGGATTTATCGTTTCGTTTTTTCCGGGGACGAAGGAAGAGTAGTGTTCATCTATACCAATAATCTGAACGCCATTCAATTTATATTTTCCCCCTTGTGCAGAAGCAATACCATCTAATTGAAGGATGGGCGCTACATCGATATCCAGTGTTTTTCTGAGGTCATCAGCGATTCCTGATCGAAAATACCGGTCGATTCCTGAGAATACCACATCCGTTTTTCCTAAGCGCAATAAGGTCGATCTCTCCAGGCTTGATTGAATGGAATCCCCCACGAACAAAGTACCTGTCAGGACCATGGTACTTGTGGCCACTCCGATAATGATGGCCAGGTGAGATTTCCTGTAATAAATAAATGATCTGTAAATGAGCTGAAAAATAGACATGACGAAGATTACTTGGATAATTCTAATATACCATCTGACAGGTTTAACGCCTTGTCCATTTTGGCGCCGATTTCAGCAGAATGCGTCACAACAATCAGGGAAGTGTTAAACTCCTTATTCAATTTCAATAACATAGAAGTGATTGCAAGGGCATTATTTCTGTCGAGTGATCCGGTAGGTTCATCGGCCAGCAGCAGTCTGGGGTTGTTAATCAAGGCCCGGATCACGGCAACCCGCTGGCATTCCCCGCCGGATAATGTTCCCGGAAGTTTATCTTTGTGATCCCACAGGTCAACTTTTTTAATCAAGTCCAGGGCTTTTTGAAGGCCCTCCTTTTTATCCACCGAATCTTTCATTGGCAGGGTGGGGATCAGCACATTTTCAAGCACCGTACACTGGGGCAGTAAATGATGGGATTGAAAAATGAAACCTATTTCCCGGTTTCTGAATGATGAGAGTTCTTTTTCTGAATAATCATTCAGGGGATTTCCATTAAAAATAATATCTCCCTCATCTGGTTTGTCCAACGCGCCAATGATATTTAGCAATGTTGATTTCCCCGATCCCGATGGTCCCAGAATGGCTAAAGTCTCCCCCTGGGTCATTTGAAGCGAAACGCCATTTAAGACTTGTTTTGGCTTTTCGGCTTGACCCGATCCGTAGGATTTATAAATGTTTGATAGTTTAAGCAGCATCTTAATCTTAATTTTTTGAACCTATAATTCTCTTATAAATTTCAATAGTTTCCAAGGCCTGGTTATGAATGTTGAAATTCTCTTCAATACCTACCCTTCCAGATTTACTGAGGATTGACAACTTTTCCGGATCATCCAGGAGATCGATCAACGCCTTACATAATTCTTCCGGATTATTTGGCTGATAAATAATGCCCCCCTCAGCTTTTTCCAAAATTTCGGGGAAAGCCCCCAGGGCTGGTTGCACTATCGGTATGCCAGATGCCATCGCTTCAAGCAAGTACAAGCCAAAAGCTTCTCCCTCAAGTACCGGTACAGATAATATGGAGATTTTCTCAAGAAATTCGAGACGGCCATCCTCTTCAAAATCTTTGTGATATTCAACGAAATCCTGAATGCCGGCAACGCTTATTTTTTTTCTTATATCCTTGTTGAACTGATCATCATCGCCAGTAGATCCCCCTGTTAAGATTAATTTCACATCTTTCCATTTCTCCTCTTTTTTTAGGATGATAAAGGCATCAAGCAGCACCCCAAGGCCATTACTCACACACATTCTTGATAAATAGCCAATATGCAGTGGTCGTTCAGAAGTATTAATATATTTATAATCCTCCGAATCGATCATGATATGATGCGTTATGAGTTTTTCTTCGGGAATATCCAGTATCGGTTGCATCTTCTTTGCGAAAAAACTACTGACTGCAAAAAACGCATCCACGTCATGCGCCCTTTCTTTCATGGTCTCCCATGTTTTTATTTTAAAATTTTCATCCATGGCATCGACCCACACATTCTCATCCTGCAGGGTGCAAACTACGATAACATCGAGCTTTTCCTTGATGCGTTTTGCAAGGCCGATCAGTAATGCATTTGATAAATGGATGACATCGGCATCACAATGTTCCGCAATCCAATCTACCAGGTGGTCCAGCTCCTTTTTCTGTTCTCCCATTTCTCCCAGCAGCATGGAGATGGTCATGTCTTCCAAACCTTTTGGATTTGTTGATCCGGCCATGTGGGCAGCAAACTTCAGTGCTGGCCCCGAATTCAGGATTTTATCCAACCAACCAGGAGCTTTTCTTAAAAAGGGGAAAGCATGCTTAAGATACAGGCTTATGGCGCCATAAAATATAGGTACGTCATCCAGGTCATGTTCGTCAGCAAAAAGGGGCAGGTACATGGGCACTTTAATGACATCGGCGCCGGCATCCTTTAATCCCCGGATATATTTGCTGTCTCTAAGGCAATTGCCGCAGTAAAAACTTCCTCCTGATCCCGGTACTATATGAATTATTTGCATATCGACTAATTAATCAACACTTTATCATTTTCCAAAAAAATACACATTTCCATCTCTCGCCCCGACAATAATGCTCCCGTGAATCACCGCCGGGTTATGTGCCATGGCGCTTCCAATTTCATACGACCATAGCTCTTCGCCTTTATCCAGGCTTAATATGTACAACAAACCATCCATTGTGGCAGTGATGACCATATTTTTCACAATGACAGGCGATGCATCGATCCGGCCGCCGGCATTAAATGACCATTGCAGGGTGCCATCGCCTTTCTTAAAACTTCGTATAAATTTATCCTGCCCTCCAATTACTACCTGCTTATCTGAAATTGACGGCGAACCAAGGATAGGCAGGTTACTTGAGGGATTGTCCCATTGCCATTTGATTTTATCATTTTTTATATCAATACATGTAAACAAACCATCATAATCTCCGGTAAAAGCAAGATCACCGGAAATGGCTACCGATCCGGCAATGTAGGTAGCTACCTCCAGTTTATTCCTGATTGACCCATCGTCCAGGTTAACCATATGCAGATATCCGTCGCATCCGCCAAACATAGCCACCTCCTGGCCAATGGCAGCAGCTCCGTTCACAAAATTATCAGATTCATATTTCCAGATAGGCTTGCCCGATTCGGCATCGATGCAGTGCAGGTAATAGTCGTAACTACCTACCACGAGGTACGGTTTTTTATTTTTGTAGAAATAGTTTGCAGATCCCATGATCTGGTTTTCTGCTTCATATTTCCAAATCAATTTTCCTGATTTGGCATCCAGGGCATACAGAAACCCGCTTAGGTTTCCAATATAAACCTTACCATGCAGGTACAGCGCCGGTGCTTCTATTGAATTATCTGTTTCAAATTCCCATAACAGCTTTCCATGCAGGTCAATGGCATAAACTATTCCACTTATGGAGCTTACAAAAATTGTATTATTCCCAACAACAGGGGCCGCCACTATGGCATCATCCGTTTGGTAGGTCCATTTTAATTTTAAAGGGACTTTAATTTTAGCCTTGCTTGTTCCACTTAAAGAAGGGTCGCCCCTGAAATTTGTCCATTCTTTCCCTGATTGTCCGGTAGCAGAGCTAAATGAGAATAAAAGGAAAATCAGGATATAAGGGATGTGTTTATGGTTTTTGAAAAGAGATTGCCTGCCCACCGAAGCTTTAGCGAAGGAGGGATGAGAGATTGAAAAGAGATTGAAAAGAGATTTGTAAATATTAACAGAATACAGAAAATCCATCACAATTTTCAATCCGTTTCCTTTCTGTCCCTTCAATCTGTCTCCTTCAATCTGTTTCATTCAATCTATTATTATTCAATCCACTCAATCTTTTTTCTTCAATCTTATCAATCTGTTACTATCAATCTTTTTCCTTCAAAGCCAGAGCACCTGTCGGACACTTTTCAGCACAAAGAATAGTTGTTTTCTCCAGGGCATTTACCCGAGAGCTATCAAATGGAACACTCACTTCTACATCGAAGCCCTTACCAATATACGTCAGTCCCAATTCTTCTTTATGAATGGTCGTGATTTTTACACATATACCACATTTAATGCATTTTTCCGGTTCATAAACCACTGGCTTATTTTTGAAGATCTTCCGGACCGGTGCTCTTTCTTTAGGAAAGAATCGTTTTTGGTTGGCCTTGTATTGGTCAGAATATATCCTCAGTTTGCAGTTATGCATTTCCCGGCAATCACAATGCATGCACCGCAAAGCTTCCTTTTTTACCTCTTCAAGCGAAAAACCTTTTACTCCCTCAGTTTCAATTCGTGGTCCTTTATCAGCCTCCATCATAAAATCCTGATACTCTTCCTGTATCATTTTGCCAAACCTGGAATTGAACATGCGCACTTCCCCCACAATCTTCGCTCCGCTCAAATATTGATCCATGGCAAGGGCAGCTTCTTTCCCATGGGCAACGGCACGAATCGCCACCCGTCCGGGTTTAATAGCGCTTCCTATCGCCAACACGCCATCTATGCCTGTTTTATGTGTATTCCTTTCCGTAACAAAAGAACGGTTTTTCTTTTTTAAACCATCAAAATCTGCATTGTCTTCGCCGGTGGCAACGATAATACCATCAAAGTCTTTTCTGAGTGTTTCCAGTGCATTTTCCGGCAATTCCTGGTTCATCTTGAACACAGCGCCCAATTGTTCAATAAGTGCGATTTCCTGATCCAGGACATCCTTTGGAAGCCGGTCGTCGGGAACTGCATATCTCAAAGCCCCTCCGGCTAAAGGATTTTTATCATACAATGTGCATTGATATCCTTTTTGCAAGAGGAAATAAGCAGCCGATAAACCCGCAGGGCCTGTGCCAATGATTCCAATTTTTTTTCCGTTTAAGGCTTCTTTTTCTGGCAAAAAGCTACTCTGATGATTCAGGTCGTGATCGGCTGCATACCTCTTAAGGGTACAAATTGATACCGGTTCATCAATGTTTCTCCTCCTGCACGCTCGTTCACAGGGTGCAGGACATATTCTTCCCAAAACTGCGGGAAGGGCAATATCTTTTTTGACTACACGTAGCGCTTCATCAAACTTCCCCATGGCCAGCAGGCGGTTCATTAAGGGAATATCCATAAACGCAGGGCAGTTGGTCTGACAAGGAGCCTCACAGTCCCCGACATGGTCACTCAAAAGTAATTCCAGGGAAGTTCTCCTGGCTTCTACAACTTCCTCGTCATTGGAGATAATATCCATCCCTGAAGCAACAAGGGTACTGCATGAAGGGACAAATTTATTGCTCTTTTGATCTTTCACCATGCATACCATGCAGGTCGGAAAATGTTCCGTATTTTCCAGAAAACACATGGTGGGCACCTCAATGCCTTCATTTTTCAAAGCATCAAGAATTGTGATTCCCTCTGCTACTTCTCGTTCCCTACCGTCGATTTGTATCTTTATCATTTTTTATATAATGAGATTGGTAAGAGATTGATTAGACTGAAAGGAGATTGATAGAAGATTGAAGTATAGAGTTTGTCAGTCCCTTCAATCTATTTCCTTCAATCTGCTTCCTTCAATCTTTTTTCTCAATCTGTTTCCATCAATCTATTCCCTTCAATCTCTTCAATCCGTTTCTTTTCAATCTATTTTCCGCCATTCCTATTTCACAAGAACAGCATCTTCCGGGCATACTTGTCTGCATCCATCGCATTGAATACATTTTTCCTGATCGATGACATGTATTTCGTATGGCGCAAAAGGAATAGCCCCGACCGGACAGTTCTGTGCGCATTTTGTACATCCAATGCAATTATCTTCAATGGTATATTTGATCAGGTCCTGACATTTTCCTGTAGGGCATTTCCCGTGAATATGTGCTTCGTATTCATCCCTGAAATAGGTAAGCGTTGATAATATTGGATTTGGAGCAGTCTGTCCTAATCCGCAAAGGCTGCCTTTTTTTGTCCAGTTGGCCAGGTTCTCAAGTTCTACCAGGTCCTTTGGCTTTCCTTTTCCCGAACAAATCCCGTTCATAATGTCGAGCATCCGCTTGGTGCCCACCCGGCAGAAGGTGCATTTTCCGCATGATTCACTTTGTGTGAAAGAGAGGAAATATCGTGCAATATCGACCATGCAATCTGTATCATCCAGTACCACCAACCCTCCGGAGCCCATCATTGCGCCCACCTCTTTAAGGGATTGGTAATCTACCGGAGTATTAGACAACCATTCGGGCACACAGCCACCTGACGGGCCTCCGATTTGTACCGCTTTGAATTTCTTTCCATCAGGCACACCCCCTCCTATATCTTCTATAATCTCCCTGATGGTTATTCCCATCGGAACTTCAATCAATCCTCCCCGGTTTATTTTTCCCGCAAGGGCAAATACCTTAGTGCCTTTGGAGTTGCTTGTGCCGTGATTGGTATATTGATCAAGGCCATTTCTCGCTATGAAAGGGATTTGTGCAAATGTTTCCGTATTGTTTACCAGGGTAGGATTATTCCAAAGCCCATTTTCTACGGGGTAGGGCGGCCTTAACTTTGGAAATCCCCTGTTACCCTCGATGGAAGCAATCATGGCGGTTTCTTCCCCGCAAATAAAAGCCCCGGCACCTTCAAAGATTTCAATATCAAAGGACAAGCCGGAATTGAGAATATTATCTCCGATGTAACCTTGCTCTTTGGCAATAGAAAGGGCCTCCCTGATTCTTTTTACTGCCAACGGATATTCTGCCCTAATGTAAAAATACCCCTTTGTAGCTCCTGTTGCGTATGCCGCAATAGTCATCCCCTCTATAATGCGGTAGGGGTACGATTCCAGCAGCATTCGATCCATAAAGGCGCCCGGATCACCTTCATCTCCATTACAAATTATATATTTTAACTCGCTGTTTTGATCCCTGAAGGTTTGCCATTTGATCCCTGTGGGAAAACCTGCGCCCCCTCTTCCGCGCAATCCACTTTCCCGGACTTTTTCGATCACCTGTTCCGGAGTATATTCTTTCAGGCATTTGGCAATACCTTTAAAACCAAACCTGTACTTGTATTCCCCTATATCCAGCGGATCAATGGCCCCACGATATTCCGTTGCTATCGGTACCTGACGACCGAGAAAGGAGGATACATGTTTTTCGCGGACATCCAGCTCAAATTGGTCAACACCCTCCCAGCTTCTATCGGTCTGGATGTCCTCAACCCAATTATAAACAGATGATTTCAATCGTGCCCAAATCCCCTGAGGTCTGAAATGCCGGTTTATAATCATCTTCACGTCAGCCGGCTGGACTTTGGAATACAATACCGCTTCTTTTCCTTCGGGAATAATTTCCAACAAAGGCACCTGGTGGCACATGCCTACACACCCGACCCCTTTCATATTTACATCAAGCTCATTTTCCAGAACTGTTACCTCAACAGAATTCTTCACTTCTTCACTACCGCTGGCAACACAGCATGATCCGAGGCCAATGCGGATTTCCCCCTGCAAAGTTTTGGTTGCATCGTGCGCAGGCAGCAATTTATTGGCTGAGGAAGAATGTGAATTTTCGAAGGATTTTATCACCGTATTTGTATCTTCAATACCCACATGACCATAGGTGACATCATCAATTTGCACGACTGGAGCCAGGGTACAACATCCGAGGCAATTTACTTTTTCAAGGGTATAATGGCCCTCTTTATCCGTGTGTTTTCCGGGGTCAAGGTGTAATGCCCTGCCAAAAGCATCATAGACCAGTTCAGCCCCTTTTACGTGGCAGGCGGTTCCGGTACAAACTTTAATTATGTGCTCACCCGCTGGCTGAAGCCTGAATTGCGAATAAAAACTCGCGACACCCATGATGAGGTCAGGGGTGATGTCTGTTTGTTCGCAGACACCTTTCAGGAGATTTTCCGGCAAGTAATTGTACTTCTCCTGAATAGCCTGAAGAATAGGAATGACTGATTTCCTACTTTGGCCCTGTACCTGAATAATTTCCTTAAGTGTTATGTTCTGTTCTTCTGACATTTATTTTCCAATACAATATAAATTTTCATACCCCCGAAGAAATATCTTTCCATCTGCAAAAGCCGGTGTACTTACCGCTTGTTCGCCAAGTGCTGGTTCTCCTATTAGTTTCATGGTTTTATCCGCATTGAAAATATGCATTATCCCATCCATGTCAAGGAAGTAAACTTTGCCATCAGCTATAACAGGTGAAGAATAAATACCCTGGTCACACTCATATTCCCAAAGTATTTCACCATTTGTTGTATCAAAGCAGGCAATTACACCGTAACTTGTCCCAAGAAATAACATTCCATCCATTGCAACCGGGCTGGCGACTTCAGGCAGATATTCATTAGTTTCCCAGATTACCGACAGTTCATTTCCGGGCTTGATGGCTACCAGGTTGGCATATTCGTTGGCGGCATACACGACTCCATTGTAGTAAGCAGGAGAGGGGCCTACCTCCCCTGAAAGGCATTCCAATGACCAAAGTTCTTTTCCAGTGACCGGATCATAGCCGGCTACCGATGGGCTGGATGCGAGTACTAATTCAAAATGATTTCCCAGATTTGTCAGGATTGGGGAAGCCCAGGATATTTTGGAAGAACGGTTGGTCTCCCATGCGGTGTCACCCGTTAAGGCATTTACGGCCATCACTTTTCCGGCCTTATTGGTGTCAAACTGAATAAAAAGCAGGTCTTTCCAAAGCATAAGCGATGATGAGTGTCCATAATGGTTTTCTGGAATTCCCATATTTTTTGCCCATATCCTTGTCCCTTTCAAATCGACACAAACCAGGTCTCCGGTTGCAAATATTGCATATACATACCTACCGTCAGTAGCAACTGTCGGGGCTGCATATCCTGTATCGTCTGTAGGTTTTTCCATTTTCCCGGCAGGCCTTTTAATCCCCGATACTTTATGATCCCAATTTAGTTTCCCAGTGTTTATATCATAGCAATAAACAGATTGCCTGCTTTTGTCGGCTCCGGAAATGAACAGGGAATTACCCCAAATTACCGGTGAATTGAATCCGGGCAAAGGAGCCGGGATTTTCCATAATACATTTTTCCCGGAAGCTCCATCCCATTCTACAGGAATATTTTTTTGATATGAAATGCCCAATCCATAAGGGCCCCGGAAGGCGGGAAAATTCTTAATTATTTCACTGCGATTGGGGATAGATGAATTTGATTTTTTACTAACAGGTTTTTCAGGCGCCTTCTCTTCCGAAGCGACCTGCGGAACTTCTGCTTCTGAATTTTGTGTATTTTCCGGTTCTGCTGATTCAATGGTAACCTCGGATGTTTCTGCGACTGGCTCTACGACTTTAGCCATTGGAGTAGCTTCATCTTGTATGGGTGTAATTTCCTGCACGGGGATCGCATCTTCCTGATCACTTGATTCAGTGAGGGCATAGGTAGATGAGAGGTGGTCGATAGAAAGAAAGGAAGCCAATAGTGCAAGCCCAAAAATTATGGAGACGGTGTATAATATCCAACGCCGTGAAATCAACAGTTCGAGATCAAGTTGAGATTCCATGGATTCTGGCTGCTTTATTTGAGCGCTTAATGAATGGTAAACACGCAGCCCAACGACCATTGTTAGTATACCGCCAATCAAAAGAAAAGCGCCGGACCTGATTTGCCATTGATTGGTAAAAAATGCATTTCTTGTCATCAGGTCCAGGTTCCTGATTTCAACCTTCAGCTCTTCATTGCGGGTATCTTCCTGCAACCGCACGATCAGGTTTTTGAGCGCTTCGCTCTCCAGCGGATCAGTTGTTTTCAACTGCCAAAAGTTCAACAGCATTACCACACCAACAATAAGGGAGAATATACCGGCAATAATGGCCGTTCGAAATGCTACTATTTTTTTCTCTGAGTTATTCAATTTATTTGTTTCATTATGGTGTCAAAATCCGGTTTCCCGACAGGGCAATAATCCATACACCGGGCACAGCTCACGCAATTACCTTTATCGGGTTCATAGTCTTTCCTGTGCCGATAAATCGTTTTTCTGGAAAAAATTAATCCAAATGCCAAACCCAGAAAACCGCCAACAATCCAGCCTCCCCAATAAAACTGCTGCCGGATTATGCTCGCTTCTTCCACGAGGTTTTCCATGGTTTTTCCAGCTGTTAAAAAAGTCTGGACATCAATATGGTCAGGATCATTTTTTAGTTCAGGATTGGTAATCAACAGTTCCGCCAGTTTTACTGTCCGGTTGGCTTTGGAAAGATACACATGAGATTGGGATAAAATGAATCCGCCAATGAGCATCCAAACCGGTATCAGGGCTACAGAGAAGACGAGTCGTTTGATGTCTTTCTTTTTTGATACAGGATCGGCCACCGGTTTGTTGATCGCATCCATCGGACAGGAGTGCTCACACAATTTACAGTCGATACATTCGGATGGAGTGATGGTCAGGTGCTTTTTCGAAACGCTGGACATCCAGTTCAGTAAAACGCCATAAGGGCATAAAAATCGGCAATATGGCCGACCGACAAACATGCCTACGATTAAGAAACTTCCTCCAAGCACCAGCATATTAAATGGGGCATCCATGCGGAATATCCCAACAAATGGATCGTAGCGACAAATGATAAAATCGGTTTGGGTGGCAGCGTAAAGTATGGAAAGCCCGAGATAGAGATATGGGATCAATCCCAATGCTTTTCTAACTCCTACAGGCAAGGATATCGGTTTTATTATGATCAAATCCTGAATGGCTCCCAATGGGCATGCCCCTCCGCAAAATACGCGTCCTGCAAACAGGGCAAAAAGTAAAGGGAGCATGAAGAAGGCAAGCGCAGACAATGAAATGGCATAGGTCGGATCGACGAGTGAAAGCGTTACATTCTGAATGGCACCGATGGAGCAGATGCACCCATTTCTATAAAACCCGAAATATATAAGTGTAAATATAGAAAGATAGAGTACACTTTTTCGCGACCGGCGTTTCAGCACAAACCAAGTAGTGAGCGAAAGAACAATGAAAAGAATAAATACGTCGATATATTCCATGAATCCCTGCCGGGGTTCGGGCATAATAAGTGAAGGCGCCTGATAATCGCTTTCAAAATCGGGTCGGGGAAATCGTTGTTGAGCGAAGCTGACAACAGAGATCAGGATTCCGGTAAGCACAGTTAATATTTTCAGCGTATTTTTTTTCACATCAATTTAATCACGTATTTGTAAAATCACCTTTTACTTTATAGGCTTTATCTGCCGGTACCCTGGAAATTGCATCGGAAGGGCACATTTGTGCAATCGCACATTGGTTGCAATTGACACAAAGGTCATGAACAATTTGAAGGTGAAGCGATCCGTTTCCGAAGGAGGAGCAACCCTCGACACAAATCCCACAGCCAATACACAGGTCTTCATCGATGGTATATTCAAAGAATGGTTCTTCGATAAAACTTCTTTTTATAGCTGCCGTCGGGCACAATTGATTTTCACCTCCCGTGTTCAGGTCCATAACGCCTGGTTTGAAATATCCTCCACAGAGGTCGCAATACCCACAAAGCTGTAGGGCGTGAATACATTTTACCGCCGATGGAGTCAGGACACATTCATCTGCACAACGGCCACACTGGGTGCATTTGAAAGGATCGATTTGCCATACATAATCCCCTGCCTTTGATTTGCTCGCCACCAGTCCGCCAAGTCCACCAATGCAAAGGGCCAGGGAGATTCGCGCCGTACTTTGGATAAAATCCCTTCGCTCCAGGGTTTTATTTTCTTCCTTCGTTTTCATTTTGTACAGGTTTTGATGAAGCTACGATGTCGCACGAGCTAAATTGGCCACAACTTTTGCAAAATGGATTTGTAAAACAGGCATCCGGGTTCCCAAACCGGCGCCGGTACATCAGTAACCCACATACACCCAGTAGTCCTCCAAATAAAAACCACCGGCTATTTTTGGTTATAAATTCTCTTCTTTCCATTAGCTTTTATTTCTTTCGAATTTTCTAATCATTTTCCTGGAAACGTCCAGTACATAAATATTGTCGTCCTCATCTACAGCAAGGTCTGCCGGTGATGAATCAGCATCAAAATCGTCAGGTGCTGCCACCACGCTTTCCACTTCACCGGATGGCAGGTACACCTTGATCCTTACCAATCCCTTTTCGCATGTTACAAATGAGCCATTTGATAAAATGGAAAAATTGGCAGGGTTACAGCAACCGCTAAAGCCTTTCAATGTAAATGATGGCTCGCCCCAGTACCCTCGCAGGATCCCTTCATCCGTATAGTTTTCAATTTGTTGCAACCCTGTGTTCGCGATCCATAGCTGATTGTCAGGGTCGATGTCTATATCAAAGTGTGCGCTTGGTACGATAAAGCCATAATCACTTTCAAGCCGTCCGGTCCCATCAAATGAATTTAGTAAATCTCCTTTATAATTATACCTGTATATCTTGGGGCCTCCGGCGTCGGCGACAAAAACGGTATTCTCTTTACATGCGATTGACGTGATATAGGAGGAGGAATCTATCATATCCCATTTTTGAAGCAAATTGCCACTATTGTCGTAAAGTTGGATATGATTTTTACATCCCAGGAAGATCTTTCCGTCAGGCGAAAATGAAATAGCGGTGAGGGTTTCGTCGATTGGTTTATTGAAAAACTCTCTTCCCATGGTATCGATGAGCTGTAGATGATTTGAATAAGCGATTACGATAAGGCCATTAGAATAATCAAGCGCTTTGGGATTTGGGAAGGCTACGCCAATTCGTTTTGTTTCATGATATTTGATCATGGAAGGGTCAACTTTTCTTACATCCACGAGATCAAGGGCATATGGATTTTTCGATGTTTTTTGCATGTCATTTTTAAAAACATCCCCGAGGATAATGTAAGCGATAAGCGTTCCAAATATGATTAATACTACATATATCCAATTTTTTTTCATCATTATCCCCGTATGTCCATACAAATCATTTTGTTGGCATCCCTCAGTAACAGATAACCATCAGCAATGGCAAGGGGAGCCCAGGCATCATGCCCATCAAACAATTTTATCTGATCGAGTAAAACAAATTCTGTCTTTCCGGTTTTCGCAATCGACAGGGTTCCGTCGTCATTGAGGATAAAAAATTTCCCATCGGCTATCATAAAAGGGCCAAGGCCAAAGCGGTTTGTTTTGCCACTCGACCAGACCACCTTTCGACAATCTTCCGGATCTACACATATAAACTGGTTTCTTAATTTTCCCGCATCTTTTGGTAATATTCCAAACAACATCCCCTCATAATATATCGGCGTCTGTTGTTCGCAGGCAAGCCCATTCTTGGGTTTATATTCATAAAGTTTTTCGATGTTAAACTTGCCACTTTCTTCAGAAACCTGGAACATCATACTGCCGGCGCCATACCCGGCTGTTAAGAATAATTTCCCATCCGGCATGCACACCGGCGAAGGCGCTACTACGGAACAACCCCACTTCAATGATTCCCACAAGATCTTTCCTTCGTCAGGCCCATCGGCAGCGATTCCTACCACACCACCAACCGCGCTATACACGTACATTTTCGTGCCATTCAGTTCCCAGGGCATAATGGAAGAGTGCGACATCTTTAGCTTGTTGGTATTCGGTGTCTCCCAAAGTATTTCTCCCGTCTGGCAATCAACACCAATCATCAGCGACTTTCCACCCGTTGCAATTATGGCTTTACCATCATCAATCAGGGGGCACTGGCCTGTGTACCAGAATGGGATTTGGGTGCCGTATTTCTTTTCTATATCCAGGCCCCAAAGCAGATCGCCTGTTTCCCTATCCATGCACATCACATGCGAGCGTGGACCAATCGTCAAAATATATTTTTCTGTCACGGCAGGAACAGTACGCGACATACCATGGTTTCGCTTGATATTGACATTATACCATCTTCTCCACAGTTCCGTGCCATCTTTAAGATTGAAACAACGGAGCATATCCGCTTTCAATTCTTCATCGTAATCGAGCACATATACCAATCCTTTATAGACAGACGGTCCGGCATGACCTTCTCCAAATTCTACAGACCAAAGGATTTTTGGCCCGTCAGGATCAAATTTGTCAATAAGCTTAATGCCTGGTTTTTTGATATTATCAAAATTACTCCCCCTGAATCGAGGCCAGGTTTCAGTGAAGGAGGATTCGGATGTAAAGAATCGTTTAAAAAATTCACCGATATTGATTAATTCATCGAGACCGGCGGTCTTACCCTCGCGGTTGTCCATTCCGGGTTCACTTGCCTTCACGGTAACTTTGGGATCGGACAGGTTCCACCATATGAGCGCTGCCACAAAAACCACAGCTGTAAATGCGAGCAATATATGGGTTGGAACCTTCATATCTTCATTCAGGCCTTGATCTTAAAAACCATTAGCACATCTCCATGGCGCATCAATAATTTTCCATCAATAATATACGGGTGCGACCAGTGAGGACCGGTGCCGTAGTTGATTTTAAAGGAACTTACAACATCAAATTTTTCCGGATTAGGATTGACCAGGGCAATATTTCCCTGTCGCTCTTCGTAGCAATAAAGTTTATTATCTGCAAAAATGATGGGGCCTTTAGTATGCCATTTTTCATCATACATCACTTCTCCCGTATCCCATTTCAGGCAAACCCAGTTTCCCTTGCTGTTATTCTCCCAATTGGAACCATAGATATAGTCACCTACATTCACATAATGCCCGTGGTGTGTATCCATCACAGTTGTACGCCATTTTTCAGTTACACCTTTTCCATCATCAGCCACCTGAAGCATGACGCCATAGCTGTTATATCCTTTTGAAATAAAGATTTCATTCCCTTTATAAATTGCTGAATTAGGGCTGATTGTAGTGCCATCGTTATCAGGATCATCCAGGCGATACTTATATTTCCAGGCTATTTCTCCTGTTTCAGGTTCAATTCCAATTACATAATCAGATGTAGAAGCTAAAATCATTCGCACATTATCTGTTTTGTATATCACTGGTGAAACATACGTGCGTGATCCGCCGACACTTTCAGTGGCCCATACTTCTTCGCCTGTTAATTTATTAAAGGCGATCACGGAAGTTTGGTCGCCTCCACTCGTATAAAGAACTTTATCATCAATAACCAAAGGCGATTCGGCCACACCCCATTTATGAAATTTCCCTTTGTATTTTTCATGAGCATTGATGTCCCAAATTATTTCACCATTGATTTTATTAATGCAAACTATCTGTCCAATACCGCTAATCACATACAACCTGTCCTCATCGATGGTAGGTGTACTTCGTGTATCGGGATAGGTGTTCGTCCATGATTGTCCATAGATTATCTGATATAGTATATTTCCATCTGCTTCAATCGCGCTTAGATAATCATCTTCGTCTTTTTTTCCTGTAACATAAATGATTCCTTCATTCAGCACGGGTGATGAGTGACCTGTTCCAATTCCCTCAACCTTAAGCATCATTTCCGGGCCACCTTCTGGCCATTTCTGCAATAAACCGGTTTCCGGATACTTCCCCGACCTGTCAGGCCCTCTGAATTGGACATTTTGTGAGAAAGAATTCGTGATAAAAAGAACACAAATAATAATACCTGCAATATGTCTCATGTTAAAAAAGGTTTAGCTCTATAAAAAAAATATCACAAGAATCAAAGATTGATATTGATCTTGATTTATAACTACCAAGTCACAAATTGATGACTAATTTTGAAGTAATTTTGAAGTGATTTAGCAGTCAAAGCAAAAATACTTTAGAAAATATTAGTTTAGTATGACCTATATCACTTTTTAGGAAAATCAAAGCACTACTATTTGTCTATTTTGTAAGTAATCAATGCGCTACCGTATCGAATAAAAAATCAATCGCTATCAGTGATCGGATGTCCTAATATGAATAACCAGTTTGTCAAAATATTTTTCTGCTGACGGCAGGTATAACAATGACAACAGTTTAAAAATCGGAAATTCTATCTTCCAAGCAGTATATAATTAGTACATGAAAGAAAACTCACAAAATTCTATTTTCCTCGTCATCCTTAAGAAAGAGGGGGTCTCATTCCTGGCAATTTAGAGATTCCCAGTCAAGGTGAGAATGATACCAAAGAGAGTTTTATTGCTTACTTTAATTAGGGATCTTGTCCTTTTTTAATATTAAAAACCATCAAAACATCTCCATGACGCATCAACAATTTTCCATCGATAATGTAAGGATGTGCCCAATGAGGTCCGGATCCATATTCGATCTTGAAGGTGTTTACGATATCAAATTTTTCTGGCGTCGGATTGACAAGAGCCACATTTCCTGTACGTTCTTCATAGCAATAAAGCTTATTATCAGCAAATGCAATAGGACCTTTGGTTTTCCATTTTTCTTCATACATTACTTTACCAGTATCCCATTCCAGACAAACCCAATTCCCTTGACTGTTGCTTTCCCAATTGGATCCATAGATAAAGTCGCCAATATTCACATAATGCCCATGATGGGTATCCAACACACTTGATCGCCATTTTTCCCTTATATTTTTCCCATCTTCAGCCACCTGTAGCATGACACCGAACTGGTCATAGCCTTTCGAAATGAAGATCTCATTTCCTTTGATAATCGCGGAATTCGTGCTATTTGTAGGCCTGCCTCCAACCACACTATCGGGAAGATATTTATAATTCCAGACTATTGTTCCAGATTCAGGTTCTATACCAATTACATAGATGGATGTTGAGGCGACAATCAATCGCACCTTACCATTTTGATAAACCACCGGCGAAACATAGGTACGGGATCCGCCTATACTTTCAGTGGCCCATACTTCTTTTCCTGTTATTTTATTGAAAGCAATTACGGAAGCCTGATCACCTCCATTTGTATATATTACCTTTTCATCGATAACAAGGGGTGATTCAGCAACACCCCATCTATGAATCTGTCCCTTATATTTTTCACTGGCATTAACGGTCCATATTATTTCTCCATTCATTCTATTCAGGCATACTACCTGTCCTGTACCACTGATCACATAAATTCTGTTTCCTTCTATCGTAGGGGTGCTTCTGGTTTCGGGATAGGATTTGATCCAGGATTTTCCATAAGCTACCTGGTATATTATGTTTCCCTCATTGTCAATGGCACTTAGATAATCATCTTCAACTTTTTTCCCGGTAACATAAATTATCCCATCAATGAATACCGGTGTGGAATAACCGGTTCCGATTCCTTCCACTTTCAACATCAATTCCGGTCCATTTTCAGGCCATTCCTGAAGCAAACCCGTTTCCGGGAAAATTCCCGATCTGTTTGGCCCTCTCCATTGAGCATTCTGTGAAAATGTGTTGGTATTGAAAAGGACACAAATAAAAAATCCTACAATAAGTCTCATAGTAGAAAATTAAATTGGAAAATAAATAATAAAAAAAATATGAATCTTGATCTTAACTACCTTTTTCAAGATGAATATCAATTATGTATTAATTTTGAAGTTGTTAAATAATTAAAATACTAATTAATGTTTGTCCATAAAGTCAGTTTTTTATCTAAAACGATAAATACAACCTGTTACTTTATCTTATAGGCAATTAAAGTGTCTCCGTGTCGAATAAAAAGACGACCGTTGTTGATGACCGGATGTGCCCAATGCTGTTTGCTCCCCAAAGACACTTTGGTTTAGCTGATTACCTTAAACGATTTTGTTTCAGGTTTCACAAGTGCCAATTCTCCGCGCTGACTATAGAAATACAGCAACCCTTCTGCTGAGATTACCACACCATTACCTATTTCCTTGGACGAATAGAGCATTTCACCAGTATCCCAGTCGATGCATTGCCATTCCCTGCTTTTATCTCCAGAGCCATAGAGTTTTCCTTCGAGGACCACAGCGCCACCAGTACGGCTATCCATAGTTTGGCGGAACCATTTTTTTGTCACCTCACTGCCATCTTCGTTGAGTTGTAGCAAAACGCCTCCCTGTCCGTAACCGCTGAAACAGAATAGTTGGTTGTTGTAAAAAACAGGTGTATTAGGATGAATTGAATAGATATTTTTATGTTCGTGGTTCCACAACAGTTGGCCGTCAGCGGCATCGATACCAAGAATATGATTTTCAGTATGGGTCACCAATAGCTTCCTGGACCCAATTTTCACGAGCAAAGGTGTGCAATAGGCGGCTTTTTCCCCCAGTCCTTTTGTGGACCAGATAAGTTCACCGTTGAACCGGTTTAAAGCGATCATATTATGATCCTTTCCACCGGGGGTACATATCAGTTTGTCGCCAATCACGACAACGGTTTCGTTAAAATCCCATTCTATAAAACGGCCATCATAATCTTTCACCATATTTATTTGCCAATGCAATTTGCCGGTAATTGCACTCATGCAGGTCAGGTCGCCCCTTGCAGCGAGAATATAAAGATATTCACCGGCAATTACGGGGGTTGCCCGGCTCCCCGGATAACTCGTTTGAGATTCTTTCCCATACGGCGATTTCCACATCAGGCTGCCATCTTTTGTAATAGTGTAAATATACCCGGTTGATCCTTCCATGCCTGAAACATAAATTCTGCCGTTGGCAAAAGCAGGTGATGAATACCCTTCTCCAAGCTCATTATAGTGCCAGAGGATTTCAGGACCGGATTCAGGCCATTTATCCAACAAATTTGTTTCGTTATAGATACCGCTTTGGTTAGGGCCACGCCATTTAGTCGGTTCCTGGCTGAATACTGAATTATTAAGGGCACAAAGTAGTAGTGTAAAAATTAAATAACCGGGTTTCATAATGGTATTACTTTGGTGAAAAAAATGCACAAACTGAAAAGTCCATTCCTCCTTTTATATTATTTCTGTACAAATTGAAATAATGAAAATCTAAAGAATGTTTGTATAAAAATAGGCATTTTAACTCAATTGAAATTACTGGTTTGGAAGAAAATTAATATTTTGGATTGAAATCAATTTTATTTTCTTTGAAGTCAACAAGAGATTTATCTGATAGGTGCCTTTTATTGCAAATTGCTTCTTCCTATTCAGGAAATAATTCAGTCGCAATACAATAGCGACTGTGCAAGTATTGTGATGGTTGAAGTGTCAATTTTCCGCAATTTCTCATCAATTTTTTTTTAAGAGAAAGCCTGGTTAATATCATTTATTCAAAAGAATAAGGGTTCCGAAAAACTGACAATTTCTCCAAAATATCCCATTCATTCCTGACCAGTGAAGTTGTTGTTTAAGAGCGCCTTTGCCTTTATCATTATCATTGAATGCAATATCGAAACCAATTTTATGTCCACCCTCATTTATAGCAACCATCTTAGCCCCGGGTAAGGACATTTTCACCTCAAGATTGTACCCATTTTTTGTTTTTTTAAATTTATAATCTCCATTATAGGGAGGTGTGCCAAATCTTTCTGTCACATCATTTTTCTCCATCACCTCATCAGGATATGCAAGGGGTTCAAGTTTTCCATTTGGTAAAGTAAACATGGGTTGTGGGGCTCCTGGTTTTGGTATCCAGAAATTATCAAATACAAATGGTTGATTTTCACTATAAACAAAGTGATATTCATGATGCAATTTGTCGCCAATATAATACCTGGTTGCTCCACATCCGTCATGATCAAACATAACTTCAACTCCATCGTCATCCCACGATCCGGATTCGAGGCTTGCAACTTTAGATCCATGTGGTTCAATTACTTTATCATCAATCACCGCAACTGCGATATAAATAAATGCCGTATCCCATAGCACTTTAAAATTTCCGGATAGATCATTGATTTCTTCCCATTTCGCCGAAGACATACCCTGTCCCACAAAAAAATACTTGCGATCATCCATGGTAAATCCCGTGACATTTTCCCATTCAGATAAATCACCATCAATATTAATAGGAATTGTCTTTTTTACCGCATAATAAGTTGCCCATTCATAGGGCGAAAAGACATTATTCTTTGTTGGAATAGATTGACTTGCAAATAATGGTATTACAATTAAAAACAGAAAAACATATCTCATATTAAACGCCAATTAAATGGTTGATTAAAACCTATTTTATCGTGATTCCGAACAATAAAAAATATAATAGGTAATAAATCAAAAATTAATAAAAGAATGAATGTGTCAATTAACTCTTGTTATTCACAATGTTTTGTGCCAGCCCAGAGCTCTTTTATGTAAACTTTACCTCAAATAAATTTTGAGATCTGTTTCAATTGAGTAATTTCAATGTTAATTAATATCGTAAAAACATATTAATTTTGAATGAATATTTATTCACCAAAATAGTGGCCTGAACAAATTAAACATTCATGAAAAAATTAATGCTGATGCTCATTTTGTATTCATTCATAAATGAGGTGTCATATTCCCAGGTTCATAGCTCGAAGCAAATGATTCCACTTCTTCATCATGAATTAGATGGCTTTGTTGGTACGACCCATGTGCCCAAAGGAACGTTGGATAATTCAAATGCAACATTGGTGCTTCCCAATATCGGTATTAATTATAAGTATTGGTTTAGTGAAAAATTTGCTATTGGTTGGTATAATAATATTGTCGCATTGACTTATGTATTAAATTCCGATACGCACCAGGACCTCGACAGAGATTATCCTGTCACTTCTACAATAGTTGGTGTCTTCAGGCCGTGGAAAAAATTGTCATTTTTTGCAGGAGCCGGATTGGAATTTGACAAAAATGAAAGTCTTTTTGTAATGCGTTTTGGATTGGAATATGGATTTTCTCTTTCTAACGATTGGTATCTTTCTCCAAGATTTATTTTCGATAATATGGGTGGAGATATTCAAGCGTACACATTAGGTGTCGGGATAGGCAGAAGATTTTAGTGCTAATGTTTCAAGTTGTTTTACATTATGAGAAATAGTTTAAAAATCATTTTCGCTATTAGCTGTACACTTACATCTGTGATCAATGCCAGCGGGCAAGTATATGATTTTGATTCGCTGGTTGATAATTCAAGCAATTTTAAGGCTATAGCAAAGATAATTGGGGATACAACCGATCTGTTTAATAGTAATATAATTCTGGAAGTTACGCTTGAATCAGATTTTAAAAACCTCGTAAAGCGAAAATTAGAAGATGAATATCAGGAGGCGATATTTAGAATGATGATTAATGATACTATACAGGTATCAAGAAAAATTAAAATAAGACCAAGAGGTCATATGCGAAAAAACTCCTGTCAAATTCCGCCTATAAAATTAAATTTTACTAAAAAAGAAGCTTTCTTAAAACAAATAGGAGAATTTGATAAGATGAAAATGGTATTGGATTGTAAACGGGGTGACGCCTATCAGCAATATCTTTTTTCAGAATATTATGCCTATAAGATTCAAAACATCATTACTGATTACAGTTTACGCGTAAGACTTTTACAAGTAAAATATATAGATACAGGTGGAAAATATAAAGAAAGTACAAGATATGCATTCATCCTGGAAAGCATACAGCAGCTCGCCCAAAGGCACAATGCTGTGCGAATTGAAACCAAAAATATTAGAGACTTGAATACTGACAGGAAAACATTGGTTGACGCTTATCTTTTTCAATACCTGATAGGTAATTGTGACTGGTCGATTCCAGGCATGCACAATATTTATATGTTAAAATCTAATGACTCATCGATAGTAACACCTTTTGTCGTGCCCTATGATCTCGATTATGCTGGGATTGTTAATGCTACCTATGCAGTTCCCCCCGAGCTATTAGGGACAGAAAGTGTGCGGGAACGCGTTTACCGTGGAGTATGTTTACCGGAATCAGATTTATATAATTCTGCAGAATTGTTTATTAATAAAAAGGAACAAATTTATGAAGTGTATGAAAATGATACACTTATGAGCAAAAATAATAAGCGAAGTACAATCAATTACCTGGATGAATTTTTCAAAATACTAGAGAATAAAAAATCTTTTAGTAGAAATATCATAGAAAGCTGCAGGTAGTTGCGTGCTCAATAAATATCAGGAAATCCAGGGAAAAGAATTGATCAAAAATAGCTTTTATTAATAATTACTGAGGGAGAAGATATTAATTATTTAGTATAAAATTAATTCTCACTTTTTCATTTGAAAATCCCATAAATGATTTTTAATCTTGAAAAAATTGAAATTACCAATAGATATTTAATGTTATTTTAGATATTTGCGATCAAATTTTTTTTCAGACAATTTAACAAATCTATCATGGAAAAATTTAATGCGTTAATAGAAACAGCCCCTGATCTTATTATTAAGTATGGCGGACAGTTAGTACTAGCAATTGTGGTTCTTTTAATTGGTCTTTGGGTAGTAAAGATCATTGTTAATGCCATTGGCAGATCAATGGAAAAGAAAAATACAGATGCTTCATTAAGGCCTTTTATTAAATCATTAATTTCTGCTCTTTTAAAAGTTTTAGTAGTAATTAGTGTAATGAGCCTGGTAGGAATACCGATGACCTCATTTATTGCCATACTTGGTGCAGCGGGCCTGGCTGTTGGTTTAGCCTTGTCAGGAACATTACAAAATTTTGCAGGCGGGGTAATGTTGCTTATATTCAAACCCTTCAAGGTAGGGGATTTTATTGAAGCGCAAGGATTTATGGGAACTGTTCATGAGATACAGATTTTTAATACCATATTAAAAACTCCCGATAACAAAACAATCATTATCCCAAACGGAGGCTTATCTACCGGCCCAATGACCAATTATTCAACAGAAGCCACCCGTCGCGTTGACTTTTCTTTCGGTATCGGATATTCTGATGATATCGACAAGGCGAGATCGGTAATCGATGGGTTGATTAAAAAGGACAGTAGAATTCTTGGAGATCCGGAACCTTTTATTGCCGTTGGCGAACTTGCTGATAGCTCAGTCAACTTTACCGTCAGGGTCTGGGTAATTAGTGAAGATTATTGGGGAGTTCATTTTGATATGATTGAAAATGTGAAAAAAGCCTTTGATAAAGAGGGTGTTTCCATTCCATTCCCTCAGACAGATGTTCATCTTTATCAGGATAAGTAGTATTTATAAATCACCAAATATCATGAGGAAATTATTATTATTTGCCTGTTTAATTGCAGGTTCGAATTTATACGCGCAAAAAGCAGATACAACTTATTGGAAAAATTCCTTTAAAGGATCTATTAATTTTAATCAGGCAGCTTTTTCTGAAAACTGGACATCAGGCGGTATTAATACAATAGGTCTAAATACCCTGATAAATTATAAAGCCAATTATAAAAAAGGAAAACATTCCTGGGACAATGAAATTGATCTATTATATGGGTTTATCAATAATGCGGGGCAGGGCTCAAGGAAAAATAATGACCGTATCTGGCTCGACACCAAATATGGCTATGCACTTTCACCAACGTGGGGTACATTTTTCGCCTTTAATATACTAACTCAGTTCGCAAACGGATATAGATATGAAAAGGATAATCTGGATAGAGATGTTGAAATTTTAATTTCTGAGTTTATGGCCCCGGGTTATATTACTACCTCATGGGGATTTGAATATACGCCAAAACCTTATTTTAATTTGAGATTATCTCCACTTGCTCCGAGACTTACAATTGTTAAAAATAAGGACTTATATCTCAATGTTGAAAATAATTACGGAGTTGAAATTGGGCAAACCACCCGTTGGGAATGGCTTGCTTTTCAATTGTTGGCAGATTTTGATAAAGATCTTAATGAAAACATCAATCTCAAATTCAGGTATGTACTTTTTGCCAACTATGAAAAAATTAATTTTGAGGAAATTGATCACAGATTTGAAGCAATTATCAGTGCCAAGGTAGCTAAATATATCGATGTGAAATTGGGAGGCATTGTAGTTTATGACTTTGATCAAGATAAGGATATCCAATTCAGCCAGTCACTGGGGATTGGATTTGTTTACACTTTTAAAAATTTCACTGAAGAAGAAAAATAGGATAAAAAATAAAAAACTTACCACTTGATAGTGGTAAGTTATAATTCTCAAATGATATAATTGTTAATATTATAAATCCGAATTCACTCTGATTATTTGTACAATCAATTAGCTCTCGTATTGGTCATTATAAAACTCTGTTAAAAAAGATTGACAATTTTGATAAGGGACAGTTTTAAATAGTTTTCTGTAAGTACTTGTAGCCCTTGAGAAGGCTTCATCAAAAGTGGCGCTACCATTTAAATACTTCAAAAAGAACTTTTTAAACTCCAAAAAGTCGTTTTTTCTAATGCTAATATTATTGGCTTCCATTTTCATAATCGTTTCGTTAATATTAGATATATACAAAAGTTTAGTAAAATAGTCGTATTAATATGTATAATGCAAATATTTATTGTATTATTTATATTTAATATCACTTTAGATATTACACATGTAGAGGTAAAGTACTGGCAATCACTAAAATGATTGCAGTTTTGCAGTGAGAGATTTTTATTCACTTCAATCAATTATATCAAAAAAAGTTAAGCCCATTTAAAAATAAGATCATTTTTAATTCACCGATTCTTACCCTATTTATACCTAACTGTCTAACTACTTGTAACATATTTATTAAAAAATTGATAAAATTAAAATATTGAAATATCATTTTTAAAAGTTTATAAATTTAAACTGATGGAAATGGAAATCTATTTTAGGATTAAAGTATTTGGGTAGTTTTTTTCACTTTATTTTATGATGTAAGGATGGTAATGAGATTTCAATAAATCAACGCAAAATGATGGATTATACAGATTTTATCTAAAGAACCGGAAACGTAATAGGAGATATTATATACTCGAATCATGCAGTTTATAAGTTGTTGGAATAGAATATTGATTCATATTTGACAATCAAAGAGAGCGATAGATATTTTTTTGAATATTCAGATTTTCACAAAAGACCATATTAAACCAGGTAAGAGGAACAATTCTTCACCAAATAGAATATTCTTTTAAATTTTTTATACTTGATTTTAACATGTACCATACAAATTTGGAAAATGAAATGTCAACGGTAAAATGAGAAATTCTTATATTCCTGCTCATTCTTTGATTTGCTCCTTTGCAATACCAGCTTTAATCCAATTTGATTGTTTAATCCGTTGTAGGTAAATTTGTGCTTTAGCAGAAATCTTTACTTACAAAAATCAAATGAAAAGATTAGTAATAAATTACCTTCCTGCATTTTTGTTCCTCGTTTTTTTCAGTTGTGATGATGTGGGCAATATAACCGATGTTAATATTGATACTATTTTGGTGAAATCACTTCCAGTTGTTGCCACAACAACAAATGAGGTGACTTATACAGTAGTATTAGATGCTACTACGGATCCGGAAATTAAAAAGTATGCAGATAAAATTAAGAATTATGAAATCACGGAATTACTTTTTGCAATCGAAAATTATCAGGCAGATACAGGAGATGAAATATATTTTGATGGCAATATTGGGTTTAGTAAAATATCTGAAAACCAGGCAACTTCAACCTGCGCGATCAGTCCTCTGAACATAACTCATGTTGCAGGCACCGGTGATTTTCCTATAAGTACTTGCAATTCCATTATAAATGAGATATCTGATACTTTTAAAGCTGATAATGCAGTGAAAATTTATATGACAGGAACTTTCTCCAAGGTTACTTTATCGTTTGACTTGAAACTAACCATCAAGTTGAAAGTGACCGCAAATCCATTATAAATAAGTCAATTATAAAAGATTACCGATAAATTTAAAGATGCAAAATGTGTTGAGAAATCTAATTGAAGTTGAAGCTGAAGAATTGTATCTTATACCGGTCTGGATATCCATTCTTATTGCCGGAGCTGATGGTAAAATAGATAGATCAGAAATTAAAAAGGCCATTCAAATTGCCAATTTGAAACAGGGGAGCAACAAGAAATTAATTGCTGATTACTATAAAACTGTAGCATCAAGATTTGAAGTAAATCTAAAAGGGTTTATTTTATTAATGCCAGAGAATAAAGTTCAAAGATTTGATTTTTTAATAAACAAGTTGGAAAGGGCCAATTATCTTTTATCAAAGCTTGAAAAAGATTTTGCGCATCAACTATATTTAAGCTTTGTGGAATTCGCAAATATGGTTGCTCATGCTTCAGGAGGTATATTGGGATTAAATTCAGTTTCTAAATCAGAATCAAAATATATTGATCTGAATATGATAAAGAATCCTTCCGGCCAGAACATATGAGGTTAATATAATTTTGGTGAAGGAAGAAGATCTTCAGATTTTTTGAAGATATCCCGGATGTTTTGCATATAATATTTTATTAAATGGTTTTTCTATTTCGATTTGTCTTTTTAATGTGGGTGGTTTATTCGCTTGAATTTTTTCTGGGATTAGATTTTAGTGGATTTGGCATTCTTCCGAGGACGGCCCATGGGTTGGTCGGTATTGTAACAGCGCCTCTTATCCATGGGAATAGTGTTCATATTATTTCTAATACGATACCCCTGTTGTTCCTGGGATGGACACTTTTTTTCTTTTATGATAACATTGCGATCAGAGTATTTATGATCTGCTATTTTCTAACGAATGTCCTTGTTTGGATATTCGCCAGACCTTCGTTGCATATTGGCGCTAGTGGATTGGTGTATGGAATCGCCTTTTTTCTGATTTTTTATGGATTTTTCAAAAAAGATTTTAAATCCCTTGTCATCTCTGCAATCATCATATTCTTCTATGGAGGTCTCGTTTATGGAGTATTTCCAAATCAACCTGGAATTTCCTGGGAATCTCACCTTATCGGAGCCGTTGTCGGAGGATATACAGCAATGCATCTTTCGAAATTAAAATCAAAACGGATAGTGTAGAGCAAATACAGCCAATTGTTTGACCAAAATGATATGATAAACTGGTTTATAAATTGAATTCACAAACATTTAAAAGCCACCATTCAAAACAATATTATCTACGAAAGGTTAATTTTGCAGTTCGAATTAAAGTCAATGAACAATTCAGAAACAGAATTGAAACCTTCAATTTATTACTGCAATAGCCTGACAAAGTATTCCAGGAGAAAGAGTATTGAAGTGAACATCGGTAGTGTACCTCTTGGTGCCAATCACCCAATACGGGTGCAATCCATGACCACCATCGATACTATGGATACCATCGGAACGGTTGAGCAATCCATCCGCATGATAGAGGCTGGTTGCGAATATGTAAGAATCACAGCGCCAAGTATTAAGGAGGCTGAAAACCTGGCCGTTATCAAAGCAGAATTGAAGGACCGTGGCTTTGATATTCCTTTGATTGCGGATATTCATTTTACACCGAATGCAGCAGAAATTGCTGCAAGGATTGTTGAGAAGGTTCGAATTAATCCGGGCAATTATGCAGATAAAAAGAAATTCCAACAAATTGAATACACGGACCAGGAATATCAAGAGGAAATTTATAGGATCAGGGATCGGTTTATACCACTTGTAAGGATATGCAAAGAATATGGAACAGCCATGCGGATAGGCACCAATCATGGGTCGCTTTCTGATAGGATCATGAGCCGGTATGGTGATACTCCGTTGGGAATGGTAGAATCTGCAATGGAATTTTTGCGTATTTGTGAGGATGAAAACTATTTCAAGGTTGTTCTTTCTATGAAGGCTAGTAATACTCATGTAATGGTGCAAGCATACAGGTTGCTTGCAATGAAGCTGCATGAAGAACGACTAAAAGCCTATCCACTTCATCTGGGAGTTACTGAAGCCGGTGAAGCTGAAGATGGTCGAATAAAGTCAGCTCTTGGTATTGGGGTGTTATTGGAAGATGGACTCGGGGATACCATCAGGGTTTCATTGACGGAAGAACCTGAGTTTGAACTTCCTGTTGCCTTGAATCTTGTCAACAGGTATAATAATCGCGCTGATCATCAAGCAATTGCAGAAATCAAAGGTAGTCCAATAGATCCTTTTATTTACAAAAGAAGAAAAACCATCAGTGTGGATAATATTGGGGGAGGTAATGTTCCTAGGGTGATTATTGATGCCTCAAATCTTGAAATAGTAAAATATAAGGATTTGGCAATATTGGGTCACGTTTATAGCAAAAAGCTCGATAAATTTATTATGAATGACCAGGGAGCTGATTTTGTGTATAGCGGATTAAACCCAATTCCATTCATGTTGCCGAACGGTCTGAAAGAAATAGTAGATTACAAGGTATGGGAAAAAATTGCAGATGCTAAATTAAGTTTTCCATTGATCCAATATAAGGAGCTGGATCAGGTGAATAGATGGCATGATCAACTCAATTTCATATCCATTGATGCTTCTACGCTCGATTTTGAGAAATTAATCCGTTTCCGGGATAAGAAATTGGTTATTCTTTTAAAAACTGATAACAACCATGGCCTGGCAGAGCAAAGGAGGTTCTTCATTGAAATCGAAAAGGAAAGTGTGAAGCTGCCTGTGATCATTCACAGAAACTATGAAAAAATAAATGAGGCTCAGATTTTACTGTATGCGTCAACAGATATCGGCGGTTTGCTAATTGATGGGTTGGGCGATGGGGTGATGCTAAGCTGGGAATCTGCAGAGAACGATATTAGAGGTGCAATTGAATTGATAAACCCTTTATCCTTCGGGATATTGCAGGCGGCACGAACCCGGATTACCAAGACAGAGTATATTTCATGCCCTTCTTGTGGGCGCACTTTGTTTGACCTGCAGGAAACTACAGCACTTATCCGTGCAAAAACTGATCATTTGAAAGGCGTTAAGATTGGCATTATGGGATGTATTGTAAACGGACCTGGAGAAATGGCCGATGCAGATTTTGGTTATGTTGGGTCAGGGAAAGGAAAGATTACGTTATATAAAGGAATGAATGTGGTGAAGAAAGGTGTACCTGCGGAAAAAGCCGTTGATGAATTGATTGAGATTATCAAAGAAGATGGTGTCTGGATAGAACCAAACAATGTCTTATAAATAAATGAAATGAGAGATCAAAGGTATAACCATGGTTCAAATGAGTATTTTGGATTTGGAGAGGTATTCGGGTATTTCTTCAGAAAGAAAGATCCGAATAAAAAAACCAACATAAATCTGAAAATAATGCATGGGATTAATAAAATATCCATCATCATATTTTTAACAGGCATAATTTATCTTATTATAAAATACGTCTTTTAATGAATATTGAATCATTTAGAGATTATTGCCTTTCAAAAAAAGGTGTTACGGAAGATTTTCCATTTGATGAAGAAACACTGGTCTTTAAAGTTATGGGCAAAATATTTACTCTGACAGATGTAAGCATATTTAAAAGTGTGAATCTTAAGTGTGATCCTGAATGGTCGATTGAATTGCGAGAGAGATATCCGGAGATTGTGCCAGGTTATCATATGAATAAAAAACATTGGAATACTGTGTCGATGACGGGTAGCCTGTCCGATACATTTATTGAGGAACTTATTTTACATTACTATAATCTCGTTGTTGCAAAACTCCCGAAATCTCTAAAATATGATTTGGAAAAATAACCTGATTTATGGTTACATCTGGTCATATAATTGTATAAAGGTTTAATTGTGTATGAATAGAAATCATCGGTTGTCCATTTTTTATTAATTCATAGCAAAGAATAAATTTGTAATTATGAGGTTATTTAATTGTATAATCTCAAATTAAAGTACATGAATTTTGGCGTTTTAATAAAAAGTTGATATTCGCGCTCACAACTTGATGAAAAAGATTTATCATTATATTTTTTACTTAGGCTTCATAGCTTATATCTCTGCATGTCAGCAGAGGGTGATATGCCCTGCATATCATTCTTATTTTATCTTCGATGTAAAAGAGACGAAGGAGGTTTTCTCCCTCTTTGGTGCTGATTCATTGCCTAAAAAGAATTGGGAAGTTGACAAGGAAAAATATGGAATTGCCAAGGAAGTTCCGTACCAAAAGAAACTAGATGATATGAGGATTATTTCTATGAAATCTTCCTACAAAAAGATAGAAGATCCTTTTGAGCAATTTCAACATGAATTTGCAAATTCAGATTCTACGGTTTATATCGATTCGGCTTCTGTACTCGCACAGAGTAGAGGATACAATGATTTTCAAAATATAGATCAGATGATCTATTTACACCATTTTGGAAAATACCTACCTAAAAAAGGTGGAAACCGGGATGAATTTAAAGTTGACCTGAATCAACTGGAGGAACCTCCTATTTCTGAGGAAGCGCTGGAAGAGGAACAAGCACCTAAAAAGAGAAGAAAGTTTTGGCCATTTGGTAAGAAAAACAAAAAATCAACTATTGAAAATGCCGGTGAGGTTGTAGAAGAATAAATTCTATTATTTTCCGACAATTACTCGGTCATAGATGGATTTAGATATGTAATCTTCTGATTCAATTCAAAATCATATAATGTCAATATTCTGATATAGTGAAAAGATACCCAATAATCCTGTAATGAAGCGATGTAATCTCGTTTGGCTTTTTCCCTTTCAGACAGTGAGATATTAAGGTCTGTAATACTTATTTCCCCATTCTGAAATTTCTTTAAGGCGATAAGATATCCATTGCCTGCTACTTTATCCGCCTCTTTGGCAGTTTCCATTTGGGTTTCAAGAAGATTAAATTTTTCAGCCTGAACAACAATTTCTCGTTCAAAATCAAGTTTTTCTCTCTCAACACCATAAAGAACCAATTCACGTCTGGACTCTGCTAATTTCACCGTTGAAGCAGATTTCCCCCAATCTAAAATCGGAATATTCAGACTCAACTTTAACATTTGTTGGTTTTCTGTTTCTTTATATACTCCACCAAGATTATCAGCGTTTTTTGAGGTTCCATAACTTCCTCGCAGTGTAGTTCTAAGGCCAGTATTACGCTTTGCCCTGATTAAATCCCTGTCAGCTTCAATTAATCTCCTTTTAAACTCAGGACCTTCTTTTCTGTTTTCAAGCGTTTCTTTCAAGGCTTTCTGAGGATCGATATAAAAAAGTGACATTTCCAGAGGTATGATCAATTCAATTTTTGAATTCTGATCCATACCAATATATGATTTTAACTCAAAATCAGCATTCTTCAGATCCATGTTGGATTTGTTCAGCGCCTTTTGTGCATTCAAAACAGATAGTTTAATGCGGGAAAAATCATTTTCTGAGATTTGTCCAAGCTTTCTTTTTACTTCTGCAATTTTAAGATTGTCTTTACTATTTTTCAGATTGCTGGCGGCTAAATTATAATTTGTTTGGATACGGAGATAAGTGAAAAATCTGCTTGTAGAGTTTAGAGATACACGTTCAACAGATTCTACATATCTTTTTTGAGATTCTTCATAGACCAGGGGTTCTGTTTTTCTAGACCATTTCCACCAGTTGAAGGCAAACAAAGGCTGAACAAAACCAATGTAAAAAGGAGCGCCAGACCATTCAACAGTATTTTTATTAAAATCTTCTACCCGGTATAAAGAGGATGCACCATATATTGTTGTTCCGGTATGAGGTATAATTTGTGTCAAAGCCAGATCCGCAGTGGTCCGCAGTTGTGATATTTGTTTAAATTCTATACTTCCGTCAGGTTGAGTAATTGGTTCATTGGAAATCTGATAGTCAGGCAGGTTACCCGATATCCCAAGCTGAGGCCTGAAATTCGCCTGGAAATTTTTCCATCTCCAGTAGTAATTCACATTTCGGTTTTGATAATATTTGATGGAAGGGGATTGTTCGATCGCCATGGATACTACATCGGATAATGATAGTTTATTAACCGTGATATCATCTTGAGCGATGCTGTTTACATAAAAAAATAAAAAAATTATTGTTAAAATTATTCTACTATTCTTCATGAATCACCTAAATAATATCCTTCTAATTTAAATCAACTTCTTCTAACTTTCTCAATGAAGAAATATCTGAAATAATCAATTCATCACCCGGTTTGGCGCCCTCTTCAATTTCAAAATATTCATTACCGGATAAACCGGTTTTCAATTCTCTTAATAATGCCTTGTTAGATTTTTTTAAATAGATAACATGCGTATTTGTTTTACCAAAAGCCGGGCCTTTTTTAATTCTCAAAACACTGTCTCTTTTCGACTCTATAACTTGCAGATCGACCGACATATTCGGCCTTAGTTTAGAAAAATTACTTTGATCAAGAAATACATCAAATTCAATGTTGCCATCTTTTATAGTAGGACTGATGGTGCCTATTTTCCCAGATAGTTTTTGCCCGTCAATTATAGCATATACACCTCGGCCGGTCTTTGTTACATTAGCATGAGAGTCTTCAATCGTAGCTCTTAATTTAAAAGTTGTTAAATCAGACATTCTTACAAGCAACCGGTCAGTATTTACCTTTTCACCCTCCTGCCCGTTTATCTCTAGTATAATTCCTGATGATGGAGCCCGAATGACCATTTTATTGAGTAATTCTTTTTGTTGGTTAAGTTGTTTTCGTTGAATTTCGATTTGGAGTCTAAGGCCCTTTTCTTCAGTCGCTAATTGCTTTAACCTGATATTGTTTTTTGCCTGAACAGTTTCGAGGTCTTTCTCGGCCAAAGTTAATTCCTGTTTTGTCTTTTCAAATTTGGCAGGTGAAATACCACCAACTTCCAACAATTGTTCCTGATCGACAATCTCTGATTTTATGGAAGTAATTTTCAGTTTTTTCACCTCAATATTATAATCGAGATCCACTCTAATGTTGGTAGCATTTAATAATGTTTTATCCAGGTTATTATTTTTTACCTCTATCTGGTCTTCAATTTCTTCAATTTTATCCCTAACCGGTGAATCATCTAATTTTAAAATGACATCGCCTTTTTCAACTTTACTACCAACTCCATTTTGGATAGATATAATAATAGAGGACGCCGGGCTTAGTAACAGGACTTCATTTTCGGGCTCGACAATTCCCTTCGCCGGGACAGTTTTTATTACAGGGCCAAAATCAACTTTGGCCGTTTCTAATGTCCCGGATTTTACTGAAGGGGTAAGTGGATTTTTCCATATGATAGCAGCGATGACGGCACCTATGGTTAATATGGATATTGTCCAGATTAAAACTTTTGTCATAATAATTAATTATTCTACACCTAACTAGTAAAAAAAGGTTTCCTTTCGATATTCACTTTTTAGCATCATGAACGCTATTTAAAAATTCATATGAAAAAGTTTTTCATTAATATAACCTGCTCTTGCAGGTGCCAAAGCCAATTTAGAAGAGATCTTTATGACTAGAAAAAATTAAAACAAGTGATGGTCGGTTGAAATTTAACCTGTTAGAAATTTTACCTGTCAAATCTCTCGAAATTTCCTGCAAAAATACTTAGATTAACGTTAACATTCATATAAAAATGGAATATGTTTGGCTGATTTTTCAAACAGACTTCTTTTTATATTTTGCTAAGAATATTCACAAAAATTAAAATTTATTAAGAATCATGAAAACCCGAATTACGGTTCAAGCGACTCTATTTTATTTACTTTTCTTAATAGTATCAACTATAGGTTATACTCAAGACAGTGCGAATGTGACTACTTATATTCAGGAAAATGACATCCTTTATAGGCAGAGAGATATTACTGAATATATGCGTGAACGCTGTAAACTTGATATTTACTATCCGAAAAATTCCCGTGGATTTAGCACTGTAGTCTGGTTTCACGGTGGTGGTTTGCGAGCCGGGAATAAATCGATTCCAGAAACCCTGAAAGAAAGTGGTCTTGCTGTAGTGACGGTTAATTATAGATTATTTCCAAAGGTAAAATGCCCGGCATATATAGATGATGCTGCGGCGGCAGTGGCCTGGGTTTTTCATAATATTGAAAAATATGGAGGAGACCCAAATAAAATATTTGTGTCGGGTCATTCTGCGGGGGGATATTTAACAAGTATGATCGGACTTGATAAATCTTATTTGAAAAAGTATAACATTGATGCAAATTCCATTGCAGGCTTAATTCCATTCAGTGGGCATACAATTACTCATTTTACGGTGAGGGAAGAGCGAGGTATCAGTGGTACGCAGGTGGTGGTAGATGAGTTTGCCCCAATTTTTCATATAAGAAAGGATGCGCCACCTTTATTGTTAATTACCGGTGACCGGGAAATGGAAATGCTCGGGAGGTACGAAGAAAATGCGTATATGTATCGAATGATGTTGGTAATTGGTCATGAGAATACTGAACTCTATGAATTAGATGGTTTTAATCATGGCGGTATGGCCGCACCAGCTTTCTACTTATTAAAAAAATATGTTAAAAGTTTTGAGAAAAAGGAATAATTTGGTTGATAGTGAATAAATCTCAATCTGCCTTAAGGCACCCTTTACTAATTCTGAAATGTTTCAGGATTGGTAAAAGATGATCTAAACGACCCAATTCTATCTCAAGGAAAGCTCATCTATGATACTTTCAATCTTTTGATTAAGTTTTTCGAGGACCTGATCATAATCATCTTTACTATGCAGTGATTCTTTTACACTAAAGTAAAATTTGATTTTTGGTTCCGTCCCTGAAGGTCTTGCAGAAATCTTTGTCTCATCTTCGGTAGTATATTGCAGTACATTTGAAACCGGGAAATTTAGTTTTTCTATAGTGCCTGTGGTCATATCTTTTACCTCACCGGATTGATAATCGTAAACCTTTACTACAGGTGATCCATATAATGATTTTGGAGGATTTTTCCTCATGTCTTTCATCATTTCCTGTATCTCTTCTGCACCGGATTTCCCCTTTCTTGTGATGGAGATTAAGGATTCTTTATAGAATCCGAATTCTTTATAGACTTCAATTAAAAGGTCGAATATGCCCATTCCTTTGTCTTTGGCCCAGGCAGTCATTTCGGCAAGCATAGCGCATGAAGAAATGGCATCTTTATCTCTCACAAAATCACCAGATAAATAACCATAGCTTTCCTCTCCTCCAACAATAAATTGTTTCTTCCCTTCAAGTTCATGGATAACCGAGGCAATGTATTTAAAACCTGTCAGGGTTTCGTAGGCATCTACTTCAAACTTTTTAGCGATGTCAAAAATCAAGTCAGTGGTAACGATGGTTTTAATTATAAACTGACCTCCATCGAGTTTGCCCTTGTCCGACCACATTTTAAGCATATAGTAAATCAAAAGCGAAGCTGCCTGGTTGCCATTGATCAATTGATAATCACCATGATTATTTTTTGAACCGAGACCAACTCTGTCTGCGTCAGGATCAGTCGCCATAATAAGGTCAGCATCAATTTCTTTGGCTTGTTTAAGTGCCAGACTCATAGCTTCTGACTCTTCAGGGTTTGGATAAACAACGGTTGGAAAATTTCCATCCGGAGTCGCTTGCTCTTCTACGATGTGTACATTTTCAAATCCAAATCTTTTCAATATTTCAGGAACCAAGGTGATGCCCGTACCATGAATAGGAGAATAAACTATTTTTAAGTTCTTTTGCCGCTGGATTACATCCGGAGAAAGTGATAATTTTTTCACTTCCTGGAGGTATTTCTCGTCTATTTCTTCACCTATTTCAACAATCAAGTCAGGATTCTTATCAAACTTTACCTGATCAATGCTTTCAATTTTATTTACCTCTTCAATTACATTCACATCATGAGGAGGCGTAACCTGGGCTCCATCATCCCAATAGGCCTTGTAACCATTGTATTCTTTTGGATTATGCGAAGCTGTGAGCACAACGCCACTTTTACAACCGAGATTTCTTATTGCAAATGAGAGTTCCGGTGTAGGTCTTAGTTCAGTAAAAAAATAAACTTTTATGCCATTGGCCGAGAATACTGAGGCAGTTGTGTCGGAGAAAAAGTTGCTATTATTTCTGCTGTCGTGAGCAATGGCCACACTTATTTCCTGACTAGGAAATGCTTTAAGAAGATAGTTGCTAAGTCCCTGGGTTGCTTTACCAACCGTATATTTATTCATCCGGTTAGAGCCAATTCCCATGATGCCTCTTAGACCGCCGGTGCCAAATTCCAGGTCCTTATAAAACGAATCAATTAATTCAGATTGATCTTCTGCATCGAGCATTCTTTGGATTTCAGTTTTTGCATCCTTATCAATATTGCTGTGGAGCCATTCTTCGGCTTTTGCTTTAACTTCAAGTTCCATAATGTATTCTATTTGGTAGTTATAAAATATCAGATCGCTAAAGTAAGATTTTGTGAGGTTATTATACAAATCAAATATTGAAATATCCGACACAACTGAAATAATCATGAAATATCCACAATCGTAAAATGTATTCCGGATTGATATTTAATGATATTTCCAGTTAGAAATCTTAGATTTTATTTGTTTTGGAAAAAGAGTTTTTGAAGTTTTACATCAACAAAAAAAAGCGATATGGACGTAAAAAAATTGAATGATGATCTTTGCGAATTGGTTAGCAGGAGGAATTTACTTGCTGCAATTGATTATAACGATGAAGCATATGACCAGGTAGAAGAGGATCTTCACGATTTTGAGGATGATTTTCTGGAAAAATATGATGAATATCTTGAAGCTGCTTTTCAGACTGTCCATGACAAGCTTTGTCCTGATAATGATGTTTTACTTCCAATAGCCTACATCGCTAAAAAGTATATTGAAAAAACTGATGACAATGGTAACATGCTCTATGGAGTTGGGCCTAATGAAGGTGTACTGGTAGAATCAGATAAACACTTGAGAAATGATGTCAGGCTGATCTTAGTGCCCTCTCCAACACGGATTGTTATGACAATAGACAATACAAGCCCTGAGGTAGTTTGGGAAGCGAGTTAGTATTATAATTATATACTAGGCGCTGGGTTAAAAATGTCATGTTCCTGTTAAATAAAATCAACTAAAACCCAATTTTCACCTTAAGTCTATCCAGCACTTTCAAACCGATTTCCCGTGCTTTCTGCTCACCCTCTTCCAATTTATTAATAAGCTCAGAAGTGTTTTCCATAAAATAATCAAAGGTCTCCCGCTCCCCGGACATTTGACCAATAATAAGTTCGTATAATTCCTGCTTTGCATGGCCGTAACCGTAGTTGCCACCTTCATAATTCATTCGCATTGTAGCAACCTGTTCATTATTTGCCAGCAAACTGTAAAGCGCAAAAACATTGCATGTATCTGGATTTTTTGGCGATTCAAGGGGGGTGCTGTCCGTGACAATGGACATGATTTTTTTTCTGAGTTGTTTCTGAGGTAGAAATATATCAATGGTATTATTGTACGATTTGCTCATTTTATTTCCATCAATTCCTGGAATGGTCATCACGGTTTTGTCAATTCTGGCTTCCGGAACCACGAATGTTTCACCGTACTTGTTATTAAATGCAATTGCGATATCACGTGTGATTTCGAGGTGTTGCTGTTGATCTTTACCCACAGGCACATAATTGGCGTCATACATCAATATATCGGCAGCCATTAATACGGGGTAGATAAATAATCCTGCATTTACATCTGAAAGTCTGTCGGATTTATCTTTGAAACTATGTGCATTTGCCAGCATAGGGTAGGGGGTGTAGCAATTCAGGTACCATGTAAATTCGCATACTTCAGGAATTTGTGATTGACGGTAAAATATGTTTTTATCCGTATCAAACCCAAAGGCAAGCCATGCAGCTGCGGTCGCTAAGGTATTTTCGTGTCGTTCTTTGCCATCTTTAATGGTGGTAAGAGAATGTAAATCCGCAATAAAAAATAAAGCTTCATTTTTCGGGTTTGTCGATAACTCAATTCCCGGCTTAATTGCGCCTAATATATTCCCTAAATGAGGACGACCTGTGCTCTGTATCCCTGTAAGTATTCTTGCCATTTAAATAAAAATTTGCGCAAATAAAGTAAACAAATTACAAAGTGACTAAAAATACTTCCGTTAGTTCATTTATTTTATTATAAACTTTAATTTTGTGAAATGATCACAAACTGAGGATTCATAATAAATTACAATTCAATGAAAAGCAGGTTTTTATTAGCGACAATATTATTATTTTCACTAACAATTGTTTCGGCTCAGGAAAAAGCAAAGTTTGTTTTTGAAGAGGAAACCTTTGATTTTGGAAAGATAAAGGAAGAAAATGGCCACGTGAGCCATAAATTTGTCTTTACGAATGAAGGTAATGCACCTTTGATCATACAAGGTGTCAGAGCTTCCTGCGGTTGCACCACACCGGCATGGAGCAAAGAGCCAGTTCCTCCCGGAGAAAAGGGATTTGTGATGGCCAAATATAATCCAAAGAACCGGCCGGGTTCTTTCAGGAAATCTTTAACCATTACTTCCAACGCAGAGCCTGCGACCAAAACGCTGTATATCAAAGGGATGGTGGAAACTCAACCAAAGACTGCTGCGGATATGTACAGGCATAAAGTCGGTGATTTGAGGTTTAAATATCAGTCACTCAATATGGGTAAGGTGACTACCGATAAGCCAATGACTAGAACATTTGATATATACAATGATGGAGAAAAAGCAATTACGTTCCAGGAAAAAGTACAGAAACCCGAGCACATTTCTATAAACTTCCAACCAAATGTATTAGAGCCAAAGACCAAAGGTAAGTTGATCATTACTTTCAATGCAAAAGGGAAAAATGATTTTGGTTTTGTGTCAGATGCCATCAGAATCTACACCGATGAAGAAAAAGATTCTGAAAAAACGCTGAGAGTTGTAGCGACGATTGAAGAGTATTTTCCTCCGATGACTGTAGCGCAGCTTGAGCAAGCGCCTAAATTGGTATTTAATGAAACCACTCATGATTTTGGTAAAATGAAAAAAGATACGAGGGTGAGCACAGAGTTTATCTTTACTAATACCGGAAAATCTGAATTGAATATCAGGAAAGTAAAACCCAATTGTGGTTGTACAGTTTCTAAACTGGATAAATATACACTCGCACCCGGAGAATCAGGAATAATGAGTGTTGAATTTAATTCTACCGGAAGACGGGGAAGCCAGCAAAAATCTGTGGTGATATTCTCAAATGATCCCTCTGCGCCTACCCAAAGATTGATTATCAAGGCAAGAGTGGAGGATGTGAGTTAAAGACAATCAATAGTCATACTATTTCATCAAAGTTTTGCTTATTAAGCAAGTTGCCTTGTAGCTGCGAGCCATGAGCTAAAAGCTCAAAGGAGAACCATCAGGAAATTTCGGCTAAAATATTTGAACTCAAGATTTAAATGGATGAGTTAATAGCAGATCGTTGAAAAATTGTTGTAAAGAGATTTTTCTTTCAACGTGAAACGATCAGCAGCATACCAAATCCAAGGATGGACAACCAGTATTTATATGGTTCTAAAAAGCTAATATTCAATACATCCAATTCAAGTAGCACCGTCACTAAAACAATCAGAATTGCAAAAAATTTAATCAGGAACCTGTTTCTTCTACTCATTGCATTATTTTTTTGATTCGATACAAATGTAAAATACTGATAAGTATCATCTGATTATATGTAATTAAATTTTACTTTCGCGAAGATTTTACATGAAATCCATATTGTAGTATTGTAATCGAAAATAATATAGATGCATGTCGCTATAATGATATTTAAGGGTTTTTAAATTCAATAAAAGATCACTGCAATTGGCAAAGATTGGGACTGACATAGAATTTGCGACAGAGATATTGAACAATTCTGAGTTGGTTGGCATTCCAACAGAAACTGTCTATGGACTTGCAGGAAATGCTTTAAATCCCAAAGCTGTAGCTGAAATTTTTAAGGTTAAAGACCGCCCGTCATTTGATCCATTGATATTGCACACATCAAGCCTGGAAAGGGTGCCTGAATTTGTACATGAGATTCCTTCCAAAGCTCATGAATTGGCAAATCATTTTTGGCCAGGGCCACTGACCATGATATTTAGAAAGAAGGAGATCATTCCATATCTGGTCACTTCGGGTTTAGAAACAATTGCAGTGAGAATTCCAAATCATCCATTAACCATTAAATTGCTTGAAAGTATTGATTTTCCATTGGCGGCACCAAGTGCCAATCCATTTGGATATGTGAGCCCCACAAATGCTGAACACGTAAATGAGCAATTGGGTGAAAAGATTAAATATGTTTTAGATGGCGGAGATTGTCATGTTGGGATTGAATCCACAATTGTTGAATTTGAAAATGATGAAATAAATGTTTTACGGCTCGGAGGCTGCACTGTAGAGGATATAGAAAAAATAGCCGGGAAGGTACGTTTGCGACAAATCAGTTCTTCAAATCCGGTTGCGCCGGGAATGATGAGTAGTCATTATTCGCCATTTACTCCAATAATTATTGGAGATATCGATGAAATTATTACCCGGAATTCTGATTTGAAAATTGGCGTATTGGCCTTTAAAAATGAATTTCAAAATATAAATAAAGATCACATGTTTGTCCTTTCGGAGAAAGGCGATCTTAATGAAGCAGCTACTCGTCTTTTTACTGGTTTAAGGTATTTAGATACATTAAATTTGCAACTCATTGTAAGTGAGTACGTGCCTGATATTGGTCTTGGACGAGCAATCAATGACCGGTTAAAAAGAGCAGAAGCAAAACGCAATTGAATAATTTTTTATCCAAATATATACACATTATGAAAACAGTTGATAGTTATAATTTTTCTGGTAAAAGAGCGCTGATCAGGGTTGATTTCAATGTCCCTTTAAATGATAAATATGAAATCACAGATGACAACAGGTTAAAAGCTGCATTACCAACCATTAAAAAAATATTAGGTGATGGAGGATCAGTAGTTTTAATGTCACATCTGGGCAGACCAAAACAAGGCCCCGAAGAGAAATTCTCCTTAAAACATGTAGTGTCTTATCTTACTGAAAAGCTCGGAGTAGAAGTCCAATTTGCCAACGATTGCATTGGCGAGGAGGCGGAAAAGCAATCTGCTGTATTGAAACCCGGTGATGTGATGGTGTTGGAAAATCTCAGGTTTTACAAAGAAGAAACAAAGGGTGATGTAGATTTTGCAAAGAAACTGTCGGTACACGGAGATGTATGGGTAAATGACGCTTTTGGAACAGCACACAGGGCGCATGCCTCGACTGCGGTTATTGCTCAATTTTTCGATGATAAAGTTTGCGGATATGTAATAGAAGCTGAACTTAAAAATGCTGAAAAGGTTTTAAAATCCGGTAAAAAACCATTGACAGCAATTATGGGTGGCGCCAAGATCAGTGATAAAATTCTGATTATTGAAAATCTGCTGGACAGGGTTGATAACCTGCTGATCGGTGGTGGAATGGCTTATACGTTTTTCAAAGCCCAGGGAGGGAATATCGGCACTTCTCTTTGTGAAGAAGGAAAACTTGATCTCGCCAAAGCGCTGATTGAAAAAGCAAAAATCAAAGGAGTGAATTTATTACTCCCTGTAGATTCGCTGACTGCTGATGCATTTGATAACAATGCCAACAAAGAAGAAGCTGATAATATGATAATCAAAGATGGTTATATGGGATTGGATATTGGGCCAAAAGCCATTGAAGAATTCAAAGAAGTGATAGGCAATTCAAAAACAATTCTCTGGAATGGTCCAATGGGAGTTTTTGAAATGTCGAATTTTGCAGAAGGAACAAAAGAGGTTGCTGCTGCGGTTGTTGCCGCAACTGAAAAAGGGGCGTTTTCATTGATCGGTGGTGGTGATTCTGCTGCTGCTGTGAATATCCTAGGCTATGGAGATAAAGTAAGTTATGTATCTACAGGTGGCGGAGCATTGCTGGAATACATGGAAGGCAAGGTACTCCCTGGTGTAGCTGCATTGGAAGAATAGGATAAATTCCATAATAAAACCAAGCCCCGAAGTTGCGAGATTTCGGGGCTTTTTTGTGTTTTTATTTCTTTGGTATTAGGAGAAAATATATTGAAAATGCGGTATAATGGACAAAAAGTAGGCTATTTTAGAGTCGATTGGTTCAAGTGGACAAAAAGGAGGCTGTTATTTTTCTAAAAATAATCATATTTTAAAATCTTCTTTAGCTTTGCAATGTCAGACTAAACGGAAACAGGCTCT
>JAJRQT010000198.1 GCA_024280115.1 Bacteroidota bacterium | reverse complement strand
TCATTATTTTTGGTTCAGAAATGGAAAAGCTAAAAGTTAGTTCGAAATCCATCAGAAATCAGAAAATTAAGAGTGCAATAAAATATTAAAATAATTATATTGCAAAAACGAGAGATGCGTTTTCTTAGTGACACTATATACAAAACGCCATCATATTCAATAAAGGAAAACGATCCTTTGATGAGCTGTTTCGGGTCAGAGAATTGGGAGAATTACCGGAAGAATCGATGAAGTTGTTTGATCCAAAATCGCCCGAAGAACTTTATGATTTAGATAATGACCCACAGGAATTAAACAATCTGATCAGTGATCCTGACCATTTGGAAATAGTGTCTCATCTCCACGAAAAACTCAAAGATCATTTGATAAAAACTCGTGACACCGGTTTGATGAATGAAGGTGATATGATGGTAAGAGCCGGTGACCAGTCTGTTTATGAAATGGCCCATGATCCTAAGCTTTTTAATGCTAAAAAAATATTAGAGGCGGCAGAATTGGTTGGGAAAGTTGACGATCTTAGTGAATTGAATGCATACTTGCACAGTGAAGACCCGGCGATTCGCTTCTGGGCATTGAATGCGCTTGATGCATATGATAGAGATATTTCTTCTCAGAAATCAAATCTCCAGAAGCTACTAAAAGATCCCTCTGTACCCAATAAAACATTTGCTGCAGAAATTCTGATTAACAACTTCGATGACCCGGGAGCCCTGAAGATATTGGAAAATGCATTGTCTGAAGAAAATGAAGTTTTGCTACTCCAGGTAGCCATCAATGTTCGAAATATTGGAGATAAAGCAATGCCGCTCGTCCCAACTATTAAAAACAACATATATCCTAAAATATCCGGTAATGTTTGGGGGCGCTACAAAAACTGGTTTTATCCCATGTTCATAGGAATGGCTTTGGATCAAACACTAATAAATTGTGGAGAAGAAGTTCACATTGAGAAATAGTTTTGAGAGGAGATTGGAAGATTATTAGTTCCTCGACGAAGCAACTTATTACGGAAAAATACTATTTGAAGCTCGTCTATAAAGTCAGAGTTTGTTCAGAATGTTCGAGATCAAGGCTTGTGCAGTTTCTAAAAAACGGAGTTTACGTATGTAAATGAGTTTTTTAGAAACAAGCGTAACGCAGAGATCGGACATTGTGGACAGACTCTAATTATTTCCGTTGATTTTGGAATTGATCATTTCCAGGATCGCGGCGGATCCGTAGCCACTATACGCACTATAAAACCCTGAAAGAACTTTGTGGGCAATATGAGATATTATTAATTCATCATCTTTTTGCCCTTCTTTGCCAATCCAGAAAATCCGGTTCCGGTGCTTTTTCATATCTTCTATATAAGCTTTCGCATGAACATATTGTTCGTCTGTAAAGCTAATTTTGAAGGTTGTCTCTACCGTATGCGTACTCATTATTTTTCAATTTATATCCACTTGTATTTTAAAAGTAAATAATTTCCGTGAAAAAATAAAGCCGGAACTGGCGACCCGTAGGGCAATCGGGTTTAAAGCAAATTAATAAAAAAAACCATGGCCTGTGGCTCACAGACCGAGGCATGAAATGTTAAATTTTTCTTAACCCAATTGCCCTGGGGTGACCTGTACCCTACAAGTCATTTATATAAATGATAAAAAAAGCCTTTCCAAAATGATTTTAGAAAGGCTTTTATCCGAAATAGCAATTATCAATAATTCTCTGTGATTACCTAACTGCCACTTATTATTTTATCTATTAGCTATCTCCTTTTGGCGCATATTTAGATCTACCCAAATCAATCACCGTTGGAGTTGCAATGAATATTGATGAATATGTACCTACAATGATTCCGATAAACAATGCAAATGAGAAGCCTCTCAATACTTCACCGCCAAAAACAAGCAGGATTGCCACAACAATTAAAGTGGTCAATGAGGTAATCAACGTTCTGTTCATGGTAGTGTTGAGCGATAAGTTGAAGGTGTCTATGACTTTTTCATGAGGTCTGATGGCCAGGTTTTCACGAATCCTGTCAAACACAACCACCGTATCATTTATAGAATAACCGATGACCGTCAAAATCGCTGCAATAAAAACCTGATCTACTTCAAGCGTCTTTCCAAATAACCTCACGATAGCAAATGCAGAAATCACAAACAATACATCGTGGAACAAAGCGAGTATCGCACCTAAACTAAATTGCCATTTTTTAAATCGTATCAGGATATAAAGGAAAATTGCTATCAATGCGAAAAAGATTGACTCCAGAGAGGCAGTCTTGATATCATCAGCAATGGTAGCGCCAACTTTTGAGGAACCGGATATCGTAAAATGCTGATCATCTACCTTTGTATCGTCCTCAATGTAACTCAAGCCTGTTTCGGAAGCAATACCATCGATAAGCGCTTTTTCTACAGTTTCATCAGCTTCAGTAGATTCATCGTTCACCAAATAACTGGTAGTGACCTTAACTACATTATTAGACCCATAGGTTTTCACTTCCGTTCCTGAATTATCAAAATCATCTGTAAGGGCAACCTTAAGTTTAGATGCAACAACCGGGTTATTAAATGCAACTACATAAGAGCGGCCTCCTGTGAAGTCAACACCTAAATTCAATCCGCCTTCAATGAATAATAAAACCATACCAAAAGTAATAAATGATAGCGATCCAATGTATGCGAACCTTCTTTTCGAAAGAAAATCGATATTAAGGTCTGAAAGAAGATTCCTTGAAAATGGAGTAACGAATGAAACATTACTTTTTTCTCCCTTTTTAGTTATCCAAGTCATGATAACCCTGGTGATAAATACTGCTGAGAAAAACGAACAGGCGATACCAATCATCAGCGTTGTGGCAAATCCTTTAACCGGGCCTTGCCCGAGCATAAACAGGATTACACCCGTAATAAATGTTGTTACATTTGCATCTATAATCGAGCTATACGCTTTACTGTAACCGGTTGATATGGCGTTTAAGAGAGAGGATCCGCTTCGCAATTCCTCCCTGATTCTTTCAAAAATAAGTACGTTTGCATCAATCGACATACCGATTGTCAACACGATGCCGGCAATTCCCGGTAGCGTCAGGGCTGCATTGAGCTGAGCCAGAATACCGAGAATAAAGAAGATATTGAACAACAAGGCAACATTGGCGACCATACCCCCTTTGGAATAGTAAAAAACCATGAATATGACTACGACTAAAAGACCGGCGACTATTGATATTACCCCCTGGCTTTGTGCTTCCTTACCAAGAGTCGGTCCAATTACAGCCTCTTCCACAATTCTTGTCCTGGCAGGTAAAGCACCTGCTTTAAGTACATTTGCTAAATCCTGTGCTTCTTCAAGTGTGAAGCTTCCTGTAATGATCGATTGACCACCCGGTATCTCACTGTTAACTGTGGGTGCTGATTGTACATAATCATCCAAGGCAATAGCAATTCTTTTACCAATATTTTCGCCGGTTATCCTCTTCCATGACCTGGCGCCGGCGCTATTCATTGACATGGAAACTGCAGGTGATGTACGCTCATCATAGGATTGTCTGGCATCTGTTACAACTTCACCTGTCAGCAATGCCTTACCCCCTCTTCCAGTTCTAATGGCATATAATGGAAGCACTTCCTCGCCATCATCCTGAGTGACTGCGTGAACATCCCATAGGAATTTTATAGTTGGGGGAATAAGTCCTTTAAGATCGCCACTTTCCATTCTTTTTAGAATTCTATTGATCTTAGTAGTATCTTTTAGATTCACGAGACCCTGTGGGTATCTAATCATAGTGAAAAATTCCGAAACCTGGGTATTTGCCAAAGAATCTAAAGCTGCACCAGAAGAATCAATATTTGTTCCATCGGCCACAGAAGCTGTAGAATCACCCGAATCCAGCAGTGATGACAAATCATCGGACTGGGTTGCTCGCGTATTTTCACCGGCATCAGTTGACCCATCGGTCAGTTGTGTTGCTTTCAATTGGTCTTCTTCGACTAACTTTCTGTTCACAGCCGAAAGTGGCCCGGCCAACTCCTGATCATATAAATTGACCACTTGCCAGAATTCCAGTTTTGCAACTCCCTGCAATAATTTCCTTACTCTTTCCCTGTTCTCAACTCCTGGCAATTCAATTTGAATTCTTCCGGTACCCGGTAACTGTTGAATATTTGGTTGTGATGTTCCAAACCTGTCAACTCGTGTTCTAAGAATATTGAAGGATCTGTCGATTGCCTGCTTAACCTCTTCTTTTATCAGTTTTATTATTTCATCATCAGATGACTGGAAGCTGATATCTTTATCTCTATTTGCTGCATTGGCAAAAATTGGCGCCAACCTTCCATCCGGACTTATTTCGTCGAACGCTTGCTGAAACAGATCCACAAAATCTGCCTGGCTATTTCTTTGAAGTTCGGCTGCCTTGCTCAAAGCTGCTAAAAAGTCCTTATCATCATTATTTCCACTCAGTCCTTTAATGATATCGACAGGGGAGACTTCCAGGGTCACATGCATACCTCCCTGCAGGTCAAGCCCAAGGCCGAGCTCAGTTTCTTTAATTTGTTTATAAGTATATTCAATACCCAACAGGTTATAAACCGGTTCATTCCATGCGGAATCCAGGAAAGATTGCTTCTTGGAGAAGTTCACATTCCCATTTGCATCAATTGCGTATGCTACAGCCTTTTTTTGTACAGAATTCGATACGAAAGTGAAAGACAGGTAGTATATACAAAGCAACGTAACTATGATTGTCAGAAAGACAACGAAACCTTGATTTTTCATAATATTATTATCAGATTATTACTGTGAATTAATTTTATTAGTGTGTGATTGGTTTGTGCAGAGAATTGTTCTGACTACGGGGCATTGGGGGAAATGATTGATCTAAATAAAGTTCTGTAATATTTTGTGAAGTTCAGGGAAGTTTCAAATACAGAATGGGCATTTGTTGCATTTATTACCGGCAGGTCAAATTCAAAAATCAGATCGGAGTGAAATACGAGGTGGGAAACATGTACGACTGAATTAAAAATATCAAAGGAGATTTCAGCATCAATAGGTAGCTTATCCTTTTCATCGCCATTAATGTCTGCAGACGCTGACGTTCTAGCTTCCAGCAAACTGTTGGTGTATTCACCTCCCGTTGCAACAAGCAATACAATCACTGCTAAAACTATTAATAATGTATTCTTCACTAAATCCACTTTATATTTGGTCGCGCAAAGGTAAAAATTATTAATGGAATTTCAATAGGTTAATTGCTTTTGAAATCAATATGGGATCTGATAAAAGCGGAAAGCACCTCCATCCCCCTTTTAAAACTTTTATTATTTGGAATAACTAAATCCACTTCCTGCTTTAGGGGCTCCAAAAATTGTTCTGAAAAAGGAGCGACATGATGCTCATACCTATACAGCACATCGTCGAGATCATAACCCCGCTCCTTCGCGTCACGTATAATTCTTCGCTTTACTTTTATGAGATCCTTTGCATCAATAAAAACACTCAAATCAAAAAAATCCCGGATTTTCTGCCAATAAAAAACCAGGATTCCCTCAACGATAATCACCGGCGCAGGCTTAAATACAAGATCCCTGGGTGTGACTTTAGGGTTGTTGTATGTATATTCTTTCAGATGAACTTCATCGCCAACAACCAGTGATGCTATATCTTTGTGTAGTTCCACATCATCTATAGATTCCGGCAAATCGAAATTTTTTATGCCTTTTTCATCGACAGGTTGTTGATCTCTTTTTCTATAGTAATTATCCTGGGTAATCAGGCATACTTCTTTTTCAGTAAAGTTTTTGAGAAGCTCACTTAGAAAAAGGGTTTTACCGGATCCACTTCCGCCAGTTACTCCTATTATCAAGGGTTTGGACATTTATAGACTTTTATTTAAAAATTCTACAAGTTTATCAACCGCTTTTGATCTGTGGCTGATTTTGTTCTTTTCTCTCAAATCTAATTCCGCAAAAGTTTTTTGCCAACCTTCCGGTATAAAAATTGGATCATACCCAAATCCCGAGACGCCAACTTGCCGATTTGTAATCGTTCCTTTTATCTCCCCGGTAAATTGATAGATTTTCCCTTCTGAAATAAGCGTGATAACTGTGATAAATTTAGCCGACCTGTTGGTGATACCTTCCAGGTTTTTCAGGAGCAATTTAATGTTCTCCTCACTATTTTTATCCGGACCGGCGTAACGGGCAGAATTGACCCCCGGTTCACCATTTAAAGCCTCAACCAGAAGGCCGGTATCATCGGCAAAACAGTTGATTTGATAGAGATCGAAAATATACCGGGCCTTTTCAATAGAATTTTCTTCGAGGGTATCGTGTGTTTCGGGCAATTCTTCCGAATGATTTAAATCAGAAAGGCTTATGATGTCATAAGCCTTTCCAAGTTTCTCTTTTATTTCCCTGAGTTTGTTTTTGTTATTGGTCGCAAAACAAATCTTCATAGGATCAAGATTTTGTTATTTTGTAATCTTTAAAATTTCCAATCCAAACACAAGTACAGAATTTGCTGGAATTAATTCCCCCTGCGGCTGATCTTTATATCCATAGATGGAAGGAATAAAAATGGTGGCAGAATCATTTTCATGTAGTTTCGATACTCCGAGTTCGAAACCAATAATAAGGTTCCCTCCTCCAAATTTAAAATCAAGTGGTACATTATTGTCATAAGAATTATCGAAAGGTGTCCCATCTAATAATTCGCCATAGTAATGTGTGGAAATTAAGTTATCCACTTCAGGAGTAATATTATTGCCAGCTCTATGGATGGCGTACCTGGTGCCAAATTCCGGATCTATATCGGCGCTCATATTATTATCAGCTATATACTGATCAATTTTTACAATTTCCTCATCAAGTTTCTCAATCTCTTCAAACTTTAAATTGTAAACTAATATGCTATTTGGTGGTACATTCTGATAAGATTTATCTTGAAATCCATATGGTGAAGGCACGTAAATAGTTGCCGAATCTCCCTGGTGCATAAATGAAATCCCAATACTGACAGCATTTGTCATTGTTGTGACATAGGTATTGATATCACCAAGTGTAAAATTAACGGGATTAGCATCAAATGTCGAGACAAATTCTTCTCCGTCTAATGTGAAGCCCTGATAATGTGCAACGACATCAATTCCGGAAAGTGTTTTATAGCCATCTCCATTCTTATGTGTTTTAATAAAAATGCCAAACGCCGAATCCATCTCTGCATCGATGTTATTTGCATCCAGATAATTTTTTATTGTTTCAATATCCTTCTCAAGATATTTAAAGCCATCATAGACATCCTCATCATTTTTCAGACAACTTTGAAGCATTATAGCGGTTACTATCAAACCCGACAACAGCCATCCCTTTCTACCAATTCCCCTAATCATTCTAAACCACATAATTTTTTATAATTTAATCCTACTCAATTCCTACAAGTTCTACCTCGAACTTTAAAATACTATTTGCCTTAATCTCTGCACTTCTGGCCTGAGGCCCATATGCAAGCTGTGAGGGTATATATAGCGTTCCCTTACCTCCCGGCTTTAGTAATGCAATACCTTCATCCCATCCCTGAATAACCTGTCTTTTCCCAATAGTAAAAGAAATTGGCTCTGGGGCCGGACCGTTGAGGGAAGAGTCAAATACTGTGCCGTCCATCAATGTACCGGTATAATGCACCTTTACAATATTGCCAGGTTGCGGGTAGTCGCCTTTGCCTTCGACATCGATCACATAACGCAATCCTGATTCTGTAGATTGTGCTGTGATGTTATTTTCACTTAAGTAAGCTTCTATAATTTCAATGTCTTTATTCATTTGCTCTTTTCCTTGTTCCATTGCCTCAGCCCTCATTTCTTCCTCTGTCATTATTTTTGAGGCGCCAATACAAAAAGTAATTTCTCCTTCGGGATCTATTCCCGGAGGTACCGGCGCTTTAAAAGACTCTGCAAATAATGTTTTGGTTGGAATCTTAATTAAAACAGAGTCCCCTTCCCTAATTATTTTAAAAGCTTTAAACAAAGGCCCGTTGCTATCCCATTGTTCATCATTGCATGGAATTAAAGCTGGTCGTTCAGCCGTTGACTCAAATAAAACAGAATCCTTTTCTGTTTTATAGGTCATATTATAGGTGATCACATCTCCTTCCTGAGGCAGGTCACCCTCCCCGTTCCTCACAAACATATATTGATACCCGTCTTCTGAAGCAAGGTATTTCTCTTCTGGCTGACAACTAAAAATCATACCTATAGCCGCTATGGCTAATATCACATTCATTATTCTTAAACCCATTTTATTTTGTTTCTTTATTATTCTTAATTAATTCCTTTTCGTAAGTCTTTACAAGTTTTTCAAATTTTTCAACTGTCTCTTCCAGCCCCAAATCAGAGATTCCTCCTGCGGCATTCGGATGCCCGCCTCCACTAAAATGATCTTTGGCAAAATCATTTACAGAAAATTCCCCTTTAGATCGAAGTGACAATCTAATTGTATCCGGTCTTTCAATAATCACAGCAGAAAATACCACTCCTTTTAGTGAAAGTGCATAATTTACAAGCCCCTCCGTATCTCCGGTTTTTGAATTAAATTTCTTTAAATCCTCTGCACTAATCCAGAAATATGCTGTTTTCAAATTCTTTAGTACCTTCAGCTTTTGGCTTAAGGCATATCCCGTGAATTTGAGCCTGTCCAGCGAATTGTTATCATATATATATCTGCCAATTTTTGAAATATCAGCACCAAGTCCCATCAATTCCGCAGTTACAATATGTACATTCCTGGTGGTATTGGGATGTTTAAACTGACCCGTATCCGTCATGATCCCGGCATACAAGCTCTCTGCAATATTCTGATCAATTAATTGCTTATCATCTAACATCACAATCAACTCATACACCAATTCCGCAGTAGCCGCTGCCTCGGTGCTCCACAATTCATAATGAGCAAAGTGTTCAGGATCCAGGTGATGATCTATCAAAACCTTTTTTGCGGATGACTTGCCAACCCACTCTCCCAATTTATTGATCCTGTACAGACAATTGAAGTCCAGGCAAAAAATCACCTCTGCTTTGTCAATAAGTTCAGCTGATTTTTTCTCCTGACCCTTTTCGTAATTAATCACTTTTTTATGACCATCCATCCAATAAAGAAATTCAGGATAATCGGAAGGAGAAATCACGTTTACTTCGTGCCCCTTTTTCCTTAGGTAGCTTGCAAGTCCCAGCGATGAGCCCAATGCATCTGCATCGGGTTTATAATGTGTGGTTATAACAACCTTTTTAGGGGATTCTAATAAGACTTTGAACGACTCTAAATTTTGCATATAAAAAGCCCATCAAAGGGCTGAAATAAAACAAGATGCAAAACTGCGAATAAAAAAAGTAAAAACAAAAGCGAAATTCTTTTCAATTATTAAATGTTGATAGGTACAAAAATTCACCAGATGGTTCATCATTATATCCAAATCCCTTATTTTTGCACTCTTTTTAAATTAAATAATTAATAAATGGCTACGAATAGAACATTTACCATGGTGAAACCCGATGCAGTTGCTGATGGACATAGTGGTGCTATACTTAAAATGATTGAAGGTGCAGGCTTTAGAATTGTTGCAATGAAGATGGTAAAATTGACCAAAGAGCGCGCAGGGCAATTTTACGAAGTTCACAAAGAAAGACCATTTTATGGCAGCCTTTGTGATTATATGTCTTCAGGACATATTATTGCCGTTATTCTTGAAAAGGAAAATGCGGTTGCTGATTTCAGAAAATTAATCGGGGCCACAAATCCTGCCGATGCCGCAGACGGGACTATCAGGAAATTGTATGCAAAATCTATGGAGTCAAATGCCGTTCATGGATCTGATTCTGATGAAAATGCAGCAATCGAAGGGAGTTTCTATTTTGCTGATATAGAGAAATTTTAACCATTGGCTTACAGTTTTTTTAAGGCTGTAAGCTATTTTCTTTTTCTGAATTATTTTGCTTGAAAAAAACGATTTTTATCCACCTCGGCAAAAATATAGCTCCGAGTATCAGGTATGGATAATAAGTAAAAAGCCGCCAAAGTAAATTTACGATCAGTGTATAATCGCCCAGGTTTTCCTGGAAGAACATTGGGAAAAAATACTCTGCAGTTCCACTGCTACCCGGTGTTGGCGATATCAGCATCACTACCCACAATATAATCTGCTTTCCGAAAATGATAACATGTTCACTTATGGATATATTAGCGAAAGCGACCATTAGAAAGTTTAGCAATAAGTACCTCGATGACCAAATGAAAATAGTTGAAAGCGAAAGATAGACCCAAAATTTGCTTCCCATTCCTTTGAGTTGCTCCGACGCCAAAATCATTTCTGTACCTCGCTCATAAGCGGCATATCTCCATTTTTTTAATAATCTGGTGGAAGTGATCTTAATCAAAACCCATTTGAATAATCTTGGATTGATCAGCAGTGCAAAAATCATAATAAAGGTATATAACGAGATCAGTGCATAGCTCAAAAAGAACAGAAAACTCATGCTGCTTTCCATGAGATCGGAAGATTCTGATACTGCTGGAAACACATGTTGCATTCCTAATATTAAGGTGAGTGGCGCTGCCAGCACAAAAAATAAATTATCAAAAATGGCTGTGAGCAATACAAAACCCAAGGCCTTGCCCGGCCGGATACCCTCTTTCCAAAGTATAAAAACCGCAACTGCTGTTCCTCCCACAACTGACGGTGTAACTGCAGAGGCAAATTCCCATAAGATGATCACATATAGGCTACTTTTCCAGGTGAGCTCATTCTTAGTAATGGTTTTGATGCGAAATATATATCCGATAAATCTTGAGAGGAATACTAAAACTGCTAAAAAAACAGGGAGAAGAGAGGCGTCAAAAACAAGGGTAAGCTTGTCAACCGTAATATCAGGATCACTAAAAAACAGGTAAACCACGATTCCCAATCCCAGCATGACAGGCACCCAGATTTTTCGTGGATTTAAGGTTTTGAGGATTTTTTTAGCTTCGAGATCCATCTAATCTACAAGTTCTCTTTCAAGTCGCTCGATCCAAAAATTATTGTATCCTTCCCCTATTCTTATGGATATTTGTTGTAATTGCAGTAGCTCCAATATGGCTAAAAAATTATAAATAACTCCTATTTTTTCCTGGTTGTATTCTACAATCTGGGTGAAAGAGAGCTTTCTTTTTTCCATGACTTTGCTGAGAATAAAGTCCTTTTGTTGTTCTATTGTATATGGATATTGCAACACGCGGTGAGTAGGCTTGTTTGATTCAGTTTCAAATCGCTGCAATACTTTTTTATAAACCTTCAGCAATTTATACAAGTCAAGATCCTGCAACTCACTTTCAACATTTACAATCTCCGAAAGCTTTTTAATCTCCTTATGTACATTGCCTCTTTTCTCCTTTTGAAGCATGTTTTCTTCCATGGAGGAAAGCTCTTGTAAAACCGATTTGTATTTTTTATACTCCAGCAAATGTTTTACAAGCTCTTCTCTCGGATCAACTTCATTCCCTTCTTCATCCAATTGGGGTCTCGGGAGTAGCATTTTGGCCTTGATCCTCATGAGTTTGGCAGCAACTAATATAAATTCACTGGCCACCTCTATATTTAGCTTTTCAAGATCTTTGAGATAATCCAGAAAATTGCCGGTGATTTTAGAAATCGGGATGTCATATATATCCAGTTCATCGCGTTCGATGAAAAACAGAAGCAAGTCAAACGGACCTTCAAAAAGCGGTATTTTTATTTCAAAGCTCAATTCTACACCTGTTTAAAGTCTGATTATACAATTGTGAGTTCAAGTTTATTGTGGCCAAAGATATTTATATTAAACTTATTAATAGAAACAATGCCGAAAAATTAATGTAATTTTGAGCCGCATTTTGCTTTTTACTGATAAAGACTTTTTTATCCATTTGCATAATTTTAATTGTTTAAAGCAAAAGATAAACGAAAAGAATATGTTAATTCAGCCCGGCAATATTCTTGCAAAGATCAATTCCCCTGATGATGTTAAAAAACTGAACCAGACTGAGCTTATTGAGCTTTGCAACGATTTAAGACAATATATCGTTGACAACGTTTCTGTTTACGGAGGTCATTTCGGTGCAAGCCTTGGCGTAGTTGAATTAACTGTTGCACTGCACTACGTTTTCAATACTCCTGAAGATCAATTGGTTTGGGACGTTGGACACCAGGCATACGGGCATAAAATCTTAACCGGAAGAAAAGACAATTTTTTTACAAACAGAACCTACAAAGGCATTTCCGGGTTTCCCAGAAGATCGGAAAGCAAATACGATTCATTTGGAGTTGGGCATTCCTCTACATCAATTTCTGCAGGACTTGGAATGGCGATTGCATCAAAATATAAAAATGAAAATGACCGCCAGCATATTGCCGTAATCGGCGATGGGGCTATGACGGGTGGTCTTGCATTTGAGGCAATGAACCATGCCGGCGTTTCCAATTCTAATTTACTGATTATACTCAATGACAACTGCATGTCAATTGATCCTAACGTCGGCGCCTTAAAAGATTATTTGACTGATATCACTACATCAGGCGCGTACAACAAGATAAAAAACGATATTTGGAAGGTATTGGGGAAAATGAGCAAGTTCGGTAAAAGCGCCCAGGAAATTGCTTCAAAGGTCGAAAGCAGTCTTAAAACTTTTATCCTACACCAAAGTAATCTTTTTGAATCCTTAAACCTGAGATATTTCGGTCCTGTTGATGGTCATGATGTTGATCACATGGTTCATATATTGAGTGATCTGAAAAACATCCCCGGACCCAAAATATTGCATTGCGTTACCACAAAAGGAAAAGGTTTTGCATTGGCTGAAAAAGATCAAACCAAATGGCATGCTCCCGGAAAATTTGATAAAGTCACCGGCGTCATCAGAAAGAGGGAAAGTGAAAATCCACAACCACCTAAATATCAACTCGTATTTGGAGAGACTCTTGTTGAGCTGGCCAAAATGAATGATAAGATTATGGGCGTTACCCCAGCCATGCCTTCCGGCTCTTCAATGAATATCATGATGAAGGAATTGCCAGATCGTGCATTCGACGTCGGAATTGCAGAGCAACATGCTGTAACATTTTCCGCTGGATTAGCTACGCAAGGAATTATTCCCTTTTGTAATATTTACTCGACATTCATGCAGCGAGCATATGACCAGGTGATCCATGATGTAGCCATTCAAAATTTACCGGTTGTATTCTGTCTCGATAGAGCTGGAATAGCAGGCGCTGATGGCCCAACCCATCATGGCGCATATGACATCGCCTACATGAGGAGTGTTCCCAACATGATCATTTCAGCTCCAATGAACGAATCTGAAATGCGGAATATGATGTTTACTGCCCAGCATCAGGGAAATGGCCCAATTGTGATAAGATACCCACGAGGCCAGGGTGTGATGGTAGATTGGAAAACACCATTTGAAAAATTAGAAATCGGTAAAGGTAGAATGATTTGCGATGGGGAAGATATTGCCATTCTCTCCTTAGGTCATATTGGAAATTATGCAATTGATGCAATAAAAGAACTAAATCAATCTGGTATTCACCCGGCTCATTTCGATATGAGATTCGTGAAACCTTTGGATGAGGATTTGCTTCACAAAATATTTTCAAGGTTTAATAAAATTATAACTGTTGAAGATGGTTGCTTACCAGGAGGGTTTGGCTCGGCTATTCTCGAGTTCATGTCAGATAATCAATATTCTGCAAATGTAGTCAGGCTGGGTATTCCGGATAAATTTATTGAACACGGAGAACCAAATCAATTACACAGCGAATGTGGCTATGACGCTGAGAGCATAAAAAATACCGTCATAAAATTATTAGAGCCTGAATTTGCCAATTGATAAATATGCACCAAATACATTATTATGAATCCGGCAATGGGCTCCCGGTAGTTTTTATCCACGGATTTTGTGAATCAAATAAAATTTGGAATGATCTCAGCAGCTCCCTTTCAAAAGAATTTAGGGTGATTTGTCCCGATCTCTCTGGATTTGGAGCGAGCCCGCTACCAGATGAAAATTTCTCACTTGAGCAAATTGGAGATGGGTTGGTGTCCTGGTTGAAAAATTTAGGTGTTGTTCAATGCATCGTAATTGGCCATTCTCTCGGAGGATACATCACTCTGGAAATACTCAGAAAATATCCTGAATTCGTCAAGGCTGTAGGTTTATTTAATTCTTCCGCTTTTGAGGACTCTGCAGAAAAAAAGGAAAACAGGAATAAGCTCATAAGTTTCATAGAGAAAAATGGTGTCAGGTTGTTCTTAAAGACATTTGTTCCTTCCCTCTTTTATCCCAAAACTTCGGAAATTCATCAAAAGACCATAGATCAGATAATAGTTGATGGCTTATCAATTAACCCGGAATCCGTTATAAATTATACCGCTGCCATGCGAGACAGGGTTGATAGTATTGATCTTTTGAAAAAATATTCCGACAAGATTTTACTCATTTCAGGTGAATACGATCAAAATGTGCCTTTAAATAAATCAAAAGAAATGGCGCAGTACTTAGAAAAAGAAAATGTACACGTTATACTCAACAGTGCACATATGAGCCTTTTTGAGCAGAGCAATACCTGCTACAATGTCGTTAAGGATTTTGTGAAAAAATTTGAATAAGTCTTAATTCAGATAATTTTCTAAAGTTCGCTGCAAATCCATTTTTGACATTACTCCGGATTGTCGCCATAAAATATTTCCTTTCCTGAATAGAATAAGTGTTGGCACACCTCTTATACCATATTTAATAGACGCACTTTGATTTTTATCCACATTAACTTTGATTACCTTTATACGACCGTGTAAAGCTGAAGAAACCTCCTGGACGATTGGTGAGAGTGTTTTACATGGACCGCACCAATCCGCATAAAAATCAACCAAAACAGGCGTTGGAGAGGTTTTTAAAAGACTTGTAAATGATTTTTTCCCTGACATTTAATAGTGATTTTTTAACTAATTGAAAACAATTTTTTATTTCAATTACGAAATTAAGAAGAAACAGTTTAAAAAAATGAAACGGTACTTATTAACAGTATTATTCTTAGCAAATATTCTAAAAGGTGTAACTGCGCAAGAATATCAAAAACTTACACTTGAGGATATCTACAAAAATAGTATTTTTAAAACCAATACCATCCAGGGCGTCAGGTGGATGAACGATGGAAGATTTTATACTTCTTTCGTCAGAAATAATGAAAACAATAATCTGGATATTATCAAATATTCTACTATATAGGGAGATGTTGTGGAAGTTTTGGTAAGAGGCGCTGAACTCATCCCGGAAGGGAAACAAGGTCCCATTTCAATTGCTTCATATTCATTTAATGCTGATGAATCAAAGTTATTAATCGCAACAGAGGTCAGTAAAATTTACAGAAGGTCTTCTAAAGCCATTAATTATGTATATGAATTAAAAACCAAAAAACTGAAACTTCTTGTAGAAGGCGATAAACAATCCTTTGCAACATTTTCCCCGGATGGAATGAAAGTGGGTTTTGTTCGGGATAACAATTTGTATATGGTTGACCTTTCCAATAATCAATTAACTGCCGTGACATCCGATGGAAATAAAAATGAAATTATTAATGGATTCGCTGATTGGGTCTATGAAGAGGAACTTTCACTTTCAAAAGCATTCTTTTGGTCTCCTGACGGATCAAAAATAGCATTTTTGAAATTTAATGAAAAAGAGGTGCCCGTATATAATATGCAAAAGTGGAATGGTCTTTATCCTGAAGATTATATATATAAATATCCAAAGGCTGGAGAGAAAAATTCAATTGTCACCATTCACATATATGATGTAAAAAGTAAAATAACCAATGAGATAATTGTTGGCAATGATAAAGATGTACATATCGCCAGAATTCAGTGGCCTCCTGTTGAATCAACAGTTTCTATCATCAGATTGAACCGACTTCAAAACAAATTAGATTTATTCCATGCTGACACCAATACAGGAAGGGTAGCATTAATATATTCAGAAATATCAGATACCTATATAGACATTGATCAGGTTGACGATCTCACTTATATGAAAGATGGAAAATCATTTTTAGTCTCAAGCGAGAAGACTGGTTTTAAACACAATTACCATTACTCTATAGATGGGCACTTCATAAAACCTGTAACAAAAGGAACTTGGGAAGTTTCTGATTTTAAAGGAGTTGATGAAAAGAAAAAACAGATATTCTATACTTCTACAAAAATATCTTCGATCGAGCGACATTTATATGTGACAATTCTTTCAGGGGAAAAAACTAATAAATTAAGCAAAGAATCCGGGATTCACACTGCAAATTTCAGCCCGGACTTTAAATATTATATCAATACGTATAGTCCGCTTGTCGCCCCTTCAAAAACAACATTGCACAGTGCCTCAGGAAAATTGATAAAAATATTGGCTGAAAACAGTGAATATCTCAAACAATCTGAAAAGTATGGATTTGCCAAAACAGAAATTTTCAAAATCGGAATTGAAAATGGCGACTCGCTGAATGCATATATAATGAAACCCAGGGAATTTAATAAAACCTCTAAATACCCGTTTTTAATGTTTGTCTATGGTGGACCCGGTTCACAGAAAGTAATGAACAGTTGAAATGGCAAAATGTGGCATCATTATCTTACTCAGCAAGGCTATATTATCCTATGCGTAGATAATCGGGGAACAGGGGGAAAAGGGCTCAATTTTCAGCATGTGACTTACAAACAACTTGGTAAATTGGAATCCGAAGACCAGATTGAAGCAGCAAGATATATTGCCCGTAAACAATATGTTGATAAAAACAGGATTGGAATATGGGGATGGAGTTATGGTGGTTATATGTCTTCTTTATCAATATTACTCGGCAATGATGTTTTTAAAACGGCAATTGCGGTTGCTCCGGTCACTAACTGGAGATATTATGATACGATCTATACCGAAAGATTTCTTCAAAAACCTCAAGACAATCCATCGGGTTATGATGATTATTCGCCGATAAACCATGCTGATAAATTAAAAGGAAACTTGCTCCTAATCCACGGAACCGGTGATGATAACGTCCATTTTCAGAATTCGGTAGAATTTCAGAATGCACTTATAAAGGCGAATAAACAATTTGATTCTTTTTATTATCCCAACAGGAACCACAGTATATCCGGTGGCAATACCCACTTGCATCTTTACACAATGATGACGAACTTTATATTGGAAAAACTATGATTTTTAAAATATTCAAATCATAGATTACTTTTGTAAGTATTATGGTATAAACAGTAGATTTGGAGTAGGCTTTTGAAAAAAAATATGTTTAACATTGAAGATATTTTTATACCGAATATAAACATTTAAAATATTATTCATCAGAAAGTTATAGTGCAACGACTATAATTTACTTAAAACATTATAAAATGAACGCATACCTTTACCTCGATACTTGGAATATGTGGGGAAAATTAATTTCCTATGGATTAGCAATGGTGGCTGTAATCATCCTCCTTTATCATTTCCTGAGCCTGTTATCCAACAGAGATTACAAAAAGAGATATGATTTTATCAATAAAAATGAAATCAACAATCTCTGGCACGCTTCAGTGGTACTAATATTCGCGATTGGCATTTACATCAATACCCTTAAATCTGAAGGAGAATTTGTCTGGGTTCTTGTTCAATTATTTGTAACCATCATGATGGGATTGATTGTAGGTGTGATCATCTCAAATATCCTCAAATTTTACTACCCGTTTTATGTAGAAAAAAGATTAAAAAAACTTAGATATACTCCAAGGGTCTCTCCAAAAACCGGTAAAAACATGAAACTGCTGAGTGAAGACGAAGAAGACGTTTACCTTGATGAAGGTATGCAAGCGGAAGAAAATGTGTTTTCTGTGGATTATGACGTTTGGATAGATGAGGAAACCGGGCATACGAAAATCGAAAAATATGCTGGTCATCTAATTGCGCTCCAGTGCCCTGAATGCAACTATCAGACACTTAAGGTAGTTAAAGAAGAAATTCTTGAATCCCCAACAGAAATAGAGGAAGGAGAGCTGATGAAATTCTATAAGTGTGATTATTGTGGCTATAAAGAAAGAAAAGCCTTTAGAGTTGCCAAGCTAAAGAGTAAGGGAGTTGAAGCTTCTCTAACAAGCTAATAACTTAAAAATATAATAAAAAGCCGGTCAAGATAGACCGGCTTTTTTTATTACAAGATGTTTAATACCTGCTCTTTAATTTTTTCGAGCTCTTCTTTCATGTTCACCACCAGCTTCTGGATTGGAGCGTCATTGGATTTAGAGCCAATTGTATTGATCTCCCGTCCAATCTCCTGGGCAATGAAATTCAGTTTTTTTCCCATGGAATGTTTCCCATTTAATATTTCTTTGAAGTAGTCAAGATGGCTGCTTAGACGTACTTTTTCTTCACTTATATCAAGTTTTTCAATATAATAAATCAACTCTTGCTCCAATCTGTTTTCATCAAGTTCTTCTCTTTTGGCAAATTCTTTCAAATTTTCATTCAACCTTTTTTTCACCTTTTCCACCCTCATTGGATCAAGCTTCGTAATCTCCTCAAGATTCTTATAAATAGAATTGATATACTCAATGAGATTTTGAGAAAGTACACTCCCCTCTTTTTCTCTGTAATCATTGCAGTTTTCAATTGCCTTTTTTATTACTGGAAGAATAAGTAACCATTCCTTATTATTATCATTGTCACCTTCTATTGTCGAAATAACATCAGGAAACTGGACAGCCATTTTAAATAAATCATCACTTTTGGAATCTACACTATCAGCAAGTTCTTTTAAGTGATCCAAATACTGTTGAAACAGATTTTGGTTAATACTTATTTGTGAGACGGAATTTCCCTTTTTAGAATACTCCAACATCATACTCACTTTTCCACGTTTTATCTTTGCACTTACAAGGTTCCTTATCTCCAATTCTTTATCGTTGAGAATTTTTGGAATACGAATACCTATATCTAAAAATTTAGAGTTCAGCGTTTTTACTTCCACAGCTATGGAAAAATCTTCATCTTCATAACGGGCCTGCCCGTAACCGGTCATTGATTTATTCATAAAAAAATTATTAGTTCAATAGTAAATTTCTTTTGTACATCTGAATGGTATTTTGTAATCCATAATACAGTGCATCACAAATTAATGCATGACCTATGGAAACCTCATCTAAAAATGGAATTAACTCTTTCAGATAATGGAGATTTTCAAGATTCAGATCGTGACCAGCATTGATGCCTATTCCTAAAGTATTGGCTCTGTTAGCTGCTATCGCAAAGTCTTTTATTGCCTCAACCCTGTCTGTATGATAATTTTCAGCATATGGTTCCGTATAAAGCTCTATCCGGTCTGTTTCAATTTCTCTGGCAGCATCTATTATTTCAATCTTTGGCTCTACAAAAATAGAAGTTCTGATTCCTTCCGCTTTCAACTCGTTAATAATACTACTGAGAAAATCTTTATTATTAATTGTATCCCAACCGGCATTTGATGTAATGGCATCAGGCGGATCCGGCACCAACGTTGCCTGATGAGGTTTAACTCTTTTAACCAATTCAAGATATCTGTCATCGGGAAAACCTTCTATATTAAATTCTGTTGTTACGACCTCCTTTAAATCAAGCACATCCTGGTAAGTAATGTGTCGCTCATCTGGTCTCGGATGAACAGTAATTCCCTCGGCACCAAATTTCTCACAATCAATAGCCACTTTAACTACATTGGGCATATTACCTCCCCTGGCATTTCTGAGTGTGGCAATCTTATTTATATTAACACTTAGCTTAGTCATATCTTTTTCGGGATAATTATATAACTTTGGGGCAAGATAAGGATATTAATTATGAGTTTAAAAGAACAAGTAGAGGCCGATATAAAAAAAGCCATGATCAATAAGAAAAAAGATGATCTCCGTGCACTTAGAGCTATCAAATCCATGATATTATTAGCTCTTACAGAAAAGGGTGCGGGTGATTCTTTAAGTCAGGATGCTGAAATGAAAATTCTTCAAAAAGCGTCCAAACAAAGAACTGACAGTATTGCGCTTTACCGGGAACAAAAAAGAGATGATCTTGCCGATGTAGAACAGGCAGAGTTAGATGTCATAAAAAGATATTTACCTGAGCAGCTTTCGGAAGATGAACTGGAAGAAAAAATAAAAGAGATCATAAATAAAACAGGGGCCTCCTCCATGAAAGACATGGGAAAAGTCATGGGAATCTCGTCAAAGGAATTAGCTGGCAAGGCTGATGGTAAAACAATCTCACAAATAGTTAAAAAACTTCTTTCCTGAATTAAATTGAGTACCGCAGATATTATTATTGGTATTATCCTGTTGATTGGCGCTTACAGTGGATATAAAAAGGGATTAATCCTTGAACTTATAGCTATTGTCGCATTTGTACTGGCGATTCTTGGCGGCTTTAAACTGTTACATATAGGAATGGAGTATGTCTCCAGAGTTTATGACGGTTTAGGTAATTTCTTGCCATTTGTAGCCTTTATGGTGCTTTTTATTCTGATTCTGATTGTCGTTAATATGATCGGGAAAATCCTTAAGAAAGCCATTGACTGGACCCCATTTGGCGTCGTAGATAATCTTGCCGGAGCATTGATAGGTGTGGCAAAATGGGCTTTGGCAGTCAGTATTTTACTCTGGGTAATGTCCGGGCTCAGCATTAATTTACCTGACAGTTTCACTGACAACTCAAAAATTCTACCGGTAGTTGAAAAGTTTTCCAGCCAGGTCAGCAGTTTTATTTCCACAATATTCCCCTCTTTCGAAAGTTTCATTAAAACATTGGAAGAACTATTTGAAAGCTTCACATCTTGATATTGGTAATAGACAATTTTGACTCTTTTACCTACAACCTTGTCGATTATTTCAATCAGCTTGATCTCGCGGTTAAAGTGCTGAGAAACAACGACCCGGTAAAAGACCTGTTAAATGAAAAGTATGAAGCTGTAGTACTTTCTCCCGGGCCGGGAGTGCCTACCGCTGCTGGTAATTTAATGAAGATTATAGACTTTTATCACGATAAAAAACCTATTCTAGGTATATGCCTGGGACACCAGGCGATAGGTGAGTTTTTTGGTGGATCTTTGAAAAAGGCTAAAAAACCCATGCATGGTAAAACATCAGTAATATTCAATATGAGTGATGAAATTTTCAGCAACCTGCCTACTTCATTTGAGGTTGTCAGGTACCACTCGCTTATTTGCCACAACCTTTCAGACGAAATTTTTGTTATATCATTGACAAAGGAAGAAGAGGTAATGGCAATTCGTCATAAGGAATTACCCATTTACGGATTACAATTTCATCCTGAGGCTGTATTAACGCAATATGGTTTGGATATTTTACGTAACTGGAAGAATATAAATTCACTATCCAATTGAATTATTTATAAAATAAGACTATTTTTCAATCAGAACGTTAGATACTTAAAATTTAGATGTCTTATAAATTAAAGGAAACGGGTAAATATAAATACATTGAAGAAGGTTCCGGTGAAAACCTGATACTACTTCATGGGCTTTTTGGCGCCCTAAGCAATTGGGATGCTGTAATTGAAACATTTAAACATCAATTCAGAATTATAATACCGATGTTACCAATTTATGATTTGCCTTTTAGAAAGTTAGGCCTTGATGCACTAGTAAATTATCTGGAAGGATTTATTGATCTGAAAAAATTGAACAACATCAATCTTATGGGCAATTCTCTTGGCGGACACGTTGGGCTGATATACACTTTAAAGAGACAAGAAACAGTTAAAAAATTGATATTGACTGGGAGTTCAGGCCTATTTGAAAATGCCATGGGGGGATCTTTTCCAAAAAGGGGCAGCTATGAATATGTAAAAGAAAGAGCGGAATATACATTTTATGATCCTAAAAGTATTTCTGAAGAATACATCAACGAAATATTTGAAACTACCAAGAGTATCCCGAAATGCCTGAATATTGTCGCCATCGCCAAGTCTGCTCAAAGACATAATATGGCCAATGAAATTCCTAATATTAAGGTACCAACTTTATTGATTTGGGGCCTTAATGATACGATTACGCCACCATTGGTAGCGCATGATTTTAACAGGTTGATCCCAAATTCAATATTGAGGTTCATTGACAAATGCTGTCATGCACCAATGATGGAGCAACCAGAAAAGTTTAATGAAATAATGAGTGACTTTTTATTAACTGAAGATATAATTGCATGATAGCTGAAGAGCTTATAAATCAGATGATTCCGGCGTTAAAGCCAACAGATACTGCAGAAAAAGCAATAATCTGGATGGAAGAACTAAAAACCAATCAGCTTCCTGTGATAGAAGAAAGACTGTTTAAAGGATTGATCTCTGAAAGCGTAATTCTTGAAAGTAATGATCTCGACAAAAAAATAGGTGACTTCAAGTTGATATCGGAACATTGTTACGTAAGTGAAGATCAACACCTTTTTGATATCATCAGGTTGGCTAAAGAATGCGATTCCGAACTTGTAGCAATAGTTAACAGCGAAGGCATATTTAAAGGCGTTTCCCGGCACGAGGATACCATGAAGGCCTTTTCAAATACTTTGGCCGTTCAGGGGCAAGGCGGAATATTAGTTCTGGAAATGAGATTTATTGATTATTCCATGGCCGAGATCAGCAGGCTTATTGAATCCGATGATGCAAAAATTCTCGGATCCTATCTTAGCCAGGATCCAAAAGATCCCAATTTTGTAATACTTACTTTAAAATTAAATAAAGAAGACTTAACAACCGTTATAGCCACCTTCGAGAGATTTGATTATAAAATTATTGCTAAATTCCATGACAGCACTAATATCGAAAATGAAAAAGAAAGATTAGATAACCTCCTAAATTTCCTCAACATATAAAGAATCATTTTCCTAAATTGCCTTAAATTTTTTCAAACTAAAGATGAAAGTAGCCATTCATGGGAAAATATTTCCTGACAATACCACTCCTGTTATTGAACATACAATTGAGCTTTTAAGAAATAAAAATCATGATTTTGTTTTATCTGACTCGTTTCATGATCAGGCATATCAAAATGGGATCAACCTGGAAAATGCAGGGATTTATAAACCTGGATCTAGCTTTGAACAATACGATTTTATAATAAGTATTGGAGGTGATGGAACATTGCTTGAAACCATAACCCATGTCGGTAAATCTGAAAAACCTATTTTGGGTGTGAATACCGGCAGATTAGGATTTTTGGCCACAACAAATAAAGAATTGATCTCAGAGGCCATTGAATGTATTGAAAACAATAATTTTGAAATAGATTCCAGGATGATGCTAAAAGTAGAATCCTCCGATCCACTATTCAAGGAATTCAATTACGGATTAAATGAAGTAACTGTTCTTAAGCAAGATACATCATCAATGATCACGGTTCAAACCTATATTGACAATGAATTCTTAAATACTTATTGGGCAGATGGATTAATAATTTCTACACCTACCGGATCCACGGGCTATTCTCTAAGCTGTGGTGGCCCTGTAGTAATGCCTCATTCAAATAATTTGGTACTGACCCCAGTAAGTCCCCATAACCTTAGCGTAAGACCCCTGGTAGTTTCCGATTCCTGTACAATTTCACTAGAGGTTGCGAGCCGTAGCAATTATTTTATGGTATCATTGGATTCAAGATCAAGAATTATAAAATCTGGCCAGAAGTTAGAAATAAAAAAAGAAGATTTTGAAGCCAAATTAATAAAATTCGATGGGTATAGTTTCGTTGATACCTTAAGGCAAAAATTGAACTGGGGCCTCGATGTCCGAAATTAAAATCTAACGAATGTCGTTCCGCATTATTAAATATTTTCTATTCTTCATTTTATTTACACCATTACTTGTTATAGGTCAAAATACCAATCCTAAAAAAAAAGACAGCTATGGCAAGAAAATGGAAAGATTTAGAGTAAAAAAGAAAGATTTTATAAAGAATAGATATTTCTCTGCGGGAGGTGGATTTAATTTTCTCACATATTTCGGAGATCTTGCTCCCGCTGACAATTTCCTAAGTACAGAATTTAGTCAAATTAAACCCGGAATAAGCGGTTTTGTGCAATACCGCTATGGACCCAGGATGAGCCTGAAAGCAGAGTTACTTTATGGAAGGCTGACTGGTGATGACTTCAGCTCCGCAGACCCCGATGATAAAAACGCAACTCCCAGGTATATCAGAAATCTAAGCTTTAGAAATGATGTTCTAGATCTGTCAGTAATGTCGCAATTTTATTTATTTAAAAATTTCCTTGATTTCAAGCAGAGAAAATTTTTCAATATTTACTTCACCGGAGGCATCAGCGTTTTCTATCACAATCCAAAAGGCAGGGTTCCGGATTTTAAGATCAATGGGGAGCGATATCCAAATTCCGGTAAATGGGTTTCATTGAAACCGCTAGGAACGGAAGGTCAGTTCAGTGATTATTATGATAAAAAACCCTATAGCAACATACAGTTTTCAGTTCCAATCGGCGGCGGACTTAGTTTTAAGCTTTCAGATCAATTGGATTTTACTTTTGAAATAAATTATAGATTATTGCTTACAGATTACATTGACGATGTTAGTGGAAAATATGTAGATTTAGGTGCCCTTGATAGTGATATGGCAAAATCAATGTCTGACAGATCACAGGAAGAATATGCTGTGATGACCGGCGAGGAACGTGATTATGATCTTGTTTTATCTAATACTGAACCAACAACTTATGTTTCAAAATATGATGGCAATCGATATATTGTATTCATAGGTTACGGGCAGGATAGTGGCTCAGCACGAAGAGGTGGATCGAGCAATGATACTTATCTTGTGACAAGTTTTAAAATTTCATATATACTAAACAAATCCAAGTCAGGTGAGAATAATTAAATCATTTTTTATTTTAATCTTAATATTAATTGCATGTGATTCTTTTTCTCAGCAAATGCATAATAAGTATAGAAGAAAAAGCCATACTTCGCAAAATGGATATGCAAACGCAAATAAATACTCAAAATATTTCACAGGTGGACTTGCGATAAACCTACTCAATTACTTTGGAGATGCCACACCGGCTGAAAAAACGTTTATAAACGGAATAAAAGTCACCCGCCCCGGAATCTCAGCTTTCCTTAATTACAAACTTTCTGGTACTTTTAGCTTAAGTAGTGAACTGTCATATGGCCGAATAATCGGTGATGATTTTAACACATCACCAGATATTGATGGTAGTTCCATTAGAAAATATATACGGAACCTGAGTTTCAGAAATGATCTCGTAGGGTTATCATTGACCGGCAGAGTGAATTTTCTGAAAGATCCGTATGAATATTGGAAAAGGAAAAACTTTAATATTTACGCTTTGACTGGGATTTCATTTTATTACAGTAATCCTAAAACTAAAATTCCTGAGAAATCTCGGGATGGAGTACCATTTGAGAATGCAGGATCCTGGGTAGCTTTGAGACCCCTGGGTACTGAAGGGCAAAACAGTCCTGCCTATGGGAAAAAGTACAGCGCAATTCAGGTAGGTGTCCCATTAGGATTAGGAGTTAGAATCAGGGTTGGTTATAAAATAGATATTCAGGTGGAAACATCGGTTAATTTTATTTTGTCTGATTATATAGATGACATTGGTAGCTCTTATGTAGATCTTGGTGTATTTGATGACGAACTTGCAAAAACTTTATCCGATAGATCAATGGAAGAAAAAGCGGTTTTAAAAAATGAAATGAGAGACATGACGCTTATTGATGAATCGACAGAAACTTTTTCATATAAATCGAATTTTGATGGAAAAACATATAATGTTTTCAAAGGATTTGGCCATGATGACGGACTTCGCGGTGGCAGTAGATTAGATCTTATTACCGTCACCTCATTTAAAGTTTCTTATATATTTGCAAATTAATTAGCGCATTTAATCGTTTCTCAGATGTTCTGATTTATTAAATATTTTTAGTTTGAGATATCCTACAATAATTTTATTTATCATTTTATCCAATCCATTGTTTGCACAATTCTCTGAATTTGGAATTGGTGTTGGAGGATTTAACTATGCTGGAGATTTGATGCGGGGATATCCTATAACCAATGTAAAACCTGGTATTCTGGGATACTATAAAATGAATCTTGATAATATTTTCAGTGTCAGGGTCAGTTTAGCAGGCGGTCTAATCAGTGGTTCAGATAAAAATCCTATTGACCCATTCGCGGCAATCAGGCAAGGTTCCTTTCAATCTACCATTATTGAAGCAGCCGGTTTGCTTGAATACAATTTTCTTGATTACAAAGGGAAAAAAGGTGGCGTTCGATGGTCACCATATATGTTTGTAGGACTCAGTGGATTTACTCTTTTTGGTGGCGATCAGGATCTCAGTAACAGTAGTATTGTACAATTGGCCCTGCCTTTCGGCGGAGGATTCAAATATGTTGTAAGCAAAAACATCACGCTGGGCCTTGAAATAGGCATTAGAAAATTGTTTTTTGACCAATTAGATGGGTTTTCTGATGGTGATATCACCAATAAAAACTATCAATACGGTAATAAATATGATAAAGATTGGTTCAATTTTGTAGGGTTTTCGGTAAGCTACACAATCTGGGATATCCCCTGCCCCTATGACTTTTATTAAAGTGTTGCAAATAAAACCTTTATAATACCAAAAAAAACCACCAACTTTGCACTCCGTTTTTAAGCCTTGATCTTTTTTAAATGAAGAGTCTGATAGATTTAAGCAATTTACCTCAACATATAGCCGTTATAATGGACGGAAATGGGCGTTGGGCTAAAAAGCAGGGAGCTAAAAGGATTTTTGGGCACAGAAACGCTGTGGAGGCTATTCGTCAGACAACGGAAGCCTGTGCAGAACTTGGGATAAAATATTTAACGTTATATGCTTTTTCTACGGAAAATTGGAAAAGACCAAAAATTGAAGTGAAGGGGTTGATGGAGTTGTTGGTTTCTACAATCAAAAAAGAAACATCTACTCTTAATAAAAATAATGTTAGCCTATCATCTATTGGAGATACTACGGCTTTGCCAAAAAATTGCCAGATGGAATTAAAGGAAAGCATTGAGTTAACCAAAGGCAATGATGGATTAAATTTAATATTAGCGCTTAGCTATAGCGGTAGATGGGAAATTATCAATGCAGTAAAAAATTTGTTAAAAGATGTTAAAAAAGATGCAATTGGTCAGGAAGATATCAATTATGATACTTTTTCCAATTATCTTTGTACTAAAAACATCCCTGATCCAGAACTATTGATAAGAACAAGTGGAGAAATGAGGATCAGTAATTTTCTACTTTGGCAAATTGCCTATACTGAATTGTATATAACAGATATTTTGTGGCCTGACTTCAGAAAGGAACATTTGTACGAAGCGATAGTAGCTTATCAAAAAAGAGAGAGAAGGTTTGGAAAAGTTATTGAAAAAGAAATATAGAGTTTTTATGAGGCTTTTGACCTTCACATTGCTATTGACTTTGATTTACCAAAATTCATTTGGTCAAATCAAGTTAGGAGTGGGAAGTTACAACGACGATAAAACTCAAAAAGAGGACAAAATTGCCCTGAGCTATGCAAGCCCGCAGGAATATGAAATTGCCGAAATAAAGGTAACAGGGCTTGAAACTATTGATAAAAATGCACTAATTTCTCTTTCAGGATTAAAAGTCGGTGATAAAATCCGGATCCCGAGCCAAACAACGAGTAGTGCAATTAAAAAACTCTGGGATAGAGGGATTATCGGTAATGTGGCTTTATATATCAGTAAAATTGAGGACAATAAGGCGTACCTGGTATTGGACCTCACCGAAAGACCACGACTTACCAGAATCTTCCTGAAAGGAATAAATAAAACGCAGGAAAGCGATATTAAAGAAAATCTTGACCTGATAAAGGGAAAAATTGTTTCAGATGCGGTTATAAAAAATGCGGAACTTACTGTTAAAGACTATTTTGTTGATAAAGGATATCTCAATACAACGGTACTTATAGAACAGAAAAAAGATACCATCATCACCAATGGCGTATTGCTGAATATTCAGGTTGATAAAAAATCGAAGGTCCGAATTGATAGAATAACTTTTGAGGGGAATACTGATCTAACCGATGATAAATTAAGATCTAAATTCAAGAAAACGAATGAAAAGCTTAGGTTCAATGTTTTTCAGGATGGTTTTAGAATTCTCAAAAATGCCTCCTTTAAAAGTGCCTGGACTTTCCTCACAAAATCTTACGTAGTCACTGAGGAAGATTTAAAAAATTATCTTGGTGAAAGTGTAAATGTCAATTTCTTTAAAACGTCTAAATTTAAAAATGATGAATATAAGGAAGACAAAATTAAGCTGGTCACCTACTATAATTCAAAAGGATACAGAGATGCCAGAATTATTTCAGATTCCATCTATGACGCCGATGCTAATGAAATCAATATAAACATCAAAATTGAGGAAGGGAATAAATACCACTTTGGAAACATAGCCTGGAGTGGGAATTTTGTCTATGATGATGAAGTTTTGAATAAGGTGTTGGGAATCAGAAAAGGAGATGTTTATGACATGGAACTGATCCAGAAGAAACTCACTTTTAATCCCAACGGACAAGATATTAGTTCACTTTATATGGATTACGGGTACTTATTTTTCAATGTAAATCCGGTAGAAGTCAGGATTCATAATGATTCTATCGATGTGGAAATGAGGGTATATGAAGGGGATCAAGCCAGAATCAATAAAATTATTATTACCGGAAACGACCGCACAAACGATCATGTAATACGCCGTGAAATTAAAACATTACCCGGTCAGTATTTTAACAGATCGCTTCTCATAAGAACCCAGCGAGAGCTTTCTCAACTCGGTTATTTCGATGCTGAACAAATCGGTATAAACCCGGTACCAAATCCTGCTGACGGAACTGTTGATATTGAATATTCACTTGTTGAAAGGCCCTCAGACCAGGTTGAATTATCTGGTGGATGGGGTGGCTATTATGGTTTCGTTGGAACTGTAGGTCTGGTTTTCAACAATTTCTCATTGAGGAATATTACTAATTTCAAAGCCTGGAAACCTTTGCCTGTTGGTGATGGACAGCGGTTATCTTTAAGGGTTCAAGCCAATGGAAGAATTTATCAGAATTATTCACTGACATTTACAGAACCATGGCTTGGAGGCAAAAAGCCAAACTCTCTTACAGTTGGAGCAAATCGATCCGTGATCAGAAATCAGAATTTTTACACTCAGCAAGATCTTGGCTCAATGGTAATGAACACCGTAAGCGCTGGACTTGGAAAGAGGCTTAAATGGCCTGATGACTATTTTACCATGTCAAATAGTCTGTCTTATACACATTACATTTTTGATGGTTTCACATCGAGTGGCAACAGCCAAATTGGTTTCAACACAGGAACGGCACGAAATTTGAAATACAATCTGACAATTTCAAGAAATAGTATAGATCAGCCAATGTTTCCTAGAACAGGTTCATCCATTTCGTTAAGCGTAGATCTTACGCCTCCCTACTCTCTATTCAGAGATCCGTCATTCTACGATGATGCTTCTCCTGAACAACTTTATGGTTGGGTAGAATACCATAAGTGGATGTTTGATGCTAAATATTATCAGAAGCTATTCGGAAACCTTGTGTTTAGCGCCAGAGCTCATTTTGGCTTTATTGGCACCTATTCAAGTTATGCTCCAACAGGTCCATTTGACAGATTCCAGATGGGTGGCAGCGGACTTTCCGGCGCAAATAACTGGATTGTCGGGTATGACTTGATTGCCTTGAGAGGATATGAAGATAACAAAGTGACGCCTCCGGGGTATGGAAGATTTCTCCCTCCTGAGTATGGATTGAATGGAGGAGTAGCCTATGATAAATTTGTTTTTGAATTGAGATATCCGCTAACAATGGCTGCAGCTTCTACTATTTTTGTTTTAGCTTTTGCTGAAGCCGGTAATAATTTCCACACATTAAGTGATTTTGATCCTTTTGATAATTACCGGTCCTTAGGATTTGGCGCCAGGATATTTATGCCTGCATTTGGTTTATTGGGAATTGATTGGGGCTATGGGTTCGACACATTACCAGGAACTAACACACCAAGCGGAGGACAATTCCACTTTTCAATCGGACAACAACTCAGGTAAATTTAAAAATGCGAAATTTATTTATAATTTTGTTTTTCATTTTGGGTATTACCCATTTTGCCGAGGCACAAAAATTTGGATATATAGATTCTGATTATATATTAGCTCAAATGCCGGAGTACAAGGAAGCTCAGGCAGAAATTGACCAACTGTCTAAAAGCTGGCAGAGCGAGATTCAGCAGATGTATAAAGAAATTGCCAGTATGTATAATGAACTGCAAGCAGAAGAAGTTTTGCTTACAAAAGAAATGAAGGACGAACGGCTGGCAGAAATAAAAGCAAAAGAAGAAGAAGTAAAAGAATACAATAGTAAAGTTTTTGGATACGAGGGTCTGTTCTTCCTGAAAAAAAAGGAACTGATAAAGCCTGTTTTAGATTTAGTATTCGAAGCTACCGAAAAGGTAAGCAAAGCGCATAGAATACAGTTAATGTTTGACAAAGCTGCAGATATGGTCATGATTTATACCGATCCTATACATGACTACACTGACTATGTGCTAGAGGAATTAGGTTACGGTGACGAAAATGATACAATTAAATAAAATAACTAATTAATAAACTTTATTACTAATTTTTAAACATATGAAAACTAGATGGATTTTTATTCTTGCATTTTTAGTAGCAGCTGCGTCTGCACAAGGGCAAGAGAATGGGCTTAAAATAGGATATACAAATGCGGAGTTTATATTGGGCAATATGCCAGAAGCAAAACAAATTGAAGCTGATCTAAAGGATTATGAAAAACAGCTATCAACTCAGTTGGAGTCAAAAGCAGCTGATTTTCAAGCTAAGGTAGAAGATTTTCAAAGAAATGCTGAAAATATGATTCCGGAAGTAAGGAACGATAAACAGCTGGAACTTCAAAATCTTCAGCAATCTATTGAAAAATTCCGAGCTGATGCACAGACTTCTCTTCAAAGAAAGCAAAACGAGTTATTGCAGCCCGCTTATGATAAGATCCAAAAAGCGATTGATGAAGTGGCCAAAGCTAATGGATATACTCATATATTCAATATGGGACAACCTGAAGTTGGTCTGCATATTTTACTCTACGGTAGGGAAGAGGATAATATTTCTAATCTTGTATTGAAAAATTTGGGCATTGAACCTCCTCCTCCACCTGCGGAAAACTAATAGAATATTTTATAATTTGATTAAAACCTCTGTATAACTAACAGGGGTTTTTTATTTTTACCCGCATGATCATACCACCATTCCTAAAAAAAGGTGATAAAGTAGGCATCGTCGCAACAGCCAAAAAAGTGGACAAAGCCAATACTTTGCATGGGATAGAAATATTGAAAAACTGGGGATTGGAGGTTATTACCGGAAATCATGTCTTCAGCTCCTTTTATCAATACGCCGGAACGGATGATGAACGTTTCGAAGACCTTCAAAATATGCTGAATAACCATGAATTAAAAGCACTATTTATGGTTAGAGGTGGGTATGGTTCTACGCGGATCATTGACAGAATTGACTTTAACATATTAGAATCCCATCCCAAATGGATCTGTGGTTTTAGTGATATTACAGCTTTTAATCTTCATTTATATAACATTGGTATCGCAAGCTTCCATGCTCCGATGCCTTCATTTTTTCACGTTTTAAACCAATATTCACTGGATTGGTGTAAAAAAGCCGTTTTTGGGGAAGAGTTAATTTTATCAAATAAAACTCATATTCTAAATCGCCAGGGCACTGGCGAAGGACGAATCATAGGCGGAAACCTTTCCATCATCTGCCACACTATAGGTACTCCATCTGAAATAAAAACGGGTAATAACATTTTATTTATCGAAGATGTGGGTGAGCAACTTTATAATCTCGACCGGATGATGGTTCAGCTTAGCAGGTCCGGATTGTTAAATGACCTATCAGGTTTGATTGTGGGGCAGTTTTCTGATATGAAAGATAATGAAGATAGTTTTGGCTACAATGCGAATGAGATAATACTATCTCATGTTGCTGACCACAAGTATCCCGTTGCATTTGATTTTCCAATTGGTCATAGTGAGAATAATTGTGCAATTCCTGTTGGTTTTAAATCCAAACTAAAAGTAGATAAATCCGGTGTAATCCTGGAATTAGGTCAATAAAAATCCAGCGCCGAGCCCTACCAATATAATAAACGGAGGTGGTATTTTGGTAAACATCAAAAGCAGAAATGTTGAAATGATCATTGCCATATTTATAAAATCTGGCTCCAATGGTTGAAAAAACAAAAATGCTGCAGCAATTACCATCCCGGAGCTAGCAGCATTAATTCCTTCAAGTGATGCGCGGACGATTCTATATTTTTTGAGCTGATTCCAAAATTTGATCACAAAAAATATAAAAAATGTTCCCGGAAGAAAAATGCCAACCGAGGCTAAAAAGCTACCTAATATTTCACCGGCTATTCCATATTCTCTCATAGACAGGGCGCCGATATATGCAGTAAAAGAAAAAACCGGACCGGGAACTGCCTGAACTGCGGCATAGCCTGTCAGAAATTCTTCGGAGCTCAGATAGTGCTTGAATTCAACAAATTCCGTATATAACAGCGGAATCAATACCTGACCTCCTCCGAATATTAAGCTGCCATTTCTGTAGAAATTTTCCAATAACCTGATGGGTAATACTTTAGTGAAATGCCCAACGGCTGCAATTACCAAAAATACGCCTATCCAAAGTATAAAATTCGACCATTCAATCTTCAATTTTTTATGAGGCACCACAGGTTGTTCGGTAAATTTAATTGCAGTAAGTGCGCCACTTCCCAAAAGTAAAACAGGAAATACATATGGAGATTTCATCATAAAGGAAATGATAGCAGAAATAATCATGATTGCTCCGGCTTCATATGTTTTCACAATCTTTGTGCTGATAACATAAGCAGCATATGTAACAAACCCCACAGCCATAGGTTGTATAAACTTTGTGAATTCTACCGATTTGTTTATCGCATCGAAGTGCGACATTAAAACTCCAATTGTTGTCATGATACAAAAGGCAGGAATTAGCCAAACCATCAAAGTCAGGTAAGCCAACATTGGACCTCCTATCTTATAACCTATTGCGGTTATCGTCTGTGTAGAAGTTGGCCCTGGAAGCACCTGGCACAATGCATACAATTCCATCAGTTCTTCTTCCGTCAGATAGGCCCGATCATTGACCATTTTTTTTAATAGCATCGCCAAGTGAGCTGTCGGTCCACCAAAGGCACCAACGGCTATTATGAAGACATCTTTTAAAAAAATGAAATATCTTATTCTTTTTACCAATGTATTTGAAAACTAAAGGCAGAAAATATAGTTAATAATAAAATTATCAACGCATCAATGAAATTAAAAAAAATATTGATCCCTCTTAAATAAATATGAATAACATTAGAAATGAATGTAAAATGATTTAACTCTTATTGAAAATTGAATGATAACTTAAATCAAAAGTAGTTAGTCAATCCTTCCTCGCTGAATCTATAATAAACAAATAAATTTTTCAAACCTTAAATTAAATACCAATGAAAATCAATTCTTTAAAAACATTAGTTGGCGCTATTACGCTATTTACAATTATTGGAATGAGCTACCAAAGTTCCTATGCACATTGTGAAATACCATGTGGAATATATGCTGATTCTGTTAGGATCACCATGATTAAAGAGCATATTACAACCATTGAAAAATCCATGAAGCAAATTGAAGAAATATCTCAAAGTTCAAAACCGAACTACAATCAATTGGTTCGGTGGGTAGTAAATAAAGAAGAACACGCAAAAAAAATACAAGAGATTGTCAGCCAATATTTTTTGCATCAAAGGATTAAAATAGTTGATGAAGGTCAAAAAGATGCCTATGCGAAGTATCAAAAACACCTACAGCTATTACACAAAATGTCAGTCTATTCGATGAAATGCAAACAGACGACGGATCTTGGATTTATTGAAAAATTGAGAGCAACTGTCGCGGATTTTGAAAAGGCTTATTTTCATAAACATTAAAACCTATTTATATACAATAAAAAAAGGCTGCTAATAGCAGCCTTTTTTTATTATAAGGGATTTTTATATGGTGCATATATGCGACGATCAATCATTAAAAAAACACCGCATTGGCCATAAATAGTTTCCCGTTTTGCCAGAAAGCCCGAAACACCGGATCATCAACAAAATAAATTACTTTACCTTTGCCTCTTTCCTCAACCCCCATAACCAGGTTGTTTTCCAGTTTCTCTTTCGATTCAGAACCAATAAATCCTGCGATGGCTTTATCTTCCGATTTTATATAACCGACATTCCACCCATCCTTGAAAAACTTATACACCTGATGATTATTGTTTAATGAGAAATAGATTTTCTCATATCCATACGCCAACGGATGGGTATTATCAATTTCTAATTTAATGATCCCACCCTGGATGTACTTTTTAAGGTTTTCCCTTTCACTATCCTTGTAGGGGTATAAAACCGTTTTTTCCTCCTCTTTTTCATCTTCTTCATCGTCCAGCTTTTCCAATTCAAATTTATCTTCCCCGATAAATCCTACAATAGCATTTTCTACCAGGACCAATCGACCTCCTCTCTTAATCCATTCATCTAACTTTTTAAAGCCCTCCTCACCTTGCAATTCCTTGTATTTCCCCGAGGCAAGAACGATAACATCATAATTGTTAAGATCGATTTTTTTAACCATACTTTTTTTAATGATATCGATAGGCATCCTGAGTTCCTGTTCGAAGAAATACCACAATTCTCCAAATTTTAACGTGGAAATTTCTTCACCTGCTAGCATGGCTATTTTAGGCTTTTTAAGAAATTTTACTTTCTGAGATCCCAAATCAAGTGAGGTTATTGCCATACCCGAAAACACAGGTATTAGGTTCCTGCTCAATTTGGTTGCAAGCTGAGTTATTTTTTGATCAAAATCTTTAACAGGATTGTCAATCCTGGTAATGATTAATGTCCCCGGATTGAACTTATCATTCGCGTATTGAAATTTTTTAGTTGAATAATTAACCCTAATATCTTCTTTTAATAATTCCGAAAGGAATTGGGCATCTTTCATACTTGTCCAATTGAGGATGTATGCATATGGGTGCGGATCGCTTTTAGTAATATCATACCGTTTTGGCTCATAGGCTTGAAGGTTAAGGTTACTATGAATTTCATACGCTTCCAAACCGTAAACAAATGGTAATGACCATGCTGTAATATCATAAGTCAAGGAATCTACCAACTTTGTATTTCGTTCGAATAGTACTTTCACAAGCGTGGATTTTGGCTGATTTATAGGTACAATTAAATCACCTTTTGTTGCTTCAACGTCCACATCCTCACCCTGATTGTATGAGAATCCCCGAATTGATTTTGAACCCGATGGACTTTTGTAAATGATATTGTTTTTTGTCAGTAATTTTGTAAGCAAGTCTATTCTGTCGGGAAATGGTGATTTTAATAAATAACTGTTTTTATTCCCGGATTTTTTATTGAAATAATTACTAAACTCATCCACGAGGTTTTGCCTGTTTTCATAACAAGACTCAAGCGTGGCAATGGAGGTAGTAAAATGCATTTCAATTCTGTCCATTAAAGTGAGCGTATCCCCTTTGTTAGTCTTGACGGCCAGACCTGCAGCAGAGTGACCAGGCATTTCGTAAGTCATTCCAATTGCACCATTATACATAGGGTATGTATCTCCATATCCCGGGTATAACAGATCAAAACTTTCCCTCGTAAAGTAAAGCCAGCCTTTTTCATCAAAATACTTTGCATTATTTGTTCCGATACTTTTTTGAAAATCTCTTTGCCAGTTGGTGATTAATTCATGCATCGGTTCAGCCGCGGGGGCAAAGTAATACTGGCTGTTAAAAAATTGCTCATGAAAATCTACATGAACCTGTGGCATCCATTTGTTGTAAAGTTTTACTCTATAAATAGACTCTCTCTGAGTTTGCCAGACCCAATCTCTGTTCAGGTCAAACATATAATGATTCGACCTTCCGTGATTCCATCCTTCATGATGTTCTCTCGAAACTAATTCAGGGTTGGGAATTGAATTTGCTACCTGATTGTACCAATTTACATATCTATCTCTTCCATCGGGATTTAAACATGGATCTATTATAATCACAAGTTTTTCAAGCCATTTGTCATATTTGCTGTTTTCGCCATTTACCAGTTCGTAAAGCACCTTCATTGAAGTCTCAGTAGAATTTGCCTCATTTCCATGAACATTGTAGCTTAGCCAAACTACGACTATATCTGAATCATGAAATTGCCCCTCAATAATTCCGGTTCGTTTAAGATTGTTTTCCCTTATTTCATCAAGCCTGTTTAAGTTCTCTTTGGAAGACACAAAAGCCACCATGAGCGGCCGATCTTCATAGGTTTTCCCATATTCCTTTAGCTTAACATTTTTAGACTGTTCTTCGACATATTCTAAATAATCCAGTACCCGGTGATGATAGGAAAATTTTGATCCAAGAGGGTATCCAAGAAAATCAGAAGGGGACTTGAGTTTTTGGGCGTAAATGCTATTAGTAATCAGCAAAAAACAGGTAATAGACAGAAAATTTGTATAAAGATTTTTCATATGACAAATGTAAATTTTTTCATACTTCCCAATGGAGAAAATAATTAATTGATTGAATTGAAATGCACATTATTCTATACGTACAATATAGTGCTAAAATATTGCTTTTAATGTATATAAAACTCATTGAAAAATAATTAATAAATGATAATTAATTCCAATTAAATCAGATAATTATCATGTTATAAAAACTAAATAAAATTCAAATAAATTTTAAAATAGCTTGCTATTTAATCGTACTATTAAATCATTTAATACATTGGAACGTAGAGTCTTATGATTAATACTCAAACAAATGATTTAATAGGAATTTCTTGCAATAAATTTTAACAAAATCAAGAACTTTTAATATAATAGCTCATGAAAGGCATTTTCTTATATATTTGTAATGATTTAATAATTGCTCAATGAACAGCGAAGAAAAAAAGGCATTTTTACTTCTAAAATCAGTGATTTTTCATTACCATGGCCTGGATGAAGATGAGCAAAAGATTCTGGATGAAACGGCCAAAAAATATGATGCCGCAGAGGAATTAAAATGGGCTAATGAGTTTATTGCCAATGACTATATTTCTGCTTTTGAACGTGCCAGAGAATACCTGAACAAAGTAATTGGCAGACTTGATAAAGATAAGAGATTGAGTTATCTGGATATGGTATGGCGTGCCAATAATCAAAAAGGATATATAACTGAAATGGAAGCTACGGCCATGCTAAAGTTAGCCAAAGATTGGAGTATCGAAGACGAACTTATTGAAATGGTTAAAAAATAGAATAAATTAATAGGGTTACCCATTTAAGTCTCAAACGCTTGTTAACCAGGTAATTAATTTGTATCTTATAGAAAAGATATTGCATATGAAATTACTAAAAGAATTGGACAGAGAAGCCTTCAAAACTAAGTTTGGGAC
>JAJRQT010000197.1 GCA_024280115.1 Bacteroidota bacterium | reverse complement strand
TCCCCAGGTTCTGGAACCAATTAATGGTCCTAAACCGGCTTTTCTAAAAAAATCTGGAAACGCATCTCCACCAGATCCGCTCCATCCATTGATCAGCATTACCTTTGGACCAAAATGAGCAACCGGAGGCCATTGCCAATCCTTTCCATCCCTAACCGCCCAATAGGCCAATGGTTTTCTGTTCAGCAATTCTATAAATCGATCAGGGATCTGTCCACCGCTGTTGAACCGTTCATCGATGATCAGTCCTTCTTTGTTCCATTGGGCCATGAACTGTCTCACTAATTCATTTTGACCATCGCGACCAGTACTTCGAACGTAAACATAACCCACTTTTCCACCTGTAGCATCTTCTACTTTCTTACGATTTGTTTCAATCCAGACGAGATGTCTTAACCTGGTTTCGTCCTTTAAGGTTTCTACAATTAACTTTCGACTGCCTTCAATAATAGGCTGAGTATTCAGTGTCAATTCTACCGTCTTACCACCCAAACCTTCAAATGCAAAATATGGTTCGCTGGAGGCATCCACAGGAACCCCATTGACAGCAAGTAAATAATCTCCCTCCCGGGTTTCAACCCCAGGCATATCCAATGGGGATTTTGCCTCAATATCCCATGGTGCGCCTTTCAGTATTTTTTTAATTCTATACTTTCCTTCACTCAATTCAAAATCAACTCCCAAATAGCCGACATTGACATTTATGCCGTTTTCCTGATCTCCTCCACGTTTGTAAGTATGAGAGGCATTTAGCTCTCCAATCAACTCTCCGAGAATAAAATTCACATCCCATCTAGTAGTGGCATCATCAATCAATTTTCCATAACGGTCATACATTTCCTCCCAATTCACTCCATGCATTCCCTCATCATAGAAAAAATCCCGCTCAAGCCTCCATGCATCTCTGAATATCTGCTTCCATTCCTGCATTGGATTTACAGTCATTTTCATTTCTCCAGTCCTTAACTTTTTATTCATTTTTTGATCGGCCGCTACATCGATAATTGCGAAAGATCTTTCTTTGGCGACAAGCATTTTATTGCCATCTGCTGAGATCCTATAACCATCCACATCACTGATAATTGTTTTGGTTTCTCTTTCTTCAAGATCGAAATACTTTACAGAACTACTTTTTTCACCTGACCCGGTGTTGGGGAATTTCTGATAAACCATCCTACCTTTAACTGCCTGGATATTATTATAATTCCCGGCTTTTTCCGTAAGAACTACCATTCTACTTTCAAATCCGTCGAGATCAATTTCAAGTGGTGTATCTTCTTCTGACTCCTCGTTACCATTTTTGTCCTTCTTTTTATCTTTGTTTTTATTTTTCTTTTTGTCTTTTCCATTGTCCTCATCTGCTTTTTCTTCCTCTTCTTTCTTTATTTCTACTTCATCATTTTTTGGAGCTAAGGGACTTGGTACATCGTTGCGTAAGGATATGGCTGCAAGTTGAGTAGTATTTGGATAAATGAATGAATTATCCATATCGCTATAGCTTGGCCCGAAGCTTCTGTTGGTCAAGACATAAAGGTATTTATCCCCCGGGTCGAATGAGGGATTCCTTGTATTATAATAACCACTTGTCACCTGGTGGTTGGTATAATTGTTAATATCATAAAGAAAAACAGCGAGGTTTCCATTGTTGAGAGTTCTACTGTATGCCATCCATTTGCTATCTGAAGACCAGGAAACTTTGAAGTTATCTAAACCGCCCTGGAACATCCTCAATCCCTGGTCTATATCTACGGTTCTTTTTTTATCTATTTCATAGATTTTAATTTCCATAGCTTTGTCCACAAATCCCAGCTTTTTGCTATCCGGAGACCAATATAGCTGATACCTGTATCCGGCGCCATAATTGGTGAGTTGCTCCTCCATCCCAGATTCCAAATCCAAAATATGTAATTCATACTCTCCGGATTTATCACTCCAGAAAGCAACAAATTTTCCATCCGGAGACCAAGCAGGATATCGTTCTGCTATGCCACTGGTTTGAGTTAAATTCTTTACATATCCATTCTCTGCAGGCACAGAAAAAAGATCACCCCTCGCTTCAAAAACAGCTCTTTTCCCATCAGGAGAGATCCATCCATTTGCAATAAATTTCTGGGCGTCAATAAATTTTGGCTGTAAGGTCATCTGGTCGGTGACAACATTGACTACTACGTCCTGATAGGAGTCATTGGACAGATTGAGTAAATATAATTTTCCTCCAGCCTCAAAGACAAGATCTTTTGGTCCGATAGATGGAAAATGGATATCATAATCACTGAATTTCGTAATCTGCTTCAGTACTTTTGTGGATATGGAATATGACCAGATATTTGCCCGCTGATGTTCACCCCTGTCCGACAAAAAATATATTTTATCGCCCGACCACATGGGGAGCTCATCATTTGCATCACTTCCAATAATTATTTCCGAAGAGAAATCATTGAGATTAAATAGTGTTATATCCGGCGCCATTCCTCCGCGATATCTTTTCCATGTTCTGGATGTTCTGGATTTATCAGTATACGCAAATTGTTTTCCATCTGGAGAAAAAGTTCCGAATTCTCCATATGGTACAGGCAACTTCTCTGCCATACCTCCATTTTTAGGAACCAAATAAAACTGAGAGTAGCGCTGCCTGCCACTCTCCCTGCTTGATGTAAAGAGAACTTCTTTTCCATTAGGATGCCAGTCAATTACCTTGTCTCCAAATGAATGCTGTGTCAGGCGATTGGGCGTACCTCCTGTTGTTGGGATCACATAAACATCTGTATTCCCATGATAATTAGCAGAAAAAGCAATTTCATCTCCATCTGGTGAAAATTTAGGAAATGATTCATCCCCTGCAGGAGAGCTCAGTCTTGTAGCGGTACCTCCGGTTTTAGGAACAACCCATACATCGCCCGCATAAACAAAGGTGATTGTGGACTCAGAAACATCAGGTTGCTGAAGGAGCCTCGCATTTATCTGGGCATTGGAAATAGAAAATGAACTGCAAATAAAAGAAAGGAGGAGTAAACTTGTGGAATATCTTTTCATAAAACAAAAGTTAGTCAGGATTTTTCGATCCTAAAAATAGCAAGTCTTTCTCGAATTGAATGCATCAATTTCAAACTCGGTAATAATTTCTGCTGAATGGTTAAGAGTGTTTTTTAATGGAATTGTAATCTGTCAGGTTGTAAGGTTCGACTTTCAAGGGTTCAATATAGAAAACACAAAGCAACCGGAGCCCAGAACCTATTAATGATTCCCACAGACTATTATCAGTAAAAGTTGTAGAAATTATAATACCAAAAATGACGTCCGAATTCTAAATAATTAAAGTTTGGACGAAATAACGAATTGTGAAAATTAGATTTGTCACCGTGTTTTTACTATAAATATTTTAATGAATTACCAATGAAAAAGTTTTTTAAATTTATTCTTTATCTACTTCTGGGGTTTGTCGGAATTATTATAATTACGCTAATATCTTTTAATCTCTATTATTTTTTCCTCAACAAATCAGCAAAATCTGTGCTGGTAGAGAAAAAAGAACTGAGCATTGATGGTCTTACATTTCGCGATCTCAATAACAACGGGAAACTAGATATATATGAAGACAAGCGTCAGGGGATAGATGCGAGGATTGAAGATTTACTTTCGCAAATGAATATCGAAGAAAAGGTTGGCCTAATGTGGCATCCACCTATTGGAGTCGGTGATCAGGGAGAAATAATGGATAAACCTGACCCTGCAAAATTTAATATGGTATCGACCTACAATATATTGCTCAATGGGCAGATACGACATTTTAACCTTTTTAGAATACCTGAGACCAGGTACCTGGCAGCATGGTACAACAGATTACAGAAACTGGCAGAGCAGGATCGTTTGGGTATTCCTGTAACTATCAGCTCAGATCCAAGGCATGGGATTAAAAATTTTTTGGGGAATGATTTACTTGGTGGAGGGTTTTCCAAATGGCCTGAACCAATTGGACTTGCAGCAACAAATGATTCTTCATTGGTCGCAGAATTTGGAAAGATCGCCGCTGAGGAATTACGGGCTGTTGGCATAAAAACAGCATTACACCCAATGGCAGATTTGGCAACAGAACCTCGATGGGCCCGGATCAATGGAACATTTGGTGAAGATGCTGATCTTTCTGCGAAAATGACCGCAGCCTATATTTACGGTTTCCAGGGAGAAGAAATTGGTGATCACACCGTAGCTTGCATGACAAAGCACTGGCCCGGGGGAGGACCGCAGGACGATGGCTGGGATGCACATTTCAGATACGGCGCAGATCAGGCCTATCCGGGAAAAAATTTTGACTATCACTTAAAGCCTTTTGAAGCTGCTTTCGAAGCCAGGACTATGATGATTATGCCTTATTACGGAGTAGCTGTGAATCAGACGAGTGAAAATGTAGGGATGAGTTTTAATAAAGAAATCATCACTGATTTACTCAGAAAACAATACGGTTATGATGGCGTAGTATGTACGGACTGGGGCATTGTAGAGGGATTCTCGATATTTGGTTTTACTCTTTTTGAAAGTACCGGTTGGGGTGTAGATGATTTGTCTCCAAAGCAAAGAATCAAAAAGATCATCGATGCTGGCGTGGATCAATTTGGAGGAAATTCTAATACTGTAGAACTTCTGGAGCTTATCGAGGAAGGTGAGGTTTCTGAAAAAAGAATTGATGAATCTGTAAGAAGATTGCTGAAAACCAAATTTCAGACTGGTCTATTTGACAACCCCTATGTGGATGAAGATCTTGCTGTAAGCACAGTTGGGAAAGCTGAATTTGTTGAAAAGGGGAAAATTGCTCAACGAAAATCTATAGTTCTGCTTAAAAATAAGATGAAAGCGGATAGCACTTTTGTGCTTCCACTGAATAATGGTGTAAAGATTTATGTTGAAAATATCGACAAAAATGCAGCGAGCAAATATGCCACAGTAGTTGATAGTCTCGATGAGGCAGATATTGCTGTACTCAGATTACAAACACCATGGAAGCAGATGAATGGCAATTTCATGGAAGCAATGTTTCACCAGGGATACCTCGATTTCAAAGAACCCGAATTATCCAGAATATTGGAGATTGTGCAGACAAAACCCACTGTGATCTGCATGTACCTGGACAGGCCTGCGGTGATGCCGGAGATCGCAAATAATGTAATTGGGTTATTAGGAGAGTTTGGAGCTAGTGATGATGCGGTATTGGATGTGGTATTTGGGAAATTTAATCCGGGAGGAAAACTACCTTTCGAATTGCCATCATCTATGGAAGCAGTAGAAAAACAATACGAGGACGTTCCATTTGATTCGGAAAATCCTCTATTCCCATTTGGGTATGGCTTGAGTTATAAATAAGAAGCGCAACTCAAAATTGTAAGAATAAAATAGTTAGAAGGTTTAATAGTTTGTCTCACTTCGAAAAGTAATAACCCCTAAATCACCTGAGAGTCAATCTGTCGGCGAAGCATGGGACTTTACAGAGATAGTTGATTTTCAACGACATCCCCTTTAGGGGGTAGGGGTGGAAAAGTTGAAAATCAATGAACACTGACTTTTCTGAGTGGACACATAATTCAGAGGTTCAATGTATTACAATTGGACCGGCTGTTTGATACAAAGAGGTTATTCTGGGATTTACTAATTAGAGCCGCCAAGAAAACTCCCTTCATCGTCATTCTCAGCTTGACTGGGAATCTCTATCTTGCTAAGAATGAGATTCCCACTTTCGTGAGGGTGACGAGAAAAATAAAATTTCCAGAGTTTTCTTGCAAGGACTAATTATAAATCTTTGGAAATAAAAAAAGAGTCCCGTTTCGGGTCTCTTTTTCAATATAGAGGAGACTTCTAGTATTCTATTTCAGTTTCTTCAATTACAGGTTTTTCTTTAGAAAGAGCATTATCTTCTACCTGGATTTGTAGCAGATCGCCATAAATTCTGCACTCATCCAAGCGACAGGAATTTACAAGCTTACCTTCGAATACACACATATCCGGACAATCATCACACATATCAATTCTGCCATCCTCTAATAAGTCCGGAGCCTGAACCATACCTATTCCAAGTGATTTCATCGGATAGAAAAATCGTAAAGGATTCACAATACAGTATTTTAAAAATTTCCATAAAGCTTTCCTGACAATAGGATCGACAAGGGACATGATGAACACTATTTTTCCGATACGCTTCTTGGGATAAACTAAATAAGTACCGTGAGTAAAGTGATAAACAGTCTGTGCCAGTTCAAGGGTTTTTCTGCCTAAAGCACCAAAAGTTTTTCCTTTTGTATTCACAAACAAACTACCCCAGAGCCATTTGAATGAAGTATGATCTGCGGTGCCTCCCAAATAACCCATGGCTTCATAATCAGGAAAATGCTCTTTGATCACAGCATAGACATCCTGGGCTTTCACATATATCTGATTAAATTCTTCTTTATCAACTGTGTATCCGAGGGTACCCAAATCCATATCGACTTTTTGGCCTTTTGCATAATAATTGACGCCAGGCATTACCGGCAATCCTCTATAAATAATTAAAGAAATTCCATTGATCAATAATATATTATCTTTTGCCCAGCGAATAAGTTCGGGTACTTCTTTAAGGTTTTCTGAAGTGACAGTAATCCCAAAATGAGCATAAAATCCAAATTTTTGTAACATTTTGGCATAACTCAATCGCAAGTCATTTAGATCGAGTTCGCTTTTAATTTTTTCTTTTTTGAATTCCGGGCGTGTTTGGGTGATGTCAATATGAAAGCTGAATCCCAGGAGGCCAGCCTTTTTCATTTCTTTTAATTTGTCATCGTTTAGCGCCAAACCATTCGTTAGAATTACTGATTTCATTCCCATACCAGATATAAAAGAAACGATCTCCGCAATGTCGGGATGCAAAATAGGCTCACCTCCTGCGAGCGTGATATTATCACAATTTCTCCATTTACGGAGGAATAAGATCTCTTCCTTTATTTGCTCCAATGGTTTATGCCCTTCGCCCATGATCAGACGGTAACATCCTTTGCACTTGATATTGCAAATATCAGTGGCTTCAATCCAACCAATGGGATTGTCATTGAGCGAATAGGGGAGGCGATAAAGGTTCTTTTTCTCTGGATAAGTAGCAGTCATTAGCATTAGGTTATAAATTAATAATTAATAAAAAATATATGAGCATTTGGCAATAATCAGCAATAGTAAATATAGTAAAAATAAGTTTGTGTAAACCTGGGAAACTGTTCGTTATCGGATTTTTAATTCAATAACACCTGTCTCAAGTGTTTTAAATCGTGTCTTCTTCCTGTTGAACAATTCTTTTGCCTCCTTTTCCGTATTGAGCATATATATCATAATGTCTTTAACCTTGTTTCTGGAGTTGGGATATGCTTTTTCCAATGCTACTTCAAAATCAATAATAAGGTTCCTCTCAGCATTTACGAGCTCTACTGCATTTTCAAATTTGGCCTTAAATACTTTAGTGATGATGACCTTGTCTTTGTATTCGGGCAAAGCATTGAAACCGGGTTTGCAAGGAGCTTCAATAAGTATATACCGAATGGTTTCCTCTTTGGCCTTTTTATCAAAAACAGCATTGACGTTCAAAAAGATGATGAGCAGTGAAATTAATATTTTCATATCGATTTAATTTATCTAACTAATTAAGTAAAAAGAGAACGGAAAAGTTCTCTATTTGATATAATTTTTCAAAAAAGGTATTCGCTCGATTTAAGATGGATAATTTAGAGTACTTGATAACTATACAGGAAACTTATTCAACAAACTTTTTATGATCAGTAAATTGCAGGGTAATATTAATCGACAATAAAAATATGAGATTAGAGCTTATACCCATTGAGACCGACAGAAAATCTCTGGAGAAATACCTACAACATGAATTCTGTACTCATGTCTTTAATGAATATGAAAAATTTTATCCTAAAAATGGTTTCAATTATCCATGGATTGGATACTTTGCACTTTATCAAGATGAGGTTGCAGGAGTCGGTGGATACAAGCGTTCTCCAAAGAATGGAAAGATTGAAATAGCCTATGGGTCAGTGCCTGGAAAAGAAGGCCATAGATTTGCAAGCGAAATCTGCCGGAGCCTCACTAAAATTGCTATTGAAGAAGTGCCAGACGCGTGACAGCAAGGACTTTGATGGAAGAAAGTGCATCCACCATTATTTTAAGAAAGAATGTTTTATATTTCAGGGAATCATGGAGGATCCGGATGATGGACAGGTTTGGAAATGGGAATATGCAGGAGATGATTTGGTTACAAATAAATGAAAAAAAGAATTTAAAAGATATGTTGCAAGGTGATTTGGTTAGTAAATAGATAACTTCGTCACGTGCATTAAACATTAGATTACATGTTATTAAAATCATTAAATAGCCTATGAAAAATTTATTCATTTTTTCGCTTTCATTATTTTTTTTAAGCTCTGTCACCCTGCTTGCTCAACAAGAAAGAGGGATCTCTGAAGTTCAATTTTTAACAAAAGATAGTATTCGAATCAATGCCGGTTATCAAATTCCAAAAGGCAAAATTTCTCCGGCACCAGCAATCATTCTTATTCACCAGGGAGGATCATCCATGGAAGAGTGGTATGCATTGCCTCTTTGGCAGCGTTTCCTTGATGAAGGTTATGCCATCCTCGCTTATGATATTCGGCAGCATGGTAAATCAGCAAAGGATGATGGTGATATAAATGATTTATTCAATAATCCCAACAGAGCTCCATTTGATCTGCTGGCAGCTATTAAATTTTTGGAGCAGGATACGCGGATAGATTCCCTGAGAATTGGAATAGTCGGCGCATCTATTGGCGCCAACCTGGCATGTGTTGCGGCGGCATCTGAGAAGTATCATGTAAAGTCCGCTGTTTCCATTTCAGCTAAAGTTTCGGCAGTTCAAAATCTAAGTGGTCAGAAAGGCCCCCTAAGCTTTCGAAATGTTTTTTACATAGCCTCAAAGGAGGAGCAAAATGGTATGCGGGCGCAGTGGGCAAATGAATTATATGCTGAAACATCTGGGAATAAGAAGTTAGAAATTGCCGAAGGCGATAAACATGGATCTTTTATTTTGAGAGAAAATGAATCTCTTGAGAAAAGCATTGTTGAGTGGTTTAGGGAAACTCTATAACCTGTCATAAGCTCTTAAAAAGCGACTAGCGCTAACATATTAACAATAACTAAGCAGTTGTATTTATACCGTATTGAAGAATAAAAAAATAATAGAACATGTGAACAGTAGAATTTTGAAATCATGGAAAGCTTATAACCCACTCAATTGGTTTTAATATCTATCTATTTTATTTCTGAATTCCTTATTTAAATGATCGAATGTTTTTAACCTGCCTACCGCCAGACAGGTTTATTCTAAATCAGCATTAGTTGACTTTCCACATAGTGGCTTCAATTCCCAATTGATTTAGATCTTTTCTGAAAAAAAAGGGAATCAGTACTGATTCCCTTTGAAAGATATTAAGCTCTAAGCTTATGATTTATATTATAATGAATCGCCAAAATCTTCCTTAAACTTGGCAATTAATTTTTGCGGCCAATCATTTGTTGACGTCAACCGGCCCATAAAGAAACGGAGCAAAGCCGGTTCTTCCACCCATTTCAAACCACCTACCAATTCACGGTTTTTATAAAGCCATTTCAGACGATCAATCATAAACATAGTTTGCGAAAGAGTGAAAACTCTTCTTGGAAATGCCAACCGGAGTAATTCAACATCAGCGAGAATATCTTCTCCATTTTCATCGCGAACACTGGAAATTGTACCTCTTTCCATTCCCCGGATACCTGATATAATAAATAATGCAGCAGCAAGTGCCCCGGCAGGATATTCAGTTTGAGGAACATGTGGTAAAAATCCTTTTGCATCAACGTGGCAACCCAGTGCTCCGGCGGGTGTGATAACAGGAACCCCTTCAGCATCAAGCGAATTCACAGCATATTCAATAAATGATGGCGATTGACTAATCACGGTGTCATCGCAGGTTTCATTGATACCTACAGCCATGGCTTCTATTTCACGTACAGACATTCCTCCATAAGTAAGGAATCCTTCGAAAAGCACGAGCAGGTCACGCATCTTTAGGAACAAATCGTGGCTGTCGATAACAATGCCCCCCCCCCTTGTGGAACTCACTTTACGGCTCGAGAAATATACCATATCAGCGTAACCGCACATTTCGAGCAAAATGTCTTTAATAGATGCGTTCTTATACTCTTCTTCCCGCTTTTTGATGAAATATGCATTTTCACCAATTAAACTCGCATCGAGCACCACCATAGTATCATTTGCATCAGCTATTTTTTTAACTTCACGAAGGTTCCGCATGGAAAATGGCTGTCCACCAATAAGGTTGGTAGAAGCTTCCATTCTTACAAAAGCTACATGCTCTTTTCCATATTCTTCAAAAACACCTTTTAATTTATCGAGATCGATATTGCCTTTGAAGGGAACATCACTTTTAATTTTTAACGCTTCATCAGTGTAAATTTCAAGTACTTTACCGCCGTTTAGCTCCATGTGTTCTTTGGTGGTGGTAAAGTGGTAGTTCATCGGAATCACGTCTCCTTCTTTTATAAAGACCTGTGAAATGATATTTTCAGCAGCTCGTCCCTGGTGGACCGGTAAAACATATTGTTTGCCAAATACATCGCGCAAGGCTTTTTCCATTCGGTAGAAACTTTGTGAACCGGCATAAGCATCGTCTGCCTGGAGCATGGATGCGACCTGGTTATCACTCATAGCATTTGTTCCCGAGTCGGTGAGCATATCCAGGAAAATATCCTTTGTATTCAAAAGGAAGGTGTTGTAGCCACCCTTTTCTATGGCTTCCATGCGCTCGTCTATGGGTTTTAAAAATAACTTTTGTACGATGCGTACTTTGTGTAGTTCAACAGGAATTTGTTCACCACTCTGAAATTTGATGGTGGTACTGGCTTGATTCGTCATTCTTTTCTGGTTTATATTTATAACTAAAAATTTTCAATAATTAATTTCAAAAAGTTTGAAATTTCACGATAGGTTTAACCCGTGGTTAGGCAGATAAAATTTTAAACAAACAAAAATAAGAGTAGTTTTGATACTATCACCATTAATTGAATACTATTTCTTTTCAGAGGCCTTTTTATAATATATTTTGGAGTTCTTAAGGCAGCGGTGGTTGTTTAATACCATGGAAAATAATAAATACGGAAATTATTGTGTTTTTAACCTACTTTATTGGGTCCTCCAAAGTAAACCTTGCTGAAAAAATCTGATCATTTCGCCGGATTCCAACAGTCAGTCTTCTGCCTGCTTTGGATTGCAATATCTGTATGATATAACCTAAGCTGTATTCTGAAGTCTCCAATCCATTGATTGATACAATTTGATCACCTTCTTCAAGACCGGCGATCCATGCAGGAGACCCCCTTCTGATATTGGTGATCTCATAAACTGGCACATCCGGGTACGGTGTGGTGATATCTATTCCGCTCAGATTGTATTTAAACGGACTATTATAGTTTGAATTGGGTTTTAACAGCATTTCTCCACCGGAATAGTTAAAGGTTACTGTAAACCTGTTTAGGATATCGGCGCCAAGACTGCCAGCTCTGTCATTCGCATAACTAGATATTTGTATTGATGATTCTTCAGGATAAGTGATAAGGGGATTTTTAAATTTATAATTACCTATTTCAATTTTGTTGATTCTGCCAATATGCCCGTATATCTCTCCACTCAACCCGATGCCGAGGAACGTGTAAAGAGAATTATCTGGTACCTGCAACCTCTTGTCAGCTGATTTGAAGATAGAAAGTGCATGGCTTGCACCTGAGTCCACCAGCAAATTCACATCGACAGATTCATTATCTTCGTTGAAAATGGTGACATTGATAAACGGTTTGCGTTTGTGTAACTCCATTTCGATCTTCTCTGCTTTTTTTAGTCTTTTTTGTTCTTTCCTATTTTTATAGAATTTCGGGTCGTAGAGGGTGAGTTTCCTGGTTTTATAGTCGATTTCCACAATGAAACTATTGAATACTTCATAACCTATTAATCCGTGGATTTGTGTTCCCAGGCCTTGCGACAGATGATCAAAATCTTCCTTCAGAATAATGATATTGTGATTAAAACCGATAATTCCGGGCAATTCCAATACATTTCCAAAAGAATGATATGCTTTTACTTCGCGACCACTTCCCAAACCGAATAGTTCTATTTCACGGGCAAAATTTAGAGAAATACCATAAGCGCCATTCAGACTTGTTATCATTGTATAACTTACTCCTGTATCCAGAATAAATTTTAAGGTGTCAGAGCCATTGATAAATGCAGGAATGATGATTAGGTTGTGAATCAGTTTAAACCTGATATCAATTTTTTTTGCTCTGGCTTTTTTAAAATGCAGATGAATCAGACTTGTTTGAGCAATGGCAATATTGGAATTCGAGCCAATAATGAAAATCATGACCAGCATCAATTTCACAATTCCAAATCCCAACCATTTTTGACTTTTTGACATGCTCAATTCTCAATTTAGTCGTTATGCCCATATTTTGGACTCTATATGAAGCCCTATATTATTAACTATTTTTTCAGCTTCAATATTTTGAAAACTAAATATAACCAATCGATTCCTGGTAAAAAAGTACTTAATTTTCTCATTAGTCCATCTCATATAGAAATTAAGTTTAAGTCTCAATAAAAATTTCAGATTGCTGAGAAAAAACACAATTTAAAAAAACAATGGATTTCTTTCAGGAAACAGCCTTTGTGTTTTTTCGATGGCCAATTTTAATGAGTATATCAACGGAGAAATGCATAATATTCATATTTTCATTTTAAGATTTATTCATATATTACCGGCTAATTTAAATTTCAAACCAAAATAATTTGCTATATGAAAAAGAAAATACTCATCGGTGTTGGCATATTTATTATGATTCTGGTTGTTGGTTTTATATATCTAAATTATCGGAACAGAACCCTGAGCCCGGCTGGAAACGTGAAATACAATAAAAATGATCTCGTCATTGAAATTCCATACAGCCGACCATCAAAAAAGGGAAGATTGATATTTGGAACTGAGGAAGATGGGGCATTGTTGCCCTATGGTGTTTATTGGCGACTTGGGGCAAACGAAGCAACTGAGATCAGTTTTAACCGGGATGTACTGTTCAATGGCAATGATGTGAAGGCAGGCTCCTATAGCATTTATGCCGTTCCCGGGGAAAAATCATTTGAAATTACATTGAATTCGGAATATGGTCAATGGGGCTATTCAGAGCCGGATCACGATCTGGATGTATTAAAAACCATAGTTCCGGTTGAGCATGGTAGTGAGTCTGTCGAGCAATTTACCATCAGGTTCGAAGAAGAAGGTTCAAAGGTTTTGGTCGTCTGCGAATGGTCGGATGTTAAAATAAAAATTCCTGTAGAGGCAAAATAAAATTTGCGCTAAAGCATATCTTCAAGACGGGGTGGGGTATTTTGCTCTACCCATCTTGAATAATCTCCGTTATATCCGGCCTTTTCCTGTAACGCTTTGGTTTTGTTTATAATTTCCTGAATTACTGCCTCCGGCATAAACTTCCTTTTTTCGATAACTTCAATGATTTTGGAAATGTCCTTATCGACTTTTACCGCTGTCTGACGGTGCCAGTTTTCGTAATCTTCCTGGTGCCAATCCAGGTGACGATCCATGATTTCAGCTGATATCTCCCTCCCATGTTTTACCGATTCATTGATATTTCCTTTTCCTGTTACCGCATTACCAATGGCAAAAACATTGTCAAACCCATCGATTTGGCAACTTTCAGCATTGGAGATTTTAAATATACTTCCATCCGATGGAATTCCTTTAATCATCTCGGGAATGCTTCCTATGGACGAAACTACCAGTGGAGTTTCGACATTAAAAAAATCATTTTCTACAGGGATTACCCTGTTGTTCTCAATTTTAGTCCTTTGGAACCTGATACCGGTGAGCCTGTCATCAATAATAATTTTACCAACCGGAATGCAACATGGTTCAAATTTAAAAAGGTATTTCCTCTGAAAATTAGCCAATATTTTTTGTCTGACCATCTGAGCTTTTTCCAATTTTTCCGGGGTGTCTGCGGGCATTGGGGAAAGTGGCATATCCATAGATCTTCGCCGATAATAAAGTGTACATCCCTCTACTCCTAGATCTTCTAAAGTAAGGTTATTTTTTTCCAGCACCTTGTCAATCCCATGATCCAAAGAAAATAAATCCGTTTCGATACCTCGAATTTTTAGTGCTTTCTGTACAGTTTCAAACATGATGATTTTTGCAACATCCAGAGAAGCGAGCCCCCCGCCAATGACAGTGGTCTTATCTTCAATCTCCATTTTTGGCCCACTATAATTTGGCTCGTGCTTGTGGTTGAACCAATACACAAAAGAATTTTGGTAATGAAGACCCCTGTTTATATAATTGTCTATGCCATCAATAGATAATGGCCTGTCTCTCCATGCTCCGGTTGCCAATATTATTGCTGTGAATCCCCAGTCGAGCAACTCTTCAAAATCAATATCCCTACCGAGTTTTACACCCGGGACAAACCTGATATTCGGGTGATCGATTTTTCTGTCAATATTACCTTCCTCCTTATTTCTAAGCTTGTAATGCCACTTGGGAAGTCCATCTTCAATTTTACCATATGGCAAGGTCGATTGATCAAATACAACCACTCTAAATCCCCTGTTGGCAAGTTGAAATGCAGCTTCGGCGCCAGCAACTGCACCGCCAATGATTGCTATGAAGTGGTGACCGGTTTCTTTTATGCTCATGGGTTCGACAAGTTTTATAGTATAGGTATTAATTTATAGTGCCCCTAATATAATAAAATCGCGGACTATTGCTTATCAATTTTGAGACAACTCAGTAATTCAGATTTGGAATAGTAGGAAGAAGCTTAATAGTGCGACAGTATGTTGTCTTTGATTTCTGAAGATTATTATAAAATAAACCTCACATAACCGTTTATCATTTTGAAAGTAGTTTCATAAATTCAGAAAAATCTGGCCTCACATAAATCTTGTTATCGACTTCTAAAACAGGGAAAGAGACATATCCCTTGAAATTGGCTTGCTGGATTTTTAAAAGTAGCTCCTGGTAATATTTCTCGTGAGCCTCTGCATCTTTGAATTCGTATTTAATATTCACTGAATCCATCTTTTTTCTGAATGCAATACAATGATCACAATTTTCACTACCAAAAAGGGTAATTTTCTTTTCAACAACAGGTGTGAAATTTCTCGATGTATCGATGTTTCGATTCTTATTTTCGCACCCACCAACAGCACCTATGATAACTATTATAAAAAGTAATTTCCCAATTGTATAATTCATTGTTTTTATATGGAGGTTAGATGCAAAAACTTGACAAGATATTAACCACTATTCTTTTTCACGAATTTTAAATATAATGGAATAATTGCAATTATTGTTCCGATAAGGGTGATTGGCGGTAGATATCCAGGCCATTTTTCAATATCAATCCAACCTGAAACACCCATTACACCGGTATGAAAAAGAGAGGTTAAAAGTCCTAAATAACCCATTCGCTGACCTTTCTGCCATTTTTTTATACCTACAGCTTCCTGCATAAATGGGATGGTGGCTATTGCTGGAATGGTAAAACAAAATAAGCTGAAAACTCCCATCAACATGCTCAACTCACCTTTAAAATTCAACATATTGCCTTCATAAAATTTCGGAAAATATTCAGGTGATATAATTATAAGGGAAATGAATACGTGCATTGATATGAGCGAAAAACCAACCAGGCCTAAATATTTAATAAGTTGATTTTGTTTCGATTTACTTTCAAAGCTTAACCATTCAGCTTTTCCTATTGCATAGCTTGCCGCAAGGAAAAATATTCCCGATATACTAATAATTTTGTTAACTATATATAATGGAAAATGAACCGGATCAACACCTTTAAATACAATGTATCTCAAAGTCGCATATAAAATAAAGAATAACAAAGTCCAGGATAACCACTTGGTTCTTAAAGATTTAATATTGCTATTTTTTTCCTGAGAGTCTGTCATTATTCAATTCAACATTAAAAGTGACTGTGGTTAGTATAATAGAACTTAGCGCTGTTTAATAATTTGGTTCAAAGTTAATAGTGCCATTGAGAAAGAAAGCATGAATGATGAGTTTTTAATAAGAAATTTTAGTATTTTTCATTTAGCAGTGTGCAAATTTGATGATTTATTCTTTGCACTCTTTGCGATAATCATGGTGTACTTTGCGTGAAATAATATTCTTACAAATTTTACGTAAAAAAATGTAAGAGAAAACCGCGCAAAAGATGGCAAGAAAGTGTTAACTACTTTATGTCATAAAAGAAAAATTCGAAATTTTCCATACAGAGATCATTGTTGGGCTTAGTGAAAGAAACTGCTTAATAAGGATTCAGTTTGAAGACATATAGTGAGAGGATAGTAATAAAAATTATGAAATCTACTGAGTATCATTGGTGTTGCCCTCATGCGAAATAATTTTATATTTTTGTGCTTAAAGAAGAATATTGGGTGTTGAATAATTATTTTTTGAAATATTGGTATTTAACAATTGTAGTTGCGTTAAGTATCCTGAGTTATATCAGTGTATTTATCCCGCCAACTTTTTTCTGGCCGGCTGTTTTTGCAAGTTATGCTATTCCCGGAGTTTTGATATTAAATTTAATCCTACTTATTACTGTTCCTTTTTTCAAAAAGAGACTTATTGTTTTCCCATTCTTGTCATTGTTATTTGGATTACCATTTATGTTGATCACAATTAGCTTTCAGAGTGAAAAAGGTCCTGTTAAATATGATTTTTCTGTCTTGGGTTTTAACACAAAAAATTTTCTAAAAAGACATAGTTATAACGGGTATTCTCAAGAAATGATCAATTGGGCAGCGATGGATACCTCGGATATTAAATGCATTCAGGAATACAGTACGAAAAGTAAATGGAATCCCCTGGATGTCGCCGGGCAATTCACAGATAATGGATATCATAAATTTGAATATTTTGCTGAAAAAGATGACCCGGAAAAACAGCAGGGATTGGCTATTTTTTCGAAATATGATATTCTTGATTCCGGCAATGTATGGCAAAGCTTTGGATCAATGAATGCGGGGATTTTTATTGATGTTAAATTGGGGCAGGATACATTGAGGATTTACAATGTTCACCTTGCCTCAATGCATTTAGAAATTAATCAGTACAAGCATCCTAAACATTATAAATCAAAATTAAAGAGACTAATATCCAGGCTTAAGAACGGAGCTGAAGAGAGATCCTATCAAATCGACAAGCTTATAGAACACACAGGGAAATGTCTTTATCCATATATCGTCTGTGGTGATTTCAATGAAACACCATACAGCTATAATTATTTCAGATTGAAAAGGCATTTCACAAATGCCTTTGAGGAAGCCGGTAATGGATTTGGGTTTTCATTTAACAGCCTTCTTTTCTTTCTTCGCATAGACCATCATTTCTATAATGATAAAATAGAGGCAATTGATTACCGCGTAGATCGAAGTATGAAAATTTCTGACCATTTTCCGACACGAGCATATTATCTAATAAAAAAGTAATAAGAAGTTTTGTAAAAATAATAGTACTACCAGGATAATAATGGAAAACGACAATACTGGATTATACGATTAATTCATAAATGCGAAAATGATTGAACCCACCTGCGGATGGCAGGTGCGTCACAGCGAGAATACAATAAAACGGAGTGGTAAATGATACATTGTCAAAACTTTATTCAATACAAACATTCCTGTAATCAATCATTGAAACATTGCAGGTAGTTTTTTTAAATAAATGAAAAATAGCTTTTACTTATTAAATTAACATTTGAACCTAAATAATAATTGAAGAAAATTCATTTTTTAAGCTGGAACATCCACTCTAAACTAATTCAATTTCTTATATTCGAAATCAACCATTTTTATACAAAAAATGCTGCTATTTCCTTCTTTAGAAAAAGAGATTTATACTGAAATTTCTGAAACGACTAGACAATTTTCACAAAAGGTAATTAAACCGGTTGCAGAAGAGTTGGACCGTGATGAGCGATTTCCTGTAGAAATCTACAAACAGATGAGTGATCTTGGTTTATTTGGAGTCACTGTTCCGGTAGAATATGGTGGAGTAGGTTTAGATAACTACGCTTATGCCATCATCATGGAAGAGCTCTCAAAAGGATATGCATCTGTTGCAGATCAATGCGGTCTTGTAGAGTTGATCTGTACTTTACTTACGAAATATGGTTCAGAGGAGCAGAGAGATAAATATCTTCTAAAAGTACTTAAAAATGATTTATTGGTTTCTTATTGCGTCACTGAAGCTGAGGCGGGCTCCGACGTGTCAGGCATTAAAAGTACCGCCGTTAAAACAAGTACAGGTTGGAGATTGTCAGGCAGTAAAATGTGGATTCATAATGCACCTATCGCTGATGTGGGTTTTGTTTTAGCTCGCACAAATCCGGAGCTTGGTCATCGCGGAATGAGCATATTCATTGTAGATTTGGTTGCTGACGGTGTGAAGAGAGGCCCGAAAGATCACAAAATGGGACAACGGGCATCGCAGGTAGGAAGTCTTTATTTTGATAATGTTGACTTGCCTGAAGATGCCTTATTGGGAGAACTGAATCGTGGATTCTACATTATGATGAGTGTTTTGGAAAAGGGACGTGTTGGTATTGGGGCATTGGCAGTCGGTATAGCCCAGGCGGGTTTAAATGCAGCTACTGAATATGCGCTGGTACGTGAGCAGTTTGGTCGGGCCATAGCTGAAAATCAGGGCATTCAGTGGATGCTTGCTGATATGCAAACAGAAATATGTGCTGCCCGGGCTTTGGTACAGCAAGCCGCATTGATGCTCGATAATGAGAAGCCCGCAACGACTGCATGCTCAATGGCAAAATGTTATGCGAGTGATATGGCTGTAAAGCAGATTGCAAATGCTGTCCAGATTTTTGGGGGTAGTGGGTATATCCGTGGTTTTGAAGTGGAAAGGCTCTACAGGGACGCAAAAATTACCCAGATTTATGAAGGTACAAACCAAATTCAAAGATCAATTATTGCCAAAGAGCTCTTAAAAAACGGATCGGAGAGATGGTAATGCCACGAAAATAGTGGAGAACGACAATACTGGATTAAATGACTAATTCTTAAATGCGAGAATGATTAAATGCGTCAATGTGAGAAGACAATAAAACGGATTGGTAAATGATACATTGCCAAAACTTTATTTAATAGAAACATTAAAGCATTCCTGCAATCAATCATTGAAGCATTACAAATAGTTTATTTTAAAAAAATGAAAAATAGCTTTTACCCATTAAATTAACAGTAAAACGGGAGAGAATTTAAAAATAGATCTGAAATATTTAGTTACAACTATGAAATTCAAATTGAAGCATATTTTATTCCTGTTGGCATCAGTAGCAGTAGCCACTGTGGCAGTTGACTTTATACGGATCTCATCCTATAAACCGCATCCTTTAAAACCTCAAAATGACATTCGATTGGAGCAGGATCAGATTTACAGAGAGCTGGTAAATGGAAACACTGATATTGACTGGGATCGTCTGGATGGCACACTGGAATACATTAACGGGCAATATGATTGTGCTGATTTTCGTATGGTCAGTTTGATTAGAATCATATATGAATTTGGAGATCAGATCCCTGAAAGCACCATGAAAAAGATCAGGGAGACGCTTTTTGAATTCAGGTATTGGTGGGATGAGCCGGGTGAGAATTCAATGTGTTATTGGAGTGAAAATCATCAAATTCTTTTTGCTTCTGCAGAATATCTCATCGGACAAAAATATCCTGGTGTAGTTTTTACAGCGAGTGGCCTCACCGGGAAGGAACATATGGCAAAGGCCAGGACCAGGGCGCTCAATTGGCTGGAGATGCGATGGAATTATGGTTTTATTGAATTCTATTCAGAGGTATATTATAAGGAAGACATTGGGGCCATGATCAATCTGATAGATTATGCAAATGACAAAGAAATCGTAGAAAAGACCAAGATAATCATGGATATGCTTCTTTATGATGTAGCTTCTCAAAACATCGATAACACATTCGTCTCTGTCACCGGGAGGGCTTATTCAGGGAATCGGAAAGGAGGCCCGGGAGTAAATTTGGGAGGGCTTGCTGAGTATTATTGGGGAAATGGCGAATTGATTCATTCCGGTATGATGTATGGGATGGTGGTAACTAAAAAATACACCCCACCTCCTGTATTGAAAGAAATTGCAAGAGATACCAATAATGTCGTTATCAAACAAAACAATGGCCTTGATATCATTGAACTGAAGGATGAAGGATATTTTGGCAGCGACAACAGGAGTATGATGATGCAGTTGGGGATGGAATCATTTACAAATCCTGAGATTGTCAGGAATACCCTGTCTCTGATGCGCAAAGCAAGCATGTTTACGAATGATTTCGTGAAAGATTTTAAAATAATTGACTTCACATTACTTAGATGGTTGCACCTGGAACCGGTCATAGTCCGGGCCATCAATCCTCAATCAAATGGCGTGGCTATTCAGAAAGCAAATACATATACTTATAAGACCAAGGATTATTCACTCTATTCTGTTCAGAATTATCATCCCGGAACATATGGCGATCAACATCATGTTGCTGGAATGAATATAGGAAACGCAACAAGCATTTTTCATACTCATCCGGCGCTTGAAAAGGATGTGCCCAATCAATCGCCTAATTACTGGGTTGGATATGGGCATTTGCCTCATGTGGCCCAGGATGGCAATGTGTCACTGGCTATTTATAATATTCCGGAGAAAAAAGGACTTATCGAAAAAGCACTGCTTGATTATACACACGCATATTTTCCTAAAGAAAAATTTGATTCAGTTCATATTGAAAATAATTATGCGTTCGGTATGGAAGGAACAACTTACGCCGCTTTTATTTGTAAAAATAAATTGAGCTATCGGGAAAATACCACAGATGACCTGATTCAGGATGGTAAACGGACTTATTGGATAACACAGGCAGGATCCCGGGAAGAAGATCAATCCTTTGCGGAATTTTGCCAGCGAATCCTTGGAAATAAAGTAAGTTTTGATTCTACAAAGTTGGTTCTGACATATATGTCTAAAAATAAAGAATATGAGCTTGAATTTGGGAAGGAGTTTTTGCTGAACAAAAAACCGGTGAATGTAAACTATGCCCGCTACGATTCTCCGTATTGTTATGCAGAGAAAAAAGCTGAAACAATCACATATAAATTTAATGGTAAATCGCTGTTGCTCGATTTTTACAATTTGAAAAGAGAGTTTGAAAAGTAAGGTAAACGGAATGAAACTTCCCAGGTATAAATTTTTTCAAGGTATCTATGGATGTCTGTAAACGAATTGAAGAAACCCAACAAATGCGTGAGATCTTTATACCGCTATTCACAATGCGATTATTGGAATCGAAAACATACTTGAAACATTTTCAGCCTCACGGTCAGGGTACTAAAAACACTATAAATTTATGAATTAGTTGTAATTATAGATTTGTTATGGCAATTAAAGGGGTTACTACAATTCAAGTGTTTTGATCGAATTATACAGGGTTTGAGTTATCAGTTTTCAGAATTATTGAAAGCGGGGTTCGATTTGTTTTATCACAGTACGCGCAGCACTGTTGAAGATATTATTCAAACGGAGACATTGTGTTTCCATGAATGGTTTTTTAGGGTTACCCATTTAGATCGCATTTGATTTAATCATTGCATAGCTCACAGGTTCATGTAGTACACATCTTTCAATAATTTTATCTAAGATTGAAATCCTATGATTTCTCCGGTTA
>JAJRQT010000196.1 GCA_024280115.1 Bacteroidota bacterium | reverse complement strand
CGGTAAGAGTCATGCTTTATGTAGTTATGTTATTGTAATTCAGTAACTTAATATAACTAAAACGCATGACTTTTTCGTTAAATTTCACAAGAAATAATCAAAATTATTCCCCTAATTATTAATCGAACTCAGGTTTTTAACTAAATCTCAAAAAGTACCCCCAATTTGAAAGTAATATTGAAATTAATCATAACTCATTGGTTTTCAATATCAATCCCTCAAGCCCCCTTCTCCAAGGGGGATTTAGTCGGACACCAGCAAAATTTTAAAATAAAAAAGGAACTATCGGACTTTAAGAATTTAAATTCATGACCATTGTCAGTTGTTTTTTATTCAAGACATCGTACTTTTGCACTCGGTTTTTGTTTCATTCTAAAATTCATAAAGTAAATGATTAAAATTGGTATAAATGGCTTTGGAAGAATAGGTAGATTAGTCTTCCGTGCAGCAGCTAAGAGATCAGATGTCCAGGTTGTTGGAATCAACGATTTGATTGATATTGATTACATGGCTTATATGCTTAAGTACGACTCTACTCACGGCAGATTTGACGGTGATGTAGAAGTTAAAGATGGTCAGCTTATTGTTAATGGCGAAGCGATCAGGGTAACTTCTGAGAGAGATCCTGCAAATCTTAAATGGGATGCTGTTGGAGCGGAGTATGTTGTTGACTCAACTGGTTTATTTCTCACAAAAGAAAATGCTAAAGGCCACTTAGCTGCCGGAGCAAAGAAAGTGGTTATGTCTGCTCCTTCTAAAGACGATACTCCTATGTTCGTAATGGGTGTTAATAATGACAAATACACCAATGACATGGATTTCGTATCAAATGCTTCATGTACAACCAACTGTCTTGCGCCAATCGCCAAGGTATTGAATGACAAGTGGGGAATCGCAGAAGGATTAATGACTACGATTCACGCGACAACTGCTACTCAAAAAACCGTTGACGGTCCTTCGATGAAAGACTGGAGAGGTGGTAGAGGTGCTGCTCAAAACATTATTCCATCATCAACAGGAGCTGCGAAAGCAGTAGGTAAAGTTATTCCTGAACTGAATGGGAAACTTACGGGTATGTCTTTCAGGGTTCCAACTCCGGATGTTTCTGTGGTTGACCTGACTTGTACGCTTAAAAACGAAGCTACTTACGAAGAAGTTTGCGCAGCTATGAAAGAAGCTTCTGAAGGTGAATTAAAAGGAGTGTTAGGATACACTGAGGATGCTGTCGTATCAAATGACTTTGTCGGTGATCCGAGAACTTCTATTTTCGATGCTGGTGCTGGCATTCAGCTTAGCCCAACATTTGTGAAGGTAGTTTCCTGGTATGACAATGAAATGGGATACTCTGAAAAAGTTGTTGATCTTATCGAATATATGGATTCTGTAAAATAATTCAGAATATAAAATTATTATTAAATACCCGGGAGTCTCTTCCGGGTATTTTTTTTATAAAATTTCATCAGATTTAAATATACCGATTCCTTCGGATTTCATTTCTTTCAGCGATTTTTCGAAATCCCCTTCACGAAGGTTTACCGCCCGTGTGGCATCCTGAATTACAAAAGTACGATATCCTAATTGAGCTGCATCCAAAGCTGTAAACTTCACGCAATAATCAGTGGCCAAACCGACTATAAAAACAACATCTACATTATTAGCTTTCAAATATTCATTCAAACCTGTGTCTTTCTTTTTCCCATTATCAAAAAAGCCACTGTATGAATCGATAAGGATATCTGTCCCTTTTTGAAAAATTTTATCGATCTGTGACACTTTTAGTTCTTTACTGAATTTGGCTCCAGCTGAATTTTGAATACAATGATCCGGCCATAAAATTTGATCAAATCCGTAGAGTAATATTTGCTCGCCAGGTGTTTTCCCCTTGTGGTTTGAGGCAAAGCTTCCATGATCTGCAGGATGCCAGTCTTGAGTTGCTACAACTAAATCAAACCTATCCATCAAATTGTTCACAATTGGAATAATCTGATCCCCTTCAGGTACAGCGAGCGTTCCCCCAGGGAGAAAATCATTTTGTATATCAACAACAATAAGTGCTTTCATAGAAAATCAACTGATTAGCTTTCTCTGTTCTAGTATGAGTCTCAAACGCTTTTCATGTAACCTTTGTTCAAGACCAACCACATAAACATGTGGATTTACAAATCTTTTTATTCCAGAATGAATCTTTTTAACCTCTTCGGAAACGTGATTTCGAATGTCGGTAATTTTTGGGCTTTCATAAACAGGTTTGCCTTCCACCATTATTGGCACTAATAAATCTTTTGAATCACTTGCTTTTATCTTTTTAGTTTTGGTGGGATCGTTTGGATCTATGATTATTGGATTATCAGAATAGCCGAGCTCAACATCATATATCATATCGGCTACCATTTGACCATTTTTATAATACCTTCTAACTTGCTGAATACCAGGGATATTGATCTTTATAGTTTGCTCTGAAAGCTTTAACTTGCTTTCCCATTCACCTTTTTTATTTTTCAGGGCAGAAAGCTTATATACTCCGCCTAATGCAGGTTGATCGTAGGCGGTTACAAGTTTAGTTCCAACCCCAAGCAAATCAATTTTAGCATTCTGATCGTGAAGACTTTCCAGAATATATTCATCGAGGTCATTGCTTGCTACGATCTTTGTGTCACTGAGACCGGCATTATCAAGCATCTCTCTACCCATCTGGCTTAAATATGCAAGGTCACCAGAATCTATCCGCACGCCGATCAATTTTTTACCCCTGGATTTTAAGGCCTTTCCAATCTCTATTGCATTGGCAAACCCCTGACGTGTATCATATGTATCTACCAGCAAAATGCAATTATTTTCCATGGCGTCTGCATATTTTTCAAACGCTTCGATTTCGGTATCAAAAGACATTACCCAGCTATGTGCATGAGTTCCGCTTACAGGAATTCCAAAAAGTTTACCGGCCAGCAGGTTTGAGGTAGCGCTGCATCCTCCTATGTAAGCAGCTCTGCTCGCAGACAGTCCACCATCAATGCCCTGTGCTCGACGCAAACCAAATTCCATAACCGGAGCTCCCTTGGCCGCCTGACAGATTCTTTCGGATTTGGTTGCTACCAGGGTCTGATAATTGATGATATTTAATAGAGCTGATTCGATAATTTGAGCTTGAAGCAAGGGACCTGTTACCCGTATCAATGGCTCATTTTCAAAAACCGAAGTTCCTTCCGGAATGGCGTCAACAGAGCAGGAAAACTTAAGCTTTCCTAAGTATTCTAAAAATTCCTTGTCAAAAAGAGGCTTTCCATCATTTCCATTCAGTGTCTTTAAATAATCAAGATCTGATGCCTCAAATTTGAGTTCTGTTAAATAGTCAATTGCAAATTGCAGTCCGCAAGCAATTGCATATCCGCCATGGAATGGGTTTTTACGATAGAATAAATGAAATACTGCTGCCCTATCAGCCATACCGGATTTCCAATATCCATAGGCCATGGTGATCTGATAGAGATCGGTGAGCAAAGTGAGGGAAGTCCCGTAGAGGTTTTTGAGTATTCCCTTTGTCATTAAATCAATTCCATTTGAGCATCTGTGATGTCCAGGTTGTGGAAAACCTTTTGGACGTCATCGTTATCCTCCAAAGCGTCAATTAGTTTCATTACCTTCCCAAAAGAATCATCATCGAGCGTCACCAGAGTATTTGGAATTCGTTGAAGTTCTGCATTTTCAGCTTCAACACCCAGCTCTTCCAATTTTTTATGAATGCCTCCAAAATCACTTATATTACAGGTTACAGTCAAATACCCGTCTTCAGATGTTACATCTTCTGCGCCGGCATCTATCATTTCAAGGGTAAATTCATCTTCATCAATGCCCTCGTCTAATTTAATTTGGAAAACGCCGATTCGATTAAATATGAATTCTAATGAACCATTGGTGCCAAGGCTACCCCCATGCTTTGTAAATGCGGATCTCACACTGGATACGGTTCTGTTGGTATTGTCAGTCAGGCATTCCACAAATACAGCCACACCATGTGTCGCATATCCCTCATAGCTAGTTTCATGATACTGATTAGCATCACTTCCCGTAGCTTTTTTAATAGCTCTTTCAATATTGTCTTTGGGCATATTATTACCCTTGGCATTTGCAATGGCAAGTCTAAGCCTTGGATTTGCATCAGGTTCATCTCCACCTTCTCTTGCAGCTATCGAGATTTCTTTTATTAATTTTGTGAATAGCTTTCCTCGCTTAGCATCTGCGGCTCCTTTTTTTCTTTTTATAGTTGACCATTTACTATGTCCTGACATAATTGAATCTGATTTAGTTATGAACAAATTTAATAGATTTCACATGAATAATTCAATAATTATGGATACTTATAATGAGTTAAAAATGTGGAATTCATAAATATGAATTGGTTGTGTTTGAAGTCCAATTTGTCAAACATCCCACTTTTCTCCGACTTTGGTCTTCCGGCTTCAAACTTTTTATTTTTCATTAATTCATCAATTTCCCACTGAAAATATTTCTATCAGTCTTCAGCTGGGTATGTTTGAACCAGATATTCAGGACAACACCAAAGATAGTCAGTGCCATTCCAAAATAAACTAATGGATTAAACCTTTCATCAAAAAACACAAAACCAAAAATCAAAGCATACACAATTCCCAAGTATCGAAGACTCGCTACTTTGGAAATTTCTTCGGACTGAAAAGATCTCGTCATGAAATATTGTGCAATTTGAGTCAATACTCCAACCATAAATAAAACAAACCAATCCATGCCCTGTGGTAAAACCCAATTAAAATAGATCCAGATGCCTGTAATGGGCAAGGTGATCAATGGAAAATAGAAAATGATTACCAGTGGATGTTCCGAGGTATTCAGTTTTCTGATACAATTAAATGCGATACCTGAAAATAAAGATGAGCTAAACCCCATCAAAAGATATATAATTCCAATTCTTGCGTCAAATCCTTTTACCATCACAATGCCGGCAAAAGAGATGATGAAGAAAAACCATTGAATGGGTTTTACTTCTTCTTTGACGAAAAATATGCCAATAATTGTTGCAAATACCGGTGATAGAAAAAGGATGGTGGTTGCACTGGCCAGGGGAATTTCCTGTATCAACCGAAAGTATGAGATAAGCGCCAGGGCTCCGGAAGCGCCCCGAAGTATCAGTAATTTTTTATTGGTTCCCCAAAGGGAGACTTTTGATACCTTTAACATCCCAACACTCAGAACTAAAGAAACAACAGAGCGAAAAAATACAACCTCTACCGCTGGAATATGAGGTACGAGCTTCACGGCAACATTCATCAGTGAGAAGAAAAATGTAGCCAAAAGCATAAACCAGACTCCTTTAGACATAGATAGAAATCGTAAATTGAAATTAATTGGTTCTACCACAAACCTGCCCTCGGCAGGCGGGTTTAATGGAAGTTTCTTTAAAAAGACCGAAGTCCGGAGTCAGAAGACCGAAGTATTAGATCTTTGAGAATCCTGAAAAATGAGAAACCAAAGGGTTTTAACCATTTCCCCTTCGTTCATAATTCTACTTTTTAACTTCCGACTCCAGACTTCTGTCTTCCATCGGTCGCCATAAGCTTGCCGGAGGCGATGCGGACTAATTACTTTTTCCATTAAAATAACAGAATCTATTAATCATTTGACAATAAGACCGTCTTTGATTTCCAAAATTCTATCAGCCATTTGGGCTAAATGTTCATTGTGCGTTACGATAACGAATGTCTGGCTGAGTTCTTTGCGAAGCTTAAAAAATAATTCATGGAGTTCGTTTGCATTTTTTGAATCAAGGTTGCCGCTTGGCTCGTCGGCAAATACAATTTCAGGATCATTGACCAGCGCTCTGGCAACTGAAGCCCGCTGTTGTTCTCCACCGGAGAGTTCGGAAGGTTTATTATTATTTTTATCTGCGATACCGAGCAAATCCATAAGTTGCATTGCTTTGGTCTCAACTTCCCTTGTATTGCGTTTACTGATGAATCCCGGTAGGCAAATATTTTCCAGTGCCGTAAATTCAGGAAGTAGATTGTGAAATTGAAAAACAAAACCGATATTCAAATTTCTGAATCTGGCAATTTGGTTGTTATTTAACTTAGTGACATTCTCCCCTTTAATGCTAAGTTCACCGGAATCAGAATTATCTAATGTGCCTAATAAATGCAATAAAGTGCTTTTCCCAGCCCCTGAAGCACCTACAATAGATACTATTTCACCTTTCTTGATTCTAATGTCGATTCCCTTCAAGACCTTGAGCTCGCCATAAGATTTTGTGAGTTGTTTTCCTTCGAGAATCATTAAGTATCTTTTGCTACATTAAAATTAATTCAAACATAAGAAATTCGTGGAATTCTTTGTACTAAGGTGATAAAAACAACATGATTTTTTTTAATCACGATTTATCCTTTGGTAAATATTTTGAAAACATATAGTTTCGCTTTAAAAATGAAATAATGAATATTCACGAATATCAGGCAAAAGGAATTCTTAAGAGTTATGGTGTAAATATCCAGGAAGGGATCGTAGCAGATACACCAGGAAAAGCTGTCTCAGCCGCAAAAAAACTAACCCAGGAGACGGGAACAAGCTGGCATATAATAAAAGCTCAAATCCATGCCGGTGGAAGAGGAAAGGGCGGGGGCGTGAAGCTGGCCAAAAGCTTAGATGAAGTAGAGGAGATTTCAAAGCAAATATTAGGGATGCAATTGATCACCCATCAAACAGGCCCCAAAGGTAAAAAGGTAAATAAAGTACTTATCGCACAGGATGTTTATTATCCGGGTGAGACTGAACCAAAAGAGTATTATATCAGTATTTTGCTCGATAGAAATACTAATAGTAATGTCGTGATGGCATCTACGGAAGGAGGGATGGATATCGAAGAAGTTGCTGCCAAAACTCCGGAAAAGATTATAAAAGAGTGGATCGATCCGGGACAGGGACTTCGCCCTTATCAGGCACGAAAAATCTCTTATAAATTAGGTCTTGAAGGAAAGGTTGCCAGGGAAATGTCTAAGTTTATTCATGCACTTTATACTGCCTACACTTCCATAGACGCATCTCTTTTTGAGATAAACCCCGTTTTGAAAACGTCAGATAATAAAATCCTCGCTGTTGACGCAAAGGTAAATCTGGATGACAACGCACTTTACCGGCATCCGGATCTGGCAGAAATGAGAGATATTACAGAGGAAGATCCTTTAGAATTGGAGGCCGATAAAGTTGGACTTAATTACGTGAAACTCGATGGTAATGTTGGTTGTATGGTAAATGGTGCTGGGTTGGCCATGGCAACAATGGATATTATTAAACTTTCGGGTGGTGATCCGGCGAACTTCCTCGATGTGGGAGGTGGAGCAAATGCCGAAACAGTTGAAGCCGGATTCCGAATTATTCTCAAAGACCCGAACGTGAAAGCCATTCTTATAAATGTGTTTGGAGGTATAGTTAGATGTGATCGTGTAGCGCAGGGTGTCGTAGAGGCCTATAAAAATATTGGGACCATCGATATTCCGATAATCGTCAGACTTCAGGGCACAAATGCCAAGGAGGGCGCAGAGATTATTGATGCCAGTGGCCTAAAGGTAAAGTCTGCGGTATTGCTAAAAGACGCTGCGAACAGAGTAAAGGAAGTCCTCGCATAAAGACATCATTTATTAGTTGGACAAATTGCGATTTTTAATCAAATTTGCAATTTGTTTGCGGCAGTACTTGTCTGTCGCAGACGGTGTTCAAGTAGATAATAATAGTCGTCTCTCTCTACCGGTAAGGCGGAGAATGTTGGATTAAGAAAATAGATTTTTAGTGATTAAAAGATAAGGAGTTTGAAAGAAGTTCAATAATTACTGCGCCCGTAGTTCAACTGGATAGAATACCGGATTTCGGCTCCGGGGGTTGAGGGTTCGAATCCTTCCGGGCGTGCTTATGCCATCTGATTATCAATTCGTCAGATGGTTTTTTATGGAATTCCAAACACAGTTACGGCTGTTGTTATTCTGTTTCTATGCTATTTTTATAAATTTTAATGAAAGTAGAAAAGTACCATGATCTCAAAAGAATAATCATAAAAATGGTTTTTCACATCAATAATCCTTTATAAAGAATTAATTATTCATGAGCAATTGTGATTTGGCTAAAACTTCTTCAAATCTTTGTCTTGTAATTCCCATTATATTCAATTGCGATTCTAAACATTGAAATTCATAATCCAGGGCTTGTCCATCTGCATGAACCATTGCGTATGCAGTTATTATGTACCAATCTTTTTGACTGTCATCAAGCCCATTTAAAATTTTAGTAAGTCTTTCTCTTCCAATAGACATGAAGTCATCTAAATAATCACCCGTCAACCTATATCCAAGAACCGATGCAATTTCCACAAAAAATTCCTCTTCTTTCCTATGGAATTCTCCATCCAGGTTTGCTATAACAAATAGACAACTCATTATTGTTTTCCTCTGATTTTCTGAAAACTGATTTTGAAATTCTCTAATGTGCGGATTTACACCACTTATTTGATTATTATTAAATAATGAAAACATTGAATGGATATTTAAATGTAAAGAATTGTTAGCATGCGATTAATAGTAAAATATTTTAAGACTTTGCAGTAATAGAGTTATTTTAACTTTCTCATCTTTGGAAATGCAGAAGTCTATCAGTTCTTTGTCTGCCAGTACACAAATCTCCTTTGTAGTGCTGAAGAGATTGATTTCACTCATGAATTCCGTATATTTTTTAACAAATAACTATTTTATTGATAAATGGTTGCTTATTCCTTTTAAAAAATAAACATCAACAAAAATAATATTCAAAAGTAGTATTGAATTATAATAAATTGATTAGAAAGTACATAGATAGGCTATTTTGATAATTACCTTTATTACTCTGCAATTATTGTTTTCCGATCAGTTGTATTTTTATTTATGAACAACTCCAATTCAATTCACTTCCCGTAAACAAAAAAGTAGGCACATGTTTAAGGGAATGTCATTTATTGGCAATAAGAATTGAAGGTGGATTCGAAACATTTAATCGGTCATCAGGAGGCATCACGATAATGAAAATGCACAAAATATAAATGAATTATTTGGATGGAAGGACATTCTTTGTAATTTTGCATCCCTATTTAAAATAGGGTCTCGTGGCCGAGTGGCTAGGCAGAGGTCTGCAAAACCTTTTACGGCGGTTCGAATCCGCCCGAGACCTCAACGAAATTTAAAACCCGGCTGATAATCAATGATTTACAGCCGGGTTTATTTTTTCTACCTGTTTAGTCTCCAATTTATTTTTGTCTATGCACTGTGGTCGTCTTCAAATGACTTTTTTCACCCTTTATATGAGTTTAGTTTAAATTCGGTTGAGGTGTTATTCTCAGGTAAGGTCTGATTTCCTCAAACCCCTTCGAAAACAATTCATTTGCTTCATCATTGGAAACAGCCGGTAGAATTACACAATCCTCTCCATATTGCCAGTTCACAGGTGTAGCAACTTTACTGTATGCTGTCAATTGAAGTGAATCAATTACTCTTAATAATTCATCAAAATTCCTTCCAGTAGAAGCCGGATAAGTTATGGTCAATTTTACCTTTTTGTCCGGGCCTATCACAAATACTGACCTGACCGTTAATTTACTATCAGCATTTGGATGAATCATATCGTACAAGGTTGAGACTTTACGGTCTTCATCAGCAATGATGGGAAAGTTTACGGTCGTGTTTTGCGTTTCATTGATGTCTACTATCCATCCTCTATGAGATTCGAGACCATCAACACTTAGTGCCAAAACTTTTACATTTCGTTTTTCAAATTCCTTTTTGTACTTGGAAGTTGCACCAAGCTCTGTTGTACACACGGGAGTATAGTCAGCCGGGTGTGAAAACAAAACTCCCCAGCTATCGCCGAGCCATTCATGGAAATTGATTTCGCCTTCTGTAGTTTGTGCGCTAAAATTCGGAGCTTCATCTCCTAATCTGATCGTTGCCATGGTATTTTGGTTTAGTTAATAATTGATAAAGAAATTTTTAGCTCTTATAAAGCTATGGTATAAGTGACAACGGAGGTATTATCTTTAGAGTTTTAGATATACCAATTATTTATTTTCATGTGTTTATTATTGTCACTTTTACAGAGTAGATGAACTAATAATTTATTGATACTTCTGGTCTTGCTTACAGGATATTTACTGACCGGTGGCTGGAAAAATAGCCCGAAGAAAAATAAAAACTGAATATCAAAGAGTATATTTCCAAAAGGAGTTTCGAATATCGAGCGTAGTTTTTCTGAATATCACTTTTGTTTATTCAATGTCGTTTAGCTAAGCTACTATTATTACTCTCCGGAGAGGGTGAAGGCCTGCCCACCGGATCAGGTGGGGAGAGGTAAGACAAACATCTTCTTAACTAAACGACATGAATTTGTTTCTGAAGTCACTTAAATTCTGACAATTTAAATTCTTCAAAGGCGATCCCTTCATAGGGTGAATTTATGCCACCTTCATATATAATCGCAATATGCTTTTTATCTGTCATTACTATATCCGAATAAGCTGAGGGGCCTTTGTGGACGACTATCTTCTTTGACCAATTTTTTCCACCATCACTACTCAACCTCAAAGTCATATTTATCCTTGAGTCCTTGCTGGATGGATTTGAAAAGAATAATGCATTACTTCTTTTATTAGGATCATTCAGAATGCTGCCTTGACAAATAGGTTCGATGAGCGTATGGTCATTTTCAAGGTTACCCCAAGTCATGCCACCATCTTTACTTACCGATATTTTTCTGTTTTTACTGTTCCTGTCGTAATTTCTCATATTAAGTATTAAATCTCCATTATCAAGCTCGGCTATGGCACATTCATTTACCTGGTGTTGAGGAGTGCTCCCCCCTAATTGCCACGTTTTACCCCTATCATCAGAATATATCACATGGGAATAATAATGTTTGGTTTCTACCTCTATATGATCACACGGAATCAGTAGCCGATCTTTAAATTTCTCATTCTTTCTCATCTGAATTCCATGAACAGGCCCCGTAGCATACCAGGTCCAACTGTCTTTTTTTGTGGAGGCCGTGATATCTTTTGGTGTTTGCCATGAAACTCCATCATTATTGGATTGAGTTACAAAAACTCTTCTCGTATCTTTACTTTTTTTAGCAATAATATCTCTTTCATGGTCTGAACCGAGGTTCCATGTCATAAGTAAAAAAATGGCTCCACTTTTGTATTCGACAACCGGGGCTGGATTACCACACACATTGTCGCTATCATCCCAAATAACCATCAGGTTTCCCCAGGTTTTGCCCCCATCGACACTTCGTTTCATGACAAGGTCAATATCACCAGTATCGGAACATGATCGCTTGCGCGCTTCGGCAAAAGCCAGCAAGGTTCCATTCTTTGATTTTACTATAGCCGGAATACGGAAACATTTATATCCATTCATGCCCTGCTCGAAAATGTAGTTAAAGTCTTTTCCTTCAACTTCCCGGTTGAATGGAAATAGAATTATTAAAGCGTTGATTAATAGTATTGATTTCATATAGCACAATGTTTTAGATTCCAGTGAATAAATAGGGTTAAATGGCTTATGGATAAAAGTCCATTTATAAATTTAATCTAATGACTCCAATCTTTCAGCCATTTTTTCCAGTGCCACGCGATGTGAATAATTGGCGCAATGCCCTTTGGTGGGCGTAAATATTATTTCAGCATCTGAAACGGGATTTTCAGTAGATTTTATAAATGTATCGAATGACCTTGTTGCCATGTTCAGGTAGAAATTATCCATATCTCCCATCCAGATGTAAATTTTTCCCTGAACTTTTGGCCCCAGTTCTTCCCAGTTTTCTTTGGCATACAATTTCATGTCGTACTTTTTCCAATGTTCCGCAACCTCATGATCGATGTCGCCTGTTTCGGGATCAAATAAAGGCACCGGTAGTCCATCCTCACCTTTTGGGCTGTACAAGGCTACATGAGCGCTGAACTGTCCACCGGAAGTCACATAAGTATCTGACCGGCCAAGCACATTTTCATATTTTATGAAATTCTCCAGCATCATCATCGGTTCGCCACTGACATCCCGCGCTACAGGTCTCTGGTTTCCATATTCATTGATATAGGCATTTTTGTCTTTATAAATATTGATCAATTGATAATTCTCAAATTCAATGGCATCCGGGCTATACGACCAGGCTCCATTAAACTCATCGGGATAGTAAAGCTGCAAGGCGAGCGACACCCACCCGCCGGTAGAGCAGCCATCGGTAAAGCGATATTTTGCATTTCCGTTGCCCCTGTAGGTAGTCTCTATATGTGGTATAAGTTCATGAATTAAGGAATAACCGTAAGGCCCGCTATTTTCAGAGTCCATCTGATAACTGTCTCCAAAAGGCCCTTCACCATCAAGGAATACATTTATTATCTCCGGGGCTTCATCCGAAAACCACCAATCAGAAAACGTTTTATTTTTTATCAGCCCATTAACTCTTGTATATCTGCCACCATATCCGGCCACATTGTATCGCACCGGGTATTTTTTATCGGGGTGATCATAATAGCTCCATGGCAACAAGACCGAAGCTTTCAAATTCATTTCTTTCCCCCACCACTTCGATAAGGTATCACTTTTGAATGTGATCTCTTTTACAAATTTATGATCCACTAATGACCTTAGTCCAATGATCTCAGATAGGCTCATTTCAAATTCCATGGATTGATCAACTTTCAATTTTTTCACTAAGCTATAGATATTGCCCGGGGCGTCGATCCGGGATTCTTCTATATCCTGATCCCATAAAAGTTGCAAAAAATAAGTGCCTTCGGGAACTTTATCTAAAGTCCAATTTGCATTTGTCGTAAGGTCCGATGAAGAAGAAATTATTAATTCGCTATTTGCATTGAAGTCTTTAATGTTTTTGGCAAAGATATAATTTCCGGCGGAAGGCCAGGTTTGGGTTCTTGGTTCTCTGCGTGAATTTTTTGACAGGAACAAAAACAACCTGCCATCTGGTTTCATGTTGGCCTTTATACTTTTTTCAACAGTTAGTTTAAGTGTTACAGGAAAAGTGCTTTTCTGCGCATGTATAAAAGAAATATGGAGGGTGAAGATTAAAACAGTACAAGCAAACTTTTTATACAGCATATCAAATAATATAAACTGAGAATTTAAACAAAGACGAAAATGGACATTTGTTTGATGAATTAAAAATGAGATTATCCAAATTGGAATAAGAAATAGGGGATATGGTTATTCCCCTGATCTCTTGCTATCAGTAATTTGCGGGTTTATATTGCCTGTCTAATTTAATCATCATTGAAACCAAAAATAGTTCACATGGTTAGTCATGCAAATCAATCAAAGTTCCTGAGTATTTTATTCCCGATCTTCCTTTTATCTTTCGAAATGTTGTATGCTCAGGAGGGTTCAACGAAAGAAGACTGGCAAGAATTATTTAACGGGAAAGATATCAATGACTGGATCGCGAAAATTCATCATCATGAGGCCGGTGAAAATTTTGGCCAAACCTTTCGGGTAGAAGATGAGATGATCAAAGTCCGCTATGATGAGTATGGGAAGGAATTTGAAGATCAGTTCGGACACCTTTACTACAAACAACCGTTTTCGTATTACCGTTTTCAAGTAGAATACAGGTTTGTTGGAGAATTATACCCCGGCGCCCCGGGTTATACCATAATGAACAGTGGTATTATGTTTCATTCCCAGGATCCCTATACAATGCCGAAAGAGCAAAACTGGCCAATATCTGTCGAAATGCAGTTTCTCGGAAGCCTGGGAGATGGCAAGCCAAGACCAACCGGCAACATGTGCTCACCTGGCACCGAAGTGGTTTACGATGGGAAGATATACCCTCATCATTGCATCAATTCCATATCAGAAACCTACGATAAGAATGTGTGGGTAAAGGCTGAGTTAATTGTATTTGGAGACTCGCTGATCATGCATATTATAAACGGTGATACTGTCTTGCAATACTCCCAACCACAAGTTGGGGGAGGGGTAGTGGAAAGATACGATCCTGTATTTAAACCTGATGGTAAATTGCTCACTGAAGGATTTTTAGCTCTTCAAAGTGAGGGACAACCCATAGATTTCAGGAATATTCGCTTACTGAACCTGGAAGGGTGTATGGACCCGAATGCGTTGAATTATAAAAAGTACTACATTAAATCAAAGCCTTTAGACTGTCAGTATCCAGATCGCCATGAATAGTATTATTGATAAAGTTATGAGCATAATTCAGCCAAATTTGAAGAATTTAATTGCAATTAATTTAAGAATGATTTTGCTTTCAGTATTCAGCACAATGATCTGTACAATGTCTTTATCACAGGATATAAATTATCCAAGTTGGACGCATTTCAGTATTGATCCGGTTCTGCCAGGATCTTCATGGGGCACAGGTGGACCGGCGCTGGCTGACTATGACAAAGATGGAGACCTGGATGTTGCTATTTCAAGGCGAAATTCAAAATCAGCATATTGGTATGAACGAAAGAACGATTCAATTTGGATTCAACATTTAATGGGTACAGGGGAGACGCTAGCCAGGACACTGGGTACAACGGCCATTGATATGGATAATGACGGGTGGACAGATGTGATGTATGAAGGTATTTGGTTCAGAAATCCGGGATCATTGAATAAAGATCCTGATGCTCCATGGGAACCACACTTAGTCAAAGCCGGGGGCCACGATGCTGTCACAGTGGATATTGATGCCAATGGCAAGGATGATATATTGATATATGATGGGCATAAAATTGCATGGTACAATACTTCTGAGTCTTTAAGGAAAAATATCGAATCACTGCAGGAAAATATAATAAGCTTTGGTCATGATGATCATGGGGGTGTTGCTCCTCATGGGTTTGGTGACATTGATGGAGATAAGGATATAGATGTAATAATTCCCGGATTTTGGTTTGCCAATCCAGGTGATGCAACCGGTAGTTGGGTGAAACACACCTGGCCATTTGAACCAATTCCAAATGCATCATGGGGGCGAAGTATTCGGGCATGGGTTTCTGATATAAATAAAGATGGGAAAAACGATATTATTTATAGCCATTGCGATACCGGTGGTTCTCATGTTTATATTGTGAAAAATAAGAATAATGGTACAGAATGGGAATCCGTGCGGCTCCCGGATCCTGCCACCAGACCTGGAGATGTGGACGGAACAGGTTCTTTTCATTCGTTGGGTGTGGCTGATTTTAACCAGGATGGCTATATTGATATTTTTGCCGGGGAGCAGGAAGATCCTGCTGTCTATATGGAAATGAGGGGGAAAGTAGCCATGAAACCCAGGGGATTAAAAGAGCGGGGCGTTATCTGGTATAATATCAATAATGAAGAGTTCCGGCCAACCATTATCCATCTTGATAATCCGGGTTGGCATGAAGCACAGTTAGGCGATGTTGATGGAGATGGTGATATAGATATAATTTCTAAAATCTGGTATGCCGATGGCCTTGTCTATCATCTGGATTTTTGGAGGAATGAATTGAAATAGCTACCGGTATAAAATTGGGCGATAGAATCAGTCAATTTCTTTTAATAAAATCAGCGTCTAGCGTCCCGTAATAAAATCAATGTAAGATTTATTATCGATGACCTTGAAGCTGGATTCAGGATAGGCTGAGATAAATTCCTTTGGTGCTTTTATAGATTTGCTTGTTACCCATTTAAATTCAAAAGCTGAAAGTTTGCCATTAGACTCTTCGATATAATCAATTTCTTTTTGGCTATAAGTTCTCCAAAAATAGTAGTTTTTATATTTTCTGTGATTTTGATTATGTTTGATTCTTTCGACAATACAGAAGTTCTCCCATAATCCTCCAACATCGTTCCGGTTTTCAAGGGAATTGAAATTCATAATTATTGCATTTCCAATTCCGATATCATAAAAGTAAATTTTATTTCTTTTCCCCAATTCTTTTCTAAGATTTTGGCTGAATGAAGGTAATCTGAAAATAACAAATGCCTGCTCCAGAATTGCAATGTATCTTTTTATGGTGTGTACATTTTCGCCAATTAATCTTGCTATTTCGCTATAAGAAATCTCATTGCCTAGTTGAAGTGCCAGGGCCTTTAAGAGCTTCAGAATCAGGTCTGCCCTCTTAATCGAGTCTAATTGAAGAATATCTTTATAAAGATAGGTTGATGCAATATTTAGTAATTCCTCAATAGACTCCTCTTCCGGTTGGTCAAAAACTTCTGGGTAAAGTCCAAAGCGTAAGATATTATTAAGCCTGGCATCAAGTTCAATCAAATTATATTTTTGATACAATTCTTCTAACGAATAAGGATATAATTGAAAAAATCGAGACCTTCCGGTGAGTGGTTCGGATAATTTATTCGATAATTCAAAAGATGATGATCCTGTTGCGATAACCTGAATGTCGGGAAAGTTGTCGATGATTATTTTTAATACCTTGCCAATATCTCGAATATTTTGAGCTTCATCAAGAATCAGCAATTTTGTGTTTCCGATAAAATCATGCAATAACTCACTATTGGTTGTTTCAAGTGCCGATTTATATTGTAGCAAATCGCAATTTAAATACTTACCCTCTGGGTATTTTTTGAGGATTTGATTCATCAAGGTTGTTTTACCAACCCTACGGGCACCGTAAACAACGATAACCTTCCCTTTAAAAAGTCTTTTTTCAATTTCTTTTTGAAGTGTTCTTTGATACAACATTGATAATTCATGAAGTTAACTTCACAAATTTATCGAAATTCATGAAGTTAACTTCATGAATTACTAATTATTTATGGATTAAAATTTAATTGTATTTATATTCACATCGGTTTTTGGCTGTAATCTATTCCCAAATCATTGGTCCTGACTTCCACAAGTTTAGCTTTTAATTTGTCTTTAAAGCTGGCTACAACCGAAGCGTATTCAGGATTTTCTGCCAGGTTAGTAAATTGCTTTGGGTCATTTACCATGTCAAACAACTCAATACCGGAAGCTGCGTCCTCATCATATTGGATATATGCCCATTTTTCATCCCGCAATAAAAATGTCCTGCCTCCCTGTGTCACAGAAAATGCCATATCTCTCACCTTGTATTCAGGATCATCGAGGGTTTTCACCAGGCTTTTTCCCTGCAAATATTCAGAATATTGCAACCCTGTCAATTCGGCAACAGTAGGATACATATCGATTAATTCGACAAAAGAATTACAGACCGCCGGTTTTTTACCTGGAACTTTAATGATCAGAGGCACACGTGCAGATTCCTCATGTAAACTGACTTTCATCCAAAAGCTGTGCTCCCCCAGATGATACCCGTGATCTGAGGTGAAAATTATTATTGTATTGTCTTCCAAACCTTCCTCTTTGAGTGTTTTCAATACTTTCCCCAATTGGGCGTCCATGTAGGAAACGGATGCATAATAGGCAGCCACAGCTTTCTTTTCCTGTGTTAAATTCATTTTTCCATTAACACTGGTCACATAATTGATGCCCCGCTTTGGGATGTCATCCCAGTCACCTTCAACTTTTTCCGGCATTATTACTTCCTCATACGGATAAGGTTCAAAATAGGGTTTTGGAGCAACGAAAGGAACGTGAGGTCGCACAAAACCTATCGCCAGGAAAAAAGTAGAGTCTTTTAATTGCCTGATTAGTTCACTTGCTTTTTGTGCAGTTTTTCCATCGGAATGCACGAGGTCGTCTCCATCCGCTTTTACAATGGTCATCACATTGCCGCCGCGTATCGGGAGTGTTCCATCAGGATTTCCCTGTACCAACTCTCCTTCACCGGGAGCCTTCCATTCAGGTCCCTGGCTGTTGTACCGCTCAGTCCAGGAAGCTTCATCATCTTTGCCGTTAGAACCTGTTTCGATGTCAATCGGAACACCCATATGGAATATTTTACTTACGCGAGTGGTGTGATACCCATTATCTTTAAACAATTGTGACCAGGTTTTGCGGTCGGGGCCGATATTCTCTCGGCCACTTACATAGCCGAAAGTCGTTGTGGCACTTGGATAGTATCCAGACATAAACGATGCTCTCGAAGGTCCACAGACAGGGTATTGGCAGTATGCCCTTGTATAGCGAACGCCTTCAGAAGCCAGCTTGTCAATGTTGGGAGTTTTGCATGCCTTGTTTTCATAGGATGACACTCCTGTTGAGGTCAAATCATCAGCAATGATAAACAATACATTAAACTTTTTTGGTGGTTGATTGCAGGCTGTATTTAATAAAATGAAAACAAAAATAATGAGTAGATATTTCATGGGTTATTAATGAATTGAAAGATTATCATATTTCATGCAAGATAGCAAAGTGACAATAATTAGGAAGGTCTTTTAACAATTCTCGGCCATGATGAGATTCTGGTTTGCAGATTCGGAAGAAATACATGAGTAAATGTCTGTATTTGAATTTTTAATTCATCGTTAAAGGGGTATAATTTTTTATGTGTTCAATAGAATATATTCCAATAATTTCGAGTTGAAAATCGATGCTGAGGAGGCTTTAGACATATTCTATTTCTATTAAGTAAGCATAACAAAAACACATATGTCCATTTACCATCAACCTTTTCTACCATCAAAAATCTACCATGTGTATAACCATGCCAATGGTGATGACAATATTTTTAAAGAGGAGGACAACTATCGCTTTTTTCTCGAGAAGTATGTGAAATATATTAACCCCGTGGCGGATACTCTGGCGTATTGTTTAATGAAAAATCATTTTCATCTGATGGTTAGAATTAAAGATATCCAATCTTTTAAAACCTCCAAGGTCTTCGAAGACCTTGGAGGTTTGGAAATAGATGAAAAATATATTTCTAAAAAAGTAAGTAAAAGTTTTTCTAATCTTTTTAATTCTTATACCAAATCTTTTAATAAAAAATATGAGCGAATGGGAAGTCTGTTCGCTCAAAATGTCAAACGCAAGCAAATCATAAACGATAGTTACTTTACCGGTCTCATCGTTTACATCCACAATAACCCTGTCCATCATGGATTTGTTGAAGATGTTGGGGATTGGGTGCATTCATCATATATTAGTATTTTGGAAGAAAATGATTCTATTGTTGAGGAAAAAGAAATTCTGAAGTGGTTTGGTAGTAAAGATGCTTTTACTACTGCGCACAAAAAGGCTGTAGGATTGAGATCAGTATTTGACTAGTACGAGCTATTGAAAAAGCATGAACGACATAGCGACATACACAAATTCCCGAAATACTTGTCCTCATTGGAAGAAGCTAAAAGGAAAATAACTATACATTTTAAGTCATACTTAAAGGAATTATTAAGCAATAAAATTGAAAATAAAAATTGCAGACTATGAAAAAAAATGCCTTCTCTCCCAAAAAATATATCATGGAAAAAGGGCGTATTTGTCCAATAGATCAATGCCTCGTTTCAGACGGCTATGACGACTTGGGACTTACTATTTGCCTGATTATCAGAAAGCAACCGGGTGGGAAATACATGTTTACAAACCTTATGCTCGACAGTTATTGCCTTGGCGTGAAAAGTGTTTTTTGTAACTGCAACTTCGATGACAAACAAATTGAAGAGGTAAAGGACAAGTTAAGCAACAGCGTTGGTGAGATTGAGGAGGTTAGTCCAAAATATTTTCATAATCTCGTATATGCGACAATCGATTTTGCTGAGGAATGCGGTTTTAAACCTGTAAAAGATTTTGCTTTGGCAGAATATATACTTGATCCTGATCTGATAGATGACGGGATTGATGAAATAGAAGTTGGTGATAACGGAAAACCATTATTTATTAATGGACCGTATGATGATGTAGATGCCATTATGGCCAAGCTTAACAGAAATTTAGGAGAGGGAAATTATGATATAATGATAGGAGATGGCAATTTTGATTTTTGATAGTCGGGAAAAAGGGTGTAGCATCAGATTGCAATCTGATGCGACCAACCGTGAATAAATGGTAATCTTATCTCTTCAATTTGAAAGATGATTCGGTCGCATTTCAGCGTCAAGTGATCGTCCTGTACGAATCACAATTTCCGGTAAAGCTTGGATATCACTCAATGTTGTACGGAAATTTACGATGCAAGCTCGTAATGCATATTTATCATCAATTATGGCATTTGATATATACAATTCACCACCGGCTTGCAGCTTATTTAGAATTTCCTGGTTTAAATCATTGATATACTTTCCCGCTTCAGAATCATCATTTGAGAGATCTACGGGGACGTACCTGAAAGTTGTAATGCTTAAATTTTGTGTTAAAGCCTCGATTTCTGGTTGTGCTTCAACAAGGTGATACAATGCTTTTGACAACGCGATGTCATCTCGAATCATCTTTATGTATCCATCCCTGCCAGCCTGACGCAATCCCAGCCACACCTTTAAAGCCCGGAAGCCACGCGAATTCTGAAAACCGAATTCATAATAGTTAAGAGAAGGATCTTCTTTGCTGCCATCAAAGCTATAATATTCAGGATGAAAACTAAATGTATCTAATAGGGTTTGAGGGTTCTTTACCAAAACGCAACCCGCCTCGAGAGGACTGTATAACCATTTGTGAGGGTCGAGTGCAACAGAGTCGGCTTCTGATAGCCCTCTTAGCTGAGCGGAAGCTTCAGGTAATGCAGCGGCAGGGGCGCCATAGGCACCGTCCACATGAAACCAGAGATCATGTTGTCTGCATATCGATGCAATTTCAGGCAAAGGATCAATTGCGCCCGTACTCACAGTACCGGCAGCGCCAACCACCATAATAGGTAAATAGCCGTCTGCCTGATCAGACAATATTTGTTGTTTAAGTGCTTCAATATCCATTTGTTCATTGATATCGGTTTCGATCCAACATATCGCCTTGGTGCCCAAGCCGAAAAGATCAGCAGCTTTTTCGATCCATGTATGGGTGGCTTTTGACACATATACGCGTAGTTTTTGGTTGGCAGCATTCATTCCCTCTTCGCGAATATTCCAGTTCACTTTTGCTGTACGGCCGGCTAAAAAACCAACGAGATTTGCCATATTTCCACCGCTTACCAGCAATCCTCCTCCTGTTTCGGGGTAACCGATTAATTCTGAGATCCAGCGGATTGTCTGAGCTTCTATTTCGGTCGCCATAGGTGAAAGTGCCGAAGCTCCCACATTAGGATTCACAGCAGAAGCTAATAAATCGCCAAGTACCCCGATAGGTGATGCGGATGACGTGATGTAGCCCCAAAACCGTGGATGGCCATTGAAGAGTGAATGGTCAAAAAGTAGATTCGTCGCTTCTTCAAATATTCGGTCAGTTGAGGTGCCTGTTTTGGGTAATTTATTATTTCCCAATGCCTGGCGGATGATTTTCGATGATTCCCCGGAAGTCACCGGGCGCTGGGGAAAAGAAGTAAACATCTCAGCAATCCTGTCAACAAGCTGATGACCAACCTTTCGAAATTCCTCGGGAGACATTTCCAATGGTACCTTGCGATTATTGAGTGATTTATCTTGACTATCTGATTCCATGAATTACTTTGTTACAATTTGAAAGATAACTATTAAAGGGCTTTTCATTATTGCACAAAATACCAAATAATACATAAAATTGTAAAAGAGTATGGCACTTTAAAAACAGTTGGGTTTTTCCTATGCGCTGAATTTAGGTAATATTAAAAAATGATGGTTATCTTTAAATAAACAAACTGACAGAACCATGATCCTGCAAAAACGCTTTTCTATTCTAATCCTTCTAACTGTTTTCACTGCCTTCAATACACAAGGTCAGAATCAGGAGTCATCCTTAAACGTCACTATAACCGATCAAGATAGTGGAGATCCAACTCCGGTCAGGGTGAAAATTACTGACGCCAATGGCAATGTGACACATCTTCCCGTCGAAGTTATTTCTGTTATGTATGGGAGAGACGACAGGCCGGAACGATATAGTTATCAGCCTGATAGCTCATTTTATGTAGATGGATTTTTCAAACTTGACTTGCAAGAGGGTGAATATCAGATAACACTTTCTAAAGGAGTGGAATATCTTGATCAGACTCATACAATAAATCTAAAGAGGGGAGCGCCGAAAGAATTAAAATTTGAAATGCAAAGATGGGTGAAAATGTCTGATCTGGGTTGGTATTCTGCCGATGATCATATCCATATCAGACGATCGCCAAGGGAAAATCCACTAATTCTGAAATGGGTTGAGGCTGAAGGGTTAAATGTGGGCGTGATGCTGCAGATGGGAGATTATCACACGACTTACTTTTCTCAATATGCTTTTGGAGAAAAAGGAGTTTATAAGGAAAATGAAAGCATGCTTTCCACAGGTCAGGAGGAACCGCGCACCCATGAGATCGGGCATACAATCGCCATGGTAGCGGATGAATTTGTCAGGTTCAGAGACGACTATTATTACTATGATAAAGTTTTTGACCAGGTACATGAGCTGAATGGAATTATGGGATATGCGCACCAGGGAATGTCCTTCAATGGATCTACTGGTATGACTATGGATGTGCTGGATGGAAAGGTAGATTTTCTGGAGCTACTGCAATTTTGTGTGGAGGGCGGACCCCTTTTAACTCAAAACTACTACCACTACCTAGATCTTGGATACAAACTGACTGCTACAGCTGGATCTGATTTTCCTTGGTGCGGAGATGGACCAAATTTCGGGACGGATGCGCCTTCGTGGAATGCAAGAATCGGGAATGTCAGGTTTTATACACACCTCGATGGTAATTTTGATTATAAATCGTGGAAAGAAAATATGGTTGCGGGACACACCTTCGTTTCCTCAGGACCAATGATCCAATTTAATGTAAATGATCAATTTCCCGGTGATGAAATTAACCTGTCGGGAAGTGGTAAAATTACCATAAATGCAAAAGCATTTGGCCACGCGGAACAGGTGCCCTTAACCAAATTGGAAATTATTGCTCATGGAAAAGTAATCAGGGAAATAACTCCGGGGAGTTCGGATCAAACTTCAGAAAATTTGACTTTAAACTTCGATCTGAATATTGAAAAGGGAATCTGGATTGCAGCCAGATGCTATGCCGGACCTAACCAGGTGGCTCATACGACACCGGTTTATATCACTGTTAATAATGGCGGATTTCACAATGAAGCAACCATTCAGGATTACCTTTCTTTGAATGAAAAATATTTAGTTGAATTAGAAAATAAACTCAAAGAGCCTTCCGAACAGGCAAATCGGCGCGCATGGTGGTACAAAAAAGGTTTGAAGGAAAGAATTGAAAACACCAGGAAGGTCATTAATTCTTTGAAGGAAAAATAAGTCATCCTTTGCAAACATCCGTCACTCTGAGCGTAGTGAAGAGTCGGTTAGCTGTTTGGGAAATCGTTGCAGATAGCAAGGCGACTCATTCGGGCTATGCCCTCAGAGTGACGCACCTCGCTTATTCCCACTCCGAGTCACTCGATAGAGAACTCGGAGGATCAACGAGGCGATCCATTAGCGAGGGTGAATTCTTGAAAAGTGCCTAAAATCCATGAATTGCAGGTACTTATCGTTGTAGTTTTACCAGACTCTTCCCCTTCCTGTCGTCAGGGTCAGAGTGACATTAACCGCTGCTGCGCCAGGGATGGAGCGGTTTGTTTGAGCCCGAAACGGCCTCGTGCGGTGGCAGGCGAGTAGTGACAGCCCGTCCGTGCGCCCAAATTGAAAATAATCAATTATATATGGATAATGGGCCACAGCTATTCATGCCTCAACGAATCAGCAGGATTTTTCCGTGCTACAGTTATGGATTGCCATAATACGGTTAGCAAGGCAATGGTCAGAATTAAAAATCCGGTGCCGGCAAACACGAGCGGTGATAAGTTTACTTTTATCACAAAGAAGCTCAAAATACTCCGTAGCGCGAGGTAGGCCAATGGCAAGGCGATGATATTGGCAATCAACACTAATTTGATAAATTCCCGAGAAAGGAGCACAGTGATTTGAGCTGCGGTGGCACCAAAAACCTTGCGAATGCCAATCTCTTTAGTCCTTTTTTCTACTGTAAACAACGCCAGCCCAAACATGCCCAGGCAAGAGACGAAAATACCTAACAAAGAAAAATAAAGTAATATTGGGATCAATTGTTTGGATGCAGCCATGAAAGGATATTTGAGATCTGAAAGCATATAATATTCAAATGGATAGTCAGGGTTGTGTTTTTTAATTATTTTTTCTAGCCTGGATAAAGATGCTTTATCAAATCCATCAATAGTCTTGATGAATATGAATTGGTTGACGTTCCGGTATGGTATAATAATGGCTTTCCCCCCTATGTTAATAGGGAAAAAGGTAAAATCTTTTACTACACCAATAATGGTTTTTTCATGTTCCCAAAACCTGAATCGCTGACCGATTGGATCACCTTCATAATTCAACATCTTAATGATTTCTTCATTCACGATGATACCTTCATCGAGATCAGATTGCAAGTTCTTGTTATAAAATCTTCCGCTTGATAATTCCAGGCTAAAAGTCTCAAGCATATCGTCGCTACACCACATAATCCGGGCAACGGTATTTTGTTTTTCTTTTTCCTTACCCCAATCTATTTCACCATGTTGCACATAGCTGGGCGGCTCACTTGTGGTCGTCACATATTCAACATAAGATTCATTCAGTAGCTCTCCTTTTATTTCATCATATTTATCCCACAATTTCCCCCTTGTAGGAATATAAATTACATTTTCTTTATTAATTCCCAGTTCTGCGGTATCTACAAACGACACTTGTTTGTATAGGAAAACAGTGCAAACAATGAAAAATAGTGTAATCGAAAATTGAAAAACAACCAATACTCTTCGCAAAGCGGCTCCTTGTGATTTTCCCCCTTGGAAATTCTTAAGTATTAATGAAGGTTTAAATGAAGAAAGCATTAATGCCGGATAAAAACCAGCCAGCCCCCCAACGAGCAAAATCAATGAAACTATAAATAACCAAAAGGTTAGTGTATGATATGGAATTATCAACTGGGAGTCAAAGGAATTGTTGAAGATGGGTAAAATTATTTCTACGATCAGTATCGCCAGGTTCACTGCTGCCAAGGTGGTCAACATACTTTCTGTGAGGAATTGCCGGATCAATTGCCATCTACTGGCGCCACCGGTTTTTCGGATGCCAACTTCCTTTGCCCTGTCGATAGATTTGGCTGTAGAAAGATTTACGTAATTGATGATGGCTATGAGCAAGATACCGATACCGACCATGCCAAATATAAAGATGCCCCAGAAAGCATTGGTTTCTCCATATAAGTAAACATCTCGGATATGAGATAAATACCGATTTACCACCAGTGTTTCCTCGTATTTTGATTCCAGAAATTCATTAACATCCAGGTTGATAATTTCAGCAGATTTCGGTGAATCCAATACGAAGTAGCTGAAAAACATATCCCCGGCGTATCCATCAATGGGTTTGCCAACCATTTTTTCCACTTCGAATGGTACGAGGTAGCTGAATTGAATACTGGAATTATCGGGAATATCTTTCAGAATTCCTGCAACAGTAAGTTCAAGACCTTCTTGAAAATATATTGTTTTACCAATAGGATCTACTTCATTAAAATATTTAGCAGCAAGAGTTTCTGTGAGATAGATGAAATTATTTTTATTGATTCCTTTTGGAGGTCCTCCCTTTACAAACTCGAATGAAAATACATCGAAGAAGGTAGAATCAACAGCAGCGCCATTTTGTTCGATAAATGATATTGGATCTGGCGAGCCCTCTTTTCCTTCTGGAAAATAAATCAGTAACATTTCACCCAATTTCCCCAGCCGGGTAAAGTTTTGAATTTGCGGATAAGCAGCAGCCATCGCCGGACCTGTAGCCCCACCACCCCGTTCAGTGGTATAATCTCCACTCGCCAGGATTATTTTTTGTTGAAGGAGAAAAATATTCTCATAATTATTATGGAAGCGGTCAGTCGTATTGGTAAAATGAACCATCAGAAAAAGGATAATCGTACACGAAATACCGATGGACAACCCGATGATATTAATCAGCGAAATTCCCTTTTGCCGGACCAGGCTCCTGAATGCGATTTTTAAATTATAAAGAAACATATATTTTTATTTTAAACCTTTTAGCCATTAGCTTTTAGCTTTACCCTTTCAGCCTTTCGCTCAATTACTCATACCTCAATGCTCTTATAGGTTTTGCCCTATCCGCCACCCCTAAATCCCCTAAAGGAGACTTGGGAACTTCAACTTTTGTTCTTCAGAAATTCGATTTATTTCCTGTAACACCAAATCAATAGTATCATTTACTTCTTCATTTGTAAATCGTATTACTCTAATCCCATACCCATTAAGGTCTGCCTACCTTCCTATATCATATTCCTTTTGGTTATTTGATTTGTGAATCCCGCCATCAACTTCAACAACTAATTTTATAGGGTGACAATAAAAATCGGCAATATAAACGTCAATTGGATGTTGTGCCCGAAAACGTAGCCCCAATATTTTCTTGCCCTTGATAATTTCCCAAAGCTTCAATTCTGTAGCCGTCATATCCTTTCGTAGAATTTTTGCTTTTTCAAAAATTTGAGGGCTTGCATTATAAAACATGGTAACACTTTCATTTATTTTGATTCCTCGATTCTTTAAGCCCCTTTAGGGGTTTGGGGTGAAATGCCTCACTCATACCTCAATGCCTCCACCGGATTCCTCAGCGCAGCCTTTACTGTATGCCAACTCACTGTGGCCCACGAGATCAGGATTGTTATTGTGCCGGCCAAAACAAATATCCACCAGCTAATCTCCGTGGTATAGGCAAAGTTATTAAGCCAGCTATCCATGGCAAACCACGAAAGAGGAATGGCAATGATAAAAGCAATAAAAATCCATTTGGTAAGATCTTTTGACAAAAGCAAAAGGATGTCGGTAACAGATCCGCCAAGCGTTTTTCTGATCCCAATTTCTTTTGTTTTTTGATCTGCCAGAAACAACACCAAACCAAACAGCCCCATGCACGAAATGAAAATAGCAAGGCTTGAAAAATAAATAAATGTCTTTCCAAGGCGCTTTTCTGTCAGGTATTGTTCGTTGAGCCTGTCTTCCAGAAAACTAAATTCGAAAGGGAGGGAGGTAATTTTATTTTCCCATACATTTTTCAGTTTATAAATAATTTCAGGATAATTATCCGTATGGACCCGAACGGACAGATGGTTATAACTTTGCATGCCTTCCCATGGATTTTGAGTAATTATTAAAGGTTCCATTGCGTGATGAAGCGATGAGAAATTAAAGTTCTCGACAACGCCAACAATGAGGTGCTTGCCATTTCTATGTATTGTTTTACCCACAGGATCGGTCCAATTGAGTTGCTTGGCAAGCTGATCATTGATAATAAATGCCGATTGATCTGATGGGAATTTTCTGGAAAAATTTCGTCCCGATAAGATTTCTATTCCCATGGTTTTCAGATAGTCTTCATCAACATCCAGCACCTTCGACATCATCGGAGATTCAAGGCCCTCTGGCAAATAGCCGTTACTCGTCATATCCCCTCCGGGCACAAAGGTGGAAGCCCCTACTGAAACAACCTCCGCAAGTTGATTAAACTCATGCTTGAGCTGTTGCCATTGATCCCTGACTTCGTCATTATTCAATGGAATTGTAATAATATTTTCTTTGTTAAAACCCAGGTCATGGTTGGTTAAAAATTGCAGTTGGTTGTAAATAATGATGGTACCCGCAATTAAGGCGATAGAAATGGTAAACTGGATAACGATCAACGTGCTTCTCAATCCGCCACGATGAGCGCCTGAATAGACTTTCCCTTTCAATATTCTTACCGGATGAAATTTGGTGAGGTAAATAGCCGGATAAGCGCCAGAACTTATCGTGATAAGTGTGAGCAACAAAAAAGTACCAATAATAAAACTTGCCGATTGATAATCGAGTTCCAAATGTATATTTAACAGGGCATTGAATGCAGGTCGCGCCAATTCAAAAATAACAATAGCAAAGAGCAGGGCAATGGAAACCTGAATAAATGCTTCGCCCATGAGTTGGGAAATGAGCTGTTTTCTTGAAGCGCCCGCCACTTTTTTAATGGCAATTTCTTTGCCCTTTTTGGCAGCCTGGGCAGTAGTCAGGTTGATAAAATTGATGCAGGCAATCACTAAAATAAAAAGTGCAATTGTTGAAAAAAGATAAATCATACCCATATTTCCTGACGGGGCCATTTCATAATTTGATGTCGAATTGAAATGAATATCTCCAAATGGCATGAGGCTTGCAACTTCTTTCCATCCGGATTCGGCATATTTTTTATTTAAGGGTTCCCAAAGAAAATCAGAAAATTTCCCTTCCAGCTTCCCCACATCCGATCCGGTATTCAGCAGGAGGTAGGTATAAAACGAATAGTTGCAGTCCCACTCCATGCAAGGGTTGTCCTGCCACAGTGTGCTTATGGAAATTAATCCATTGAATTTGATATGAGAATTTTGTGGCGGGTTTTCCACTACACCGGTCACCAAATAATGGTCTTTACCATTGACCAATACAGATTTACCCAAAGGGCTTTCATTTGAAAATATTTTTGTTGCGACAGTTTCGGAAAGCACAATTTTATACGGACCGGATAGGGCGGTTTTTGGATTGCCTTCCTTGAGCTTAAATGAAAAAACGTTAAAAAAGCCCGGGTCAACAGCCAGGAAGTTTTTTTCAATATGGGGTTTATCATCATTCTGAATGATCAGCTCATCAAATTGCCTCAACCTGACAAATGATTTAATTTCAGGAAAATTATCCTGGAGTGCAGGCCCGATAGGTACCATAGTGATCGGGAACGGCTCGTCTGGCACTCCTTCCCGAAACGACGTAAGCTGTATCCTGTAAATGTCCTTGTAGTTTGAATGGAAGTTGTCGTAGGTAATCTCATTCCTAATCCAGGTGAGAATAAGCATAGAACACGCCAGGCCTACCGATAGTCCGATAATATTGATATAGGTAACGGTATCGCCCCGCATAAGATTTCTAAAAAATATCTTAAAATTGTACCTTATCATAATATCTAAAATTTAATTGTCTTTTACTTTTCAGCCTTTAGCTTTTACCTCCTTTACTCATACCTCAAAGCCTCTACCGGATTCCTCAGCGCAGCCCTCAACGACTGCCATCCCACCGTGCCCCAGGCGATTAATAATGCAGACAATCCGGAAACAGCGAATACCCACCATGATATTTCGGTGCGATAGGCAAAATCCTGGAGCCAACGATTGATAGCGAAAAAAGCCAATGGGGCTGCAATGACAAAAGCAATTATAACCCACAGGGTAAACTCCTTCGTCAGGAGGAAAAGGATATTTTCGATAGAAGCGCCATTTACTTTCCTGATGCCGACTTCCTTCGTTCTTCTTTCAGAAGTAAAAATGGCTAAACCCAAAATACCAATGCAGGATATACTGATGGCGAGGATGGCAAAAAAGCTGATGATCTTTCCGAAGCGCTCTTCTTTTTCATACATACTATTGAACCAGTCGTCATAAAATTGGTATTCTAAAGGATATTCCGGCAAAGCTTCTTTCCAGGATTTTTGAATAAAGTCCATGGTAGCGCCAATATTATCGCCGGAGATTTTTAGGCTTATTTGGCGTGGATCGGGAAAACTCAATAATACGGCAACTGGTTTCACCACATCGTGAAAAGAGCTAATATGGAAATCTTCCAGGACACCAATTATTTCATAACCGTCAGGCATGCCATTTTTAAATCTTTTGTTTTCAATATTTTCCCATTCGAAATATTCGAGAGCTGCCTTATTGATCATGCAAGATTTTTGTTTATCCCCATAAAGGAAATCACGACCTTCAAGAATGGTCAGATCAAATGTTTTTATAAAAGAGGTATCAGCAAAAATTATGGATAAACCATCGTTTTTCTCTTCATCTACATTTGCACTCATCGAGGTACTTATGCGACCCGGAACTCCATTGCTAGCCGTCAGGTCAGTTATGTATGCAAAGTCTCTGAGCTTATCTATGAATCCAGTAGCTACATTCTGATTCGAGTCTGAAATGCGAGGCAAATCTATACGGAGTAGCTGATCTTTATTAAACCCCAGGTCCTTATGCTTTGAATATTCAATTTGCTTCCAGATGACGATTACACAAAATATGAGCGCTATAGATACTGTAAATTGAAATACTGTCAATACATTTCTTGAATAATTCTTACGGCTTCTGAGAATGATCCTTTTACTGAATATACTTGTTGGATTAATTGATGAGAACAAAAGCGCCGGCCAAATTCCTGTTATGAGTCCGATGGTTAGCACAGCTAAAAACATGGTGATATTTTTTGGAAATTTGAATAAAACGGAAAGTCTTAATGGCACATTAAAAATATCATTGAAAAGTGGGTACAACAGTTCAAACAGGATCAGGGAAATTCCAAACGCTATGAATGAAACAATTACAGATTCCATAAGAAATTGAATGATCAGATCTTTCTTTGACGCGCCAATTGTTTTCCTTACCCCAATTTCTTTTCCTCTTTTTTGCTGCTGGGCTAATGTGAGATTAATATAATTGATAATGGCCAGGCTCAGAATAACAAAAGCCACAGCAAGTAAAAGCCGGATTAACCCCGGATTACCCCTTTTTGTTTGACTGCCATACGTTTTGTCGTTTAAATAAATATCATGCAGAGAGATCAGGCCTGCTTTTTCTACATACGGATTTAGCAAATCCGGATTGCTATTGATGGAAGAAAGTAATGCGCTTTGATCTGTTTTTTCATTCAATTGCAGGTATATCCTGAATGGCCATATGTGTGTACTAAAATCATCACATTTACTGCAACTATATGAAAACCTGAAATTCTCGTTGTCAGCGCAAACTATCATTCCGGGATCAAAACTGGAATTGCCCGGGAAATCTTTAATAATAGCTGAAACAACGAGCGGAAACCTATTCCGCAAGGTTAATTCTTTCCCTATCGGATCATCATTTCCAAATAGCATATGTGCATTACTTTCTGTAAGGATAACAGAGTTGATATTATCAAAAGGACGGTACTTATTCCCTTTTACAAATTCGACATCAAACATTTCAAAAAATGCATTGTCAACTGATGAAATATTCTTAACATAAAAACCTGTATTGTCATAGGTAACAGGAATATTTGAATTGACCTGTTGATATAAACAGGCATTCTTAATTTTTGCATATTGTTGGATGAGAACATCTTTCACCCTGTAGTCGATAGAGCTGCTATTTTCTTCTACATCAATAAGCCGATAGATCGTTTCGCTATTTTGATGATAGCGGTCAAATGATTTTTCATGCAGCACAAAAAGGATGATTGCGAGGAAAATAGAGAGGCTAAAAGCAAATCCGGCAATATTGATGGCCGAATACTTTTTGTTGTTCCAAAGGTTTTTGAATGCGATTTTGATATAGTAGGATAACATATGTATAATATAATTAAAAAAAGCACTATTTGAGAACAGTCAATATAAATGCCAAAAACTAAATAGCAGTAAAACAGCAACTTACGATTTTGGTTTTTTCCTTACCTGTCGGATATTCCGACACTATTGTTCTATAGGGAACCTCTAATAATTGATTCTGAGTTTTTCACTTTTGTTCCAAATTTTGAAAGCAGTCAAATGAAATTGAAATATTTTATTATGCTTTTATTCTAATTTTTTCAATCTATTGATTATCAATGTTTTAACGTTTTT